>SVMB01000133.1 GCA_015067675.1 Oscillospiraceae bacterium
TCATGCTCAAAGCGCCTCGTGGAAGGTGCGGCTGATAACCTCGCGCTGCTGCTCGCGGGAGAGCTTGTGGAATTTGACCGCGTAGCCGGAGACACGGATGGTCAGGTTGGGATAGGCCTCGGGATTTTCGTATGCCTTCATCAGTGTCTCGCGGTTCAGAACATTGACGTTGATGTGATGGGCCATTTTGGCGAAGTAACCGTCGAGGATGGAAACAAGGTTTGTCACGCGTTCCTCTTCCGTGCGGCCAAGTGCGTCGGGGGTGACGGAGAAGGTGTTGGAGATACCGTCGCGGCAGTCGGCATAGCGAATCTTTGCCACGGAGTTGAGGGAGGCCAGCGCACCGTTTTCCTCACGATTGTGCATGGGATTGGCGCCGGGAGCGAAGGGCGCACCGGCGGGACGGCCGTCGGGAGTAGCGCCAGTGTGCTTGCCGTAGGTGACGTTAGAGGTGATGGTGAGCACGGAGAGGGTGTGCTCGGCATTGCGGTAGGTGGGGGTTTTGCGCAGCTCGGTGATGACGAGATTGGCCATGTCGCGGGCGATGAAGTCCACGCGGTCGTCGTCGTTGCCGTACTTGGGGAAGGTGCCGGTGGTTTCAAAGTCCACGATATAACCGGCGTCGTTTTTCACGGGATGGACGTTTGCATACCGGATGGCGCTCAGAGAGTCCGCCACCACAGAGAGACCGGCAATGCCGAAGGCCATGAAGCGGTGCACATCGGTATCGTGCAGCGCCATCTGGGTCTTTTCATAGGCATACTTGTCGTGCATGTAGTGGATGACGTTCATGGTATTGACGTAGAGGTGGGACAGCCAGGCGATGTAGACCTTGTAGCGTTCCATGACTTCGTCGAAGTCAAGCTTGTCGGCGTCCATGACCGGCATCTGGGGGCCGATATGGATGTCGGAGGTGGCGTCGTAGCCGCCGTTGATGGCGATGAGCAGGAGCTTGCCCAGGTTGCAGCGTGCGCCGAAGAACTGCATCTGCTTGCCCACCTTCATGGCGGACACGCAGCAGGCGATGGCGTAGTCGTCGCCGTAGATGGGACGCATCAGGTCATCGTTTTCGTACTGGATGGAGTCGGTGTCGGCGGAAACCCTGGCGCAGAAGCGCTTGAATCCCTCGGGCAGCGCGGTGGACCAGAGCACGGTCAGGTTGGGCTCGGGAGAAGAACCGAGGGTGTAGAGGGTGTTGAGGATGCGGAAGCTGGACTTGGTGACGAGCGTGCGGCCATCCTCGCCCATGCCGCCCACGGCTTCGGTGATCCACATGGGATCGCCGCCGAAGAGTTCATTGTAGCCGGGAGTGCGCAGATGACGGGCCATGCGCAGCTTCATGACAAAGTCGTCGATGAGCTCCTGCGCGGCGTCTTCAGTGAGGACCCCGGCGGCGATATCGCGCTCGATATAGATATCAAAGAAGGTGCTCACACGGCCAAGAGACATGGCGGCGCCGTTTTGCTCCTTGATAGCCGCGAGATAGGCAAAATAGGTCCACTGAATGGCCTCACGGGCATTGGCGGCGGGCTGGCTGATGTCATAGCCGTACATGGCGGCCATTTCCTTCATGTAACCGAGGAAAGCGATCTGCTGATAGAGTTCCTCGCTCAGACGGACCTGATCGGTATCAAAATTACCGGTGGAGAGAGAAGCCTTGTCCTTTTTCTTGCAGGCGATGAGGCGGTCAACACCGTAAAGTGCCACGCGGCGATAGTCGCCGATGATGCGGCCGCGGCCGTAGGCGTCGGGCAGACCGGTGATGACATGGCACTTGCGGGCAAGGCGCATTTCATCGGTATAGGCGCGGAAAACGCCGTCGTTATGAGTGGTGCGGAAGCGGAACTCCTGCTCCACCTTGTCGGAAAGCTTGTAGCCGTAGGCTTCGCAGGCCTGACGGGCCATGCGGATGCCGCCGAAGGGGTTGACGCCGCGGCGCAGGGGGCGGCTGGTCTGCAGACCGACGATGAGTTCTTTTTCACGGTCGAGATATCCCGGCTCATAGCTTGTCAGAGAAGAAACGGTGTTGGTGTCGATGTCCAGAACGCCGCCGAAACGGCTCTCTAAGGTGAAGAGATCCTGCAGCTTGCCCATGAGCTCGGTTGTGCGTGCGGTCGCGCCGGCAAGGAAGGCAGAATCGCCTTCGTAGCTGCGGTAATTGCGCTGGATGAAATCACGGACGTTGATTTCGTCGGTCCAGACGCCCTTGGTGAATCCGGTCCAATTCATGTGTTCCATCTGTTTACCTCCCCACTGATCTGCCATATAAAATAAAAAGGGCAAATCAGCGCATCCAATCAACTGATTTGCCCAGACGGTCGGCATTTATCCCTCATACACTTCCCCGCGGTCATCCGCGAAATCCGTCAGTCATGTAAAGGTTACAGCCTAATTATAACGGACGCGAGGGGAAAAGTCAATGTCTGAAAGAATAAAGGAAAAGATTCGAAATTGAGGGTTTTTAGGTGAAAATAGACGGCAGGTTACCGCCTTATACCAGAGTGCTCAGTGCATCGGCAATGCGGCGGGAAAGCTTATCCTTTGTGGGCGGATGGATATCATCGGTCTCGCAGACGTCGGCGGAGATGACGGTTTTCACACCGTTTCGCATTCCCTGAACGTCCAGCTGAGCTTTTTGTACCGCACGCCAGCCATCATCATAGCGGGGCGTGTACTCGGCAATCTGTACGACGATGAAAGGTAAGCCCGGATCGGAAAAATCCGCACGCCACTGATCGATGAGCAGGCTGAGCTCATCGGCGTAGACCAGGCCTTCAGCCAGCGACTGGTCGCTCTCGCCCTGATACCAGACAACGGCTGAAACGGAGAACGGTTTGACCTGCGAAAACTGGCGTTCATACAGATAACCACCGGAGTTCCAGCGGGAGAAGTTCTCGCACCAGTGGTCGAGG
This sequence comes from Oscillospiraceae bacterium, assembly GCA_015067675.1. GTDB lineage: Bacteria > Bacillota > Clostridia > Oscillospirales > QAMX01 > SIG502. The sequence continues at coordinate 2,913 of SVMB01000133.1, forward strand.
AAAAGCTCATCTTCGGAGAGACAGATGCCGTGCTGCCGGAAAAGTCCGGCAGGTACCCAGGTCTCAATGCAGGATGCACCCTGCCAGCAGCCGATAGCGCCGACAACGCCGTGGGTTTCGGCAAGCATCCGGGACGTGTGATAGGCAATGGCAGACCATTTTCCGGCAGTCTCAGCGCGGCAGGGTACCCAGCCCTCGGAAGGATGAAAATCTTCGCCCTGTTCCACACGTTCGGTGGAGAAGAGACGGGCGCGGGGCTCGTCGCGCCAGGCGTCGCGGGGCGTGGTGGAGGCGCTCAGCTTGAACTGCAGATTGGACTGTCCGGCGTAGAGAATGACGGTACCGACAAAGACGTCCGTGAGCACTGTTTCTTCGCCGTCCAGCAGGATATGCAGTTCATAGGGACCGCCGACAGGCAATGACGGCAGCTCGATGAGCCAGGAATCGCTTTCCGTGGTGACACTGCCGGTAAGGCCGGCAAAGGAGACTTCCGCGGTACCGGAACCTTCGCCGTAGATACGGATGGGCTTATTTGCTGCAAAGACCATATGGGAGGAAAAAATCGGATTGAGCTTCATAAAAATGCCTGCCTTCCGTTTTTAGCATTCGTTGGGGTCGGGATAATTATATCATAGGTACCTGAAAATGTAAATGTGCGCCAGAAAAGTCTTTTTTGCACATTTTTCTTGACAAAAAAACGCGATAGTGCTATAATCGGTGCCAATATTCCATTTAAGCATCAAAACGAGGTGAAAGACATGATCCGTTTTATCCGCCGGGAAGAGATCCCGGAAGCAGTCCATGTCATCCGGGACAGTTTTCTGACTGTGGCTGAAATGCTGGGGCTGACGCCTGAAAACGCACCGCGCTTTACAGCATTTGCCACTACGATTGAGCGCCTGACATGGCAGTTCGACGCAGGAAGGACAATGCGTGCCTGTGAGCAGGACGGGCGGATTGTGGGGTATTATTCGCTGGATGTCCAGGACGGGGGAAGAATTGAACTCAACAATCTCTGCGTGCTGCCGACATATCGTCACGGCGGGTTGGGCGCACTCCTTCTGGAGGACGCCTTTCGGCTGGCGCGTGAGAAGGGTGCAGACGTGCTGCACATCGGCATTGTGGAGGAAAACCGTGTCCTGCGGCGCTGGTATGAGGCGGCAGGCTTTGTACATACCGGGACAAAAAAGTTTGATTTCTTCCCATTTACCTGTGGATACATGAAGAAAACGCTGTAACTGCATGGCTTTCGGACGCCGCTGCGGGGAATACCCCGCGGCGGCGTCTCTCGTATCTGTCACAGATTGGAGCTCTGCGCCGTATACTGGCAACAGACCGACGCAGAAAGGAACGATGTCACATGACTGTCGAACTGCGCGGGGTGTCGCTGACCTATCAGTCACCCGAGGGGGAGATTGAGGCGCTGCGGGATGTATCGTTTTCGCTGGCAGAGGGAGAACTGGTAAGTCTGGTGGGGCCGTCGGGCTGTGGAAAATCGACGATTCTGTCGATTATTGCAGGGCTGATGCCGCCCACATCCGGTGAAGTGGTGATCCCGGAGGGCAGAATCGGGCTGATGCCCCAGCGTGACAGCCTCTTTGAGTGGCGCAGCATCTGGGGAAACGTCACGCTGCCTTTGAGTCTGCACAAAACCTCCCGCGAAAAGCGGGAGCAGGATGAACAGCGTCTGCGTACACTGCTTGATCGCTACGGTCTGGCGGAATTTGCCGCCAAGCCTCCATCCCATCTGTCCGGCGGCATGCGTCAGCGCTGTGCGCTGATCCGCACGCTGGCACCCGACCCCGCACTTTTACTGTTGGATGAACCTTTCTCTGCGCTGGACTATCAGACGCGCCTTGTCGTTGCCGACGACGTCTGTTCCATCCTGCGCCGGGAGGGGAAGTCAGCCCTGCTGGTTACCCATGATATCTCCGAAGCGGTCAGCATGACCGACCGTGTCATCGTGCTCAGCCGCCGTCCCGCTTCGGTCAAATCGATTCACGATCTTTCGGAATTTGGCGACTGCACACCGCTTGAGCGTCGGGATTCGGCCTTGTTCCGGGAGTATTTCCAAACCATCTGGAAGGAGCTGGACGTCCATGTCTGAAAACGTATCCGGTGAGAGAAAGGCATGGCTGCGCCGGCAGAAGCGTGAGAGGCGGGTGGTGATCTGCAGCCGGGTCGGCGTACTGCTGGGCTTCTTTGGCCTCTGGGAGCTGGCGGCAAATCTTGGCTGGATCGATACCTTTATCATGAGCTCGCCGTCCCGGGCGTGGAAAGCTGCCATGCAGATGGGGACAGAGCTCATGCCCCACATCGCCATGTCCTGTGCGGAAACCGTGGCGGGGTTTCTGCTGGGGACGGTACTGGGGACGGCGATTGCTGCTGCACTCTGGTGGAGTCCGCGGCTGGCACGGATTTGTGAACCCTATCTGGTGGTGCTGGGTGCACTGCCAAAGACTGCACTGGGGCCGATCTTCATCGTCTGGATGGGCGCGGGCGTCGGCGCGATCCTGACGATGGCGCTGGCAATCGCGCTGATTGTCACGATCATGGAGGTATACGCAGGTTTTGCGGCGGTGGAGCCTGAAAAGCTGCGGCTGATGCGCAGTCTGGGAGCGAGCCGCGCGCAGACATTTGGAATGCTGGTACTGCCGTCCAATCTTCCCACAATGATGAACGCGCTCAAGGTCAATGTGGGGCTTTCCTGGGTCGGCGTGATCATGGGAGAGTTCCTGGTATCAAAGCAGGGGCTGGGATACCTGATTGTCTACGGCTCGCAGGTATTCAAGATGGATCTGGTAATGGCCACGGTTCTGATTCTGGCGGCGGTAGCCTCGGCGATGTATGCCGGGATGCTGGCGCTGGAAAATGTGATCAAAAAACATTTGGGAGTGACTGTATGAAACGAATTGTATCTCTCGCAGCGGTATTTGTTCTGATTACGGTACTGTTCACCGGCTGCGCGGAAAAGGAGTCGAAGCTGACCACGGTGCGTCTGTGCGAGGTTGCGCACTCGATCTTCTACGCACCGCAGTACGCGGCAATGCAGCTGGGGTTCTTTGAAGAGGAAGGGCTGCAGCTTGAGCTGACCAACGGCGGCGGCGCCGACAAGGTCATGACGGCGGTACTTTCTGGGCAGGCGGATATCGGTCTGGCGGGGCCGGAGGCCTGCATCTACGTGGCGCTGGAGGGCCGCGAGGACGGTGTGAAGGTATTTGCACAGCTGACCAAACGCGACGGCGCATTCCTGGTGGGCCGTGAGAAAATGGAGAGCTTTGACTGGTCACAGCTTGCCGGGTCCACGGTGATCGGCGGACGCAAGGGCGGCGTGCCGGAGATGACGCTGGAGTACGTACTGCGCAAAAACGGCCTTGAGCCGGGTGAGGATCTGGAAGTGGACACGACGGTGGCCTTCAACATGATGGCGGGCGCCTTCACCGGCGGCACAGGGGATTACGTAGCGCTGTTTGAGCCGACGGCGACGGAAGTGGAGCTGGCGGGCAACGGTTATGTGCTCTGCTCCATCGGTCAGGAGAGCGGCGAGATCCCCTACACGGCGTACTTTGCAGCGGAGAGCTATCTGGAAGGGCAGTCCGACGTGGTCCAGCGCTTTACAAAGGTTATTGCGAGAGCGCAGGAATGGGTCAGAACCCATACCCCCGAGGAAATCGCTGCCAACCTGACGGAAGCCTTCCCGGACAGTTCCATGGAGGTACTGACTGCGGTGGCCCGGCGCTATCAGGAGATCGATGCGTGGAATGCAACCCCTGAGATGAAGGAAGAGGCGCTTCTTCGTCTGCAGGAGGTCATGATGCAGGCCGGGGAGCTTGAGGAGAGCGTGGCCTACGACATGATCGTGGATATGCGCTTTGTGGAGAAGCTTGGATAGGACTGCAGGAAGTGCAAAGCCGCTGCGAATCAGATGATTCGCAGCGGCTTTGCGTCTGAAAAAGGAGCCCGGACTGCTCCGGGCTCCTCCGAAAACGTGATTACTTGTCCAGCAGGGTGGCATCGCCGATGAACTCGTCGATGTCGATGATCTTGCCGGTCTTGATGGACTCATTGGCGGCAGCGCCGATGAGGATGGAGTAGGCGCCGTCAACGGCACCGGCACGCTGGGACTCATACTGAGGCTCCTCGCCCAGGAACAGCACGCGGCGGAAGGCGTCGTCGGAACCGCCGTGACCACCGGCCTTGGGAGCGGGCTTCTCAAGTGTGGTGACCTGCTTGTCGCCGGTCTTGATGATGCGGATGAAGTCAGGCTTTTCACCCTCGGCCAGACCGCCGTCGG
>SVMB01000134.1 GCA_015067675.1 Oscillospiraceae bacterium
GATCAACAAATACTACGACCTCGCCCGGGTCGGCGATGTTCTCGCCGCGGGTCACTACCAAAAACTTGCCGTCAAGGCCGACGCCTGCCTGCACTGCGGCCACTGCGAGAGCCGCTGTCCCTTCGGCGTGAAGCAGGAGAGCCGCATGGATGAGATCAACGCCTGGTTTAACCGATAATACACACGATACAGCATGAAAGGAGCGCCTGAACAATGTCCAGAACACTTGTCGCCTACTTTTCCGCCAGCGGCGTGACTGCCGCAGCCGCCGAAAAGCTAGCCCTTGCCCTCAGCGCCGATCTGCACGAGATCAAACCCGCCGTGCCCTACACCAAGGCAGACCTTGACTGGCGGGATGCCGCCTCCCGCAGCTCCGTCGAGATGAAGAACCCCGCCTCCCGTCCGGCACTGGCCGACGACACGCTCGACACCGCAGCCTATGACACCATCTATCTCTGCTTCCCCATCTGGTGGTACGTGGCGCCGACGATCATCAACACGTTCCTCGAAGCCCACGACTTCGCCGGGAAAACCATCGTCCTCTTTGCCACCTCCGGCGGCAGCGGCTTCGGCAAGACTCTCGCCGCGCTCAAAGACAGCGCCCCCGGTGCAGTGCTCAAAGAAGGCAAGCTCATCTCCCGCCGCGATACGGTCGAAGAGCTGGCCAAGTGGGCGAAATCCCTGTAACCGCTATTCCCTCACCAACCAACAGCCCCTGCAAAATCCTTTCCCGGAATTTTGCAGGGGCTGTTCAGTCATTATTCAGCCTGTCCGTATCGCTTATTCCGGCAGGGCGCAGTCACGCAGGTCGGCCACGAAGCCATTCTTCTCGGCGTTGTACATTTTCCAGATCACCCGCAGGCCCTGCAGAGAGCTGTAGCCGTCGGTGATGGGCTTCTTGCCGGTACGCACGCAGTCCAGGAAGTGGTTCATCTCATGCTGCGTCTGCTTACCCGCCTGGCCATCCTCTCTCTTCCACAGGATCTTATACTGCGGCGCCCCCTCTTCAACGGCAGGCTGATGCATGGTTTCCCGGTCATAGAGACGGATAACGCCGTCGTTATGCTGATACTCAAGCATACCCTTTTCCATCTGAATCTGGAAATCGTAGCGCAGCATGCTGCCGCGGGCGCCCCAGGTCGCGCCGTGGTATCCGATGGCTCCCGACTCAAACTTGATGGTCGCGGCACTGGTACCCTCACGCAGCATCCAGGGCGTGCCGAGATTGGTACCGAAGTGGGTGCCGCTGACGGGCTTGCCCAGGAACCACAGCAGGAGGTCGATGTAGTGGCAGCCGTGGCTGAAGAGCTGACCGCCGCCAAGGCAGCCGGATGCACCCCATGCCAACTCATCGAGCTGGGTAAGCTGCTCGGTCCAGACAGACATCATGAAAGGCTTGCCGTATTCGCCGCTGTCCATGAGCTCCTTGAGCTTGATAATGCCCGTCCAGTAGCGCACGGGATAGGCGCACATGAGCACCACGCCCTCATCCTCGCAGGCTTTGATCAGGCGCAGGCACTCTTCCTCGGTGTTGCACAGTGGCTTTTCCATCAGAATGTGCTTTTTATGGCGGGCAAAGAACAGTCCGCAGGTGTAGTGCAGATGATGGGGCAGCACGACGAGTACCGCGTCCACGTGGTCAACCATGGTGGTGTAATCCGTGGTCACATAAGGAGAGTCCAGTACCTCGGCGACCTTTTCCGCCCTTTCGCGCTCGATATCGCATACAGCGGTGATCTCCACGCCCTCCACTTCCTGAATACCTGAGGCGTGCGCACGCATCATGCCGCCGCAGCCGATGAGTCCCAGTCTGATTTTTTCCATGATATCGTCCGTCCTTCCTTTACATCCGTGAGAATATTCTGTATACTGTAACAGGATGCTGCGTATTCATTATACCGTTTCCATGTACGCCTGGCTTTATCAAAAACGACCCAACTTTTGCAGAATCCGGCCACGCACGAAAGGAGTGACGACAGTGAGCGAGTATCTGAAAACACAATTGCCCAACGTGCTGACCGTCCGTTCCATCGTGACGGTCTACCATACGCAGATGCAAAACCGTGTTTCCGCAGGAGAAAGCCACCACTTTCCGGAGCTTTTGTACGTGGAACGCGGTCCGCACACGGTTCTGGTGGACGACATCCTCTATACACTGGCCGAGGGGCAGGCCATCCTCTACGCGCCGTTTGCGTTTCACAAAACAGCCTTTCCCAGCGAGGCTACGGTGGATATCGTGAGCTTTGAGTCAGATTCCGAGATGCTTGCGGGACTGTTCAACCGGGTTATCACGCTTACTGCCTATCAGCGGACGCTGCTGTCCCGGATTATCACTCCGGGTGTGGAGATTTTCGAGCGCGGCCGCCGCGTGGGGGATCTTGTCGGCATGGCGCCGCGGGAGGGCACGCAGGATTATGAGCTGCAGCAGCTCGGCAACACATTGGAGCTTCTTCTGCTGGATCTGCTGCACACGCAGGCGCCGCTTCAGGGGCGTCCGGAGGCAACCAATCACGCCAACTATCGTGAGGAGCGATTTGGGGCGGTGACGGCATATATACAGGCGCATCTTGCGCAGCCGCTGACGGTGGAGGAGATCAGCAGTGCGTGCGGGATGAGTATTTCGGGGCTAAAGAGGCTGATGAATGAGCAATGCGGACAGCCGCCGATGGCGTATGTGACTGCGCTGCGGCTGGGAGAGGCCAGGCGGATGATACGGGAGACGACACTGAACTTCACGCAGATTGCGGATGCGCTGGGATTTGGCTCGGTACACTATTTTTCACGAGTGTTCAAGGATAAGGTTGGGATGACTCCATCGGAATACGCAAAGAGTGTCATGCAGAGATAGCCGGAAGATGAAATGCAATACCGAAGGTGATTCGCAGTGATTGCTAAGCGCCGCAGGCGAGAAACGGGTCAAGGGTGCTTTGCACCCTTGCGAGGGTTGAAGGGGCGCGCAGCCCCTGGACGTTCCCGTATGGCGCAATAACAGAATGAAAGATGAAGCGGATAGAGGACGGCAAAAAATAAAATATAAAACCGAAGCCTTGCTGTTTCATCTCTTTATTTGCTGTACTAACGTCGAGTCACAAGTGTAACGAGTGACGAGCCACTATAGAACCTGTCCCCGGCGTACTTGCTTTTCCGTTCCAGCGTCGTTCATGGCGAGCGTTTATCCTTTTAAAAAAGCATAAGTAGAACCCGTATTCCGTGATAAAATGACCAGGCAGAGGCCAAATCACAGAATACGGGTTCTATGTTTTAAGTTGGTATAACAGGAAACGTTCGAAAACGTGGCTCGACGCTCGTGAACGCGCAGCGTTCACTGGCGTCTCGACGTTAGTACAGCAGAAAATGCGATCAAACGGCAAGGTTGCAATTTTTTATTTTCCTTTTGCAGTCCTCTATCTGCTTTATCTCTCATTCTATCACTGCCCCATACGGGAACATCCAGGGGCTGCTCGCCCCTTCAACCCTCGGCAGGGTCCACAGGACCCTGCACCCGTTTCTCGCCTGCGGCGCTGTATCCGCTATTGCATTTGCTATTTGGTATTGCATTTCATCCATTCCGCTTCCACCGCCTATACAGCTCCCCGATGACCTGCTCAATCGGCGCGCGGCGTATCTCCACATCCCGTATCCCCTCTATCTTCGCCAGCTTCTCCAGCAGTCCCGCTACCGGCATCTTCGTCAGATCCGCTTCATACTCATACACCCCATGCTGCCCGCCAATCAGCCTACAGCCCTCCAGCTCCGGTATCTCTCCTCCATCTACCGTCACCGCAAACTGCGTCAGGCTGCCCGTAATCTCCCGCAGCCCGTCAAAGCTTCCGTCATACGCCAGCTTTCCTCCCGCAATCATCACTATCCGCTGCGCCATCTCCTCCAGATCGTCCATATCATGACTCGTCACCAGAATCGTCACGCCGCGCTCCCGGTTGATCCGCTTCAGAAACGCTATCATCTGCCGCTTGGCTACCACATCAAGCCCCAGCGTCGGCTCGTCCAGCAATATCACCTCCGGCTCGTGCAGCAAAAGCATCCCCAGATCCGCCCGCATCCGCTGCCCCAGCGACAGCTCCCTTGCAAAGGTCGCAACCAGCTCTTCCAGCTCCAGCAGCTCCGTCACCATCGCCAGGTTGCGCCGGTATACCTCATCCGGAATGTCCCATACGACTTTCTTCCATTCGTAACTCTGAATTACCGGATGATCCCACCAAAGCTCCGTCCGGTTGCCAAACAGCATTCCCAGCCGCTTCATCAGCTCTATCCGGTCCTTCTGCGGGGACATCCCCAGCACCGACACGCTGCCTTCGCTCGGCACAAGCATTCCCGACAGCATCTTCATCGTCGTGCTCTTGCCCGCTCCGTTGGGGCCTGCGTACGCCACAAATTCGCCCCGCCTGACGGTAAACGACACGTCATCCACGGCAGTGATCAGCTTCTTTTCGGTTTTGAAGAGGTTGCGGATGCTTCCCGCACCTGCGCTTCCCCGTTGCCACTGGGCAAAGGTCTTGGTCACGTGATCCACGCGGATGGCAATATCATCAGCAGCGGTGGCCGCCGGAGGAGTAACGGTTGATTCCAACTTTCGCATAATATTTCAGTCCCTTTCCAAATACATATGAAGTAACCAGTGCAAGCAGCACGGCAAATACTGCCGGATAAACTGCCCCTGCGCCGCCGGTTTTTCCCAGCAGCAGCATCGTGGGATACCATGCCGTAAGTCCTGCCGGGAAGATCGTCAGAAGCGGGTATTTCACGTATCCCGGCATCCCCGAGAGCGGAAAACTCATCGTATGCTGCACGCTTGAGAGCACCGTCGTGGCAATTTCCTCACACTGCACCGGTGCGTAAAATGCAAGGCTTGAGAGCAGATAGGAAAGCGCCGTCACAATCGCCATGCTCACGGCGATGCTTCCCACAAGCGCCGAACCCCACCACCACGGCAGGGCAAGGTTCATCTGCGCCAGCGACACTCCCATCAGGACAGCGCCCGTGACAAAGGTGCTCGAGCAGGTAAACGGGAAAAATCCCATAGCCAGCGCCGTCGGATAGGGCAGCGGCATGATATACATATGCTCCCACTGGCCCCGGCCGATGATGCGGCTGACAAAGAGGGCATTGGGACTTCCGCACATCGAGAGAAATCCCATCACCACATTGGCATACGCCAGCATGAACAGCACTTCCCACCGATCCAGGCTGCCGATGCCGTCGAATTTCCAGGCCAGCAGGAAGATGCCCGCCACAGAGGATACGTTGGAGATGATATCCGCCGCGATCCAGGACATCATATAGGCCCGGTCCCGCATCAGCGACGCAAGATCCATCTGCGCGTGGATTTTCATCAGCCCCCAAAAGCGTTTCGGCGTAATGTTAGCCACCGAAGCTCACCATCCTCTCTCTGGATTTTTCAAACCAGACCGCAGCCGCCGTCCAGATCACAACATTCCACACAATCTGCGCCGGGATCACCTGCGCCGGTGCGGCGCTCCCCACGTACAGAGAGAGAAACGCGCCGCCCATACTGCCGAAGGGCTGATACTGCAGCCACCGCTCCAGTCCCCAGGGCATCAGCGCAAAGGGAATCACCGTACCGGAGAGCATCGACACGACAGCCTGCCGGATCACGTAGCTCATCCAGCTCGAGCGTGCCCGCACCGTCACGCAGAAGAACAGAAACTCAAATGCAAACCCCAGCGATACGCCCAGCAGCAGAGACAGCCAGACCCAACCGGTGGCCGGTACCATCCGGATACCCAGCAGCGGCGCGATGAGCGCCATCGGCAGCGAAAACAGCAGCAGTCCCGGCGTCCACTCGCCCAGAGTCCGGGCGATTATCTGTCCAAACAGCGGCATCGGCCGGGTGAAGAGCTCCATGCTGCGAGTGGAGTAGTTCCACGTCGAAAGGCAGGTACTCACCACCATCAGTTCCGCGAGAATGGCGTTGACCCAGGTGTAGGTCATCAGCTGTCCGATGCTCATCTCCACCTCATATCCGCCTGCCGTGAGGGTTTTCCAGATGAACATCAGCGGCACAAGCCACAGCACCCGCACGCCGCTGTCGGCCAGCAGATAGGCCACTCCGCCGTTTGTTTTCTCCCGCAGAGCCATGCGGGCGGTGCTGTAATATTTCAATATCGTCATAAACGACCTCCTTGTTATCTGTAAAAGGATATAAAAATGCCCTGTACAGACTGTTTTGTCTGCACAGGGCACACCCCTCATTCCATCAGCCGGATGTTACGCGGCGCGATACGGTGAGCGGCATACAAAACAGTCTTTTCCCGTCAAAAGGGTGCACTTCTCCCCGGATGCCGCATATTCCTGCCAAAGCACATGATTTTCATGCACTGCCAGCGTACATCTGCCGTCATGAACGGTGTACACGCGGATCTCCGGCTGCAAAAGGGTGCACTTGTCCCCGGAACGGACCATCTTGTATCTGAACCGGCGCACGACGTCGCTGCCGTGAAAGAGTTCCTTTGTCCGCAGAGTCTCCGACTGCATCGTATCGCTCACCACCTTTCTGTTTCGGATCGCGGGGCATCCAGGACGCCCCAACATTTCCAGTGTATCACAAATTGACTTCCCCTGTCAACGGCTGATGCAAAGCTGTAACACAAATCTCTCTTTCGTACAATCCGCGCCCACGCACTTTGTACAGCATTGCGGCTTGCATTCGTAAATACCCTATGCTATAATATAGACACAGAAAGGGTGATACCAATGTACAGGTAAAGCTCAAAAGGTCAAACTTCCTGATCCAAGGTCACCGGAGCGTTTCAGACGCTTCCCCGTTTCGAAACGTTTTTTCGAAGGATAGGGGACTCAAGATTTGGTGAATCCGAATGTAATCGGTACAGGAAAATGACCGGACGTACGCAGAAAGAAAGGTTTCTGCAGAAAGAGAGGTTAAAAGATGTTAGATATCAAGATATCAGAAAAATAACCCCTGACCGCTGAGAGTACAATCACGGTCAGGGGTTATTTGTTTTGTCGGGGATTTGTTTTGAACCCGCTTCCCTGTACATTTTTTGCCGCTTCGCCTTGCCCCGGCGTCCATCCTGTGCTATACTGCATACATCCCCGATACTATGACTGTGAGGTGCCGTACCATGAAACTCTCTGCCAACACCAATCTCCTTGATAAAATCTTCGGCCCCCGTGCAACGGTCGATATGTTTGCCGCGGCAG
>SVMB01000017.1 GCA_015067675.1 Oscillospiraceae bacterium
GGCGAAGGCGCTTGAACGCACTCCGTGGTACCACCTACATTGAGCGTGACATACACGCTCCACTCAACCAGAACACACACATGATGTTCCTGCCCCGATAACGGTGGGCTTCCGGCGAAGTCTACTTGATTACTCTTTCGGTTCGCGGCTCAGGGACGACCTTCCGATATTCCCACATGGACGCTCACAGCCAACACGTCCTCTCTGTGATGCGGGATCTTACCGTACTCCTCCCCGTCAAAGCCGGGATTTATGCAATTACAGGTTCATTATACCGATGGGAGAGCTGTTTGTCAATGGGGAAAATGCACAAAGGTTTTTTAGTTATTACATCATAAGCGCAACAGAAAGAGGCCTGTATCAGACGCTCATCAGCCTCGCGGCCCGAAGGTATATCCGGCTGGTTCCCTTGTGTAAAGGGAGCTGTCAGAACTGCAGCAAACGTCAGTTTTGACTGAGGGATTGTCAGTTTCATCCAGGCTTCCGGCTAATCCGACAGGCTCAGACGCGATTTTTACCGTCCAGAAGCCCCAGCGCATAGAAACCGAAGCCCTGCTCGTTGGGGTGGGTACCGTCAAACAGATGCCGGGGATCGTTGGGCACGAGTTTGAGGCCATCGACGGCCTGACAGCCAAAACTGCCGGCGATACGGGCAAGTTCTGCCGAATAATGGGCAAAACGACCGGCAAATTCCGGCTCTCCGGCAAGCTTAGCGTTCCAGATCGGCGTGATGACTGTACGGCCGACCTGCGGATAGAGCTGACGGAGCCGTTCCAGATACTGAGCGGCATTCTCCAGCAGCACGGCATTATCTCCACACTGGTTCAGATCGTTGATACCGTAGGCCACGAAGATATGATCCGGCGCAAAGTCGGGCATATCGTCCAGATGGGTCTTGTCAAACTTAGCGCCGCCCACACCGTGATTGAGCAGCTCCGCGCCGCAGTTGCGGGCGTAAAGCGTGGGATAGACCAGCGAAGGACACTTGGCGGTCATACCCTGAGTGATGGAGTCGCCGATGAAAAGAAGCTTGGGGCGGTACGCGGGCAGCGGCTGGGCATCGGATCCGAAGTCTGCATTGCCAACGGAGATCTCGTTGAGGCAGGACAGATAAATTTCGATCTCATGTTTTCCTTCGCTGCGGCACTCATAGACGATGTGACCGGCCTCAGAGCGGTCGGGTTCATCGAAATGCCGGGTAAGAATACCGTTCTCATAGACATCAAAGCCAACAAATGCCCGCGAGAACGCATCGGCACGGTAATCAAAGGAGATAACCCCGGCAGAAGTGGTGAACGCAAGGCTGACGGAAGATGAGCAGCGGGCTCGGATGAGCGCTCCCTCGCTGATGGACGCATAATGGGCCTCCTGTGCTTCGGTGAAACGGTGAGGGGTAAAAAAGCCATCGGATTCGGTGATGCGCACGGCACCGCGGAAAAACTGTTTCATAAAAACACCTCGCATACACAAAATAGGGTAATCCAAAACACCTGCGAATATGCAAACACCGCCGCAGGAGACGCGGCGGTGCAAAAATACGATTGGGATTCCGCCTGCAGACGGATCGGTTATGCCTGAGCCTCGCTGAGAGCGTTGGTTTCCAGCATCGCTACTTCCTCGGCGCGCTGGGCCTGACGGGCCATGAGCGCCTTCATGAACTCATCGGGCTCCTCATAATCATCCAGCAGAACCTTGAGAAACTCGGTATACATCTCCTCGGCATGGGAGCGGAAGTTGCGGATATAGAGACCGGCCTGCTCGTCGTCGAGCACCATCATCTCAAAGCCGAATACCGGCACGTCATCATCCATAAAGGCAAGACGCACGCCGCGGGTACCGTCGCTGCGGGTGACAATCTCGGTTTTGATGGCAGCGTCGCGGGACAGCGCACGGGTCACACGGGCAGCGGAACGCTTGGCGGCCTCACGCACCGGCGTGGGCAGCTCCTTTTCAAAGACCTCGGCAGTGGTGCGGCCCTTGAAGGTGATCGTGTACATGCACTCTCCCGGCAGCTCTTCCATACGAATGTGACCGGAGGAGACAAGCTCTGCCACCGCGTCGGCAAATTCGAAATAGTCAAAACCGCCGTCCACCATGCTCATGTCGGCCAGGCTCGAAAGCGTCACAGGCTCAGACAGGTGGGTCATCACATACAGAATCAAAAACTTGATGTCATTTTTCTCTCGTATATAACCGACGCGTCGCATCGCACGCACTCCCTTTAATTACCAATCATCCAGACGTGGCTACAGCCGCAGATGGCCGCGGCTGTGAAGGTCATTATGAAATGATATGGTTCGTATTTATGTAAATAGAATCAAGAAATCGGATCAATCAGTCCTGCCGCAGGGCATTGAGTGCCGCGCGGAGATCATCAGCCTCGCGGCGCAGGGCAGAATAACGCAGGCCGCAGTCGGAAAGCTCGGCGTAGATGGCCCGGGTGGTCTCGTCGATACCCCGGGTGACTTCGGCCAGTCTTTCCTGCATGGCGGCGGCACGCTCGGCGACGCCGGAAAGGGTTTCATTGGCACGGGCACGGGCTTCGGCCTCGATCTTTTCGGCATTGCGGTGAGCAGCCGCTTCAACCTCGCCCAGACGGAGCTTTTCAACCTCATTGGCGCGCAGCTTTTCTTCCAGCACCGCGCACTTCTTGCTCAGTTCGGTATAACACATGGTAAGGGATGCGTTTTCCTCACGAAGCTCTTCAATCAGGGAAGCGGAAGCGTCTTCGGCTTCTGCCTGCGCAGGAGCTGCGGGGCACGCATCGGCATTCACTGCCGGCTGCAGATCAGGGCCTGCATCGGCCTGGGCGGGAGCCTCGGCCGCTGTCTCGGCAAGGGCTGCCGACTCACTGGCCTGCAGGCGCAGCACTTCAATTTCAGAGCGAAGAGCCGCATTCTCGCTTTCCAGCACCGAAAGACGGGAATTATCGCCGGGCAGCTCGGTACGCACGGTTTCGGGCATACCGGCCTTGAGCGATTCTATCTCCGACTCCAGTTTACGGATGTGGGCGGCGTAACGCTCGGTATCCTTCTTACGATTGCGCGCCATGCGTTCCAGATAATTGATGACGTCGTCCTTATTGAATCCGCCCAGAGCTGTGCGGAAGAGCTTATCAAAGGCAACGTCGGTCTCGCCGACGAGCACGGAATTGGGATTGTCCATCGCTTACCGTCCTTTCACCTGCCGTAGTGGGATTTGTGGTCAATGATATTATAGACTATAATCTCTCCTTTGTCAAAGAAAATCCGCACAAGCTTTCAAAAAAATCAAAGTGGCTCGAAATTCTTTGAAAACGCGCGGAATCCCGCGAACGCAGGAGCTATCTTCACGCAAACGACTTTTCAGGCTTTTATTCGATTTTGCACTTTATCACGTTAAAGCGTTATAATACAACACGTTCGCTACAATATTTTGGAAATGGAGAAGATACCATGAAAAAGACCCTGTCCCTGATCCTCGCAATCCTGATGCTGGTCATGTGCCTGAGCGCCTGCCAGACCAAGAAAGTCAGCACCTCCTACGTCGTTCTCGAAGAAGCCCTCGAAGCCGAAGAGTACGGCATCGGTTTCCGTAATGAAGACATCGCCCTGGGCATGGCTGTTCAGACCGCTCTGGAAGAGATGATCGCCGACGGCGCTGCCGCCGAGATCTCCAAGAAGTGGTTCGGCGCCGATATCCTCTTTAAGGATATTGAGTACAAGGAAGACACCACCATCGCCGAAGACGACAATTCCCTGCAGGCCATCCTCGATAAGGGCACCTTTGTCCTGGGTCTGGACGATTCCTTCCCGCCCATGGGCTACCGCGATGACAACAACAACATCGTCGGCTTTGACATTGATCTGGCTACCGAGGTCTGCAAGCGTCTGGGCGTTGAGCTGGTTCTGCAGCCCATCGACTGGGACTCCAAGGAGATGGAGCTTTCCACCGGTAAGATCGACTGCATCTGGAACGGCATGACCATCACCGACGAGCGCGTTGAAACCATGTTCATCCCCGCCGCCTACATCGCCAACCGTCAGGTTATCATCGTCGGCAATAACTCCGGCATCGCCAAGAAGGCTGACCTCAAGGGCAAGATCATCGGCCTGCAGAAGGGTTCCTCCTCTCTGGAAGCTCTCGAGTCCGATCCCATCCACGCCGAAGTCAAGGAAATCGTTGAGTTCGCCGATAACATCTCCGCCTTCCAGGATCTGAAGGCCGGTCGTGTGGAAGCCTTCGTCGTTGACGAAGTCGCCGGCCGCTACATTATGGAGAACAACTAACAAATAAGGATTATACGGGGCGGCTCGTTCCTGAGCCGCCCTCTTGGTGTGTTTATGGAATTCATTTCAAAGTTTCTGGAATTCATTTCAAACTTCGGTCACATCGCAGTATTACTGCTCGACGGCGTTCGTTACACGCTGACGCTGTTCTTTGCCACCGCTCTTTTGTCCATTCCGCTGGGCTTTCTGATCACCTTCTGCCGCATCAGCCGCAATCGTGTGGTCAAAGGAATCTCCGGCATCTATGTCTGGATCATGCGCGGCACGCCGCTTTTGCTGCAGCTCTACTTCTTCTATTACGGCCTGACCTTCATCCCGGTCATCGGCCCCTATCTGACGATGGACCGTATGACCGCGGCAATCGTCGCCTTCATCCTCAACTACGCCGCCTACTTCTGTGAAATCTTCCGCGGCGGCCTGCTGACCATCGATCAGGGTCAGTATGAAGCAGCCCGCGTGCTGGGCTTCTCCAAGAGTCAGACCTTCTTCCGCATCGTGCTGCCCCAGCTCATCCGCGTGACGCTCCCCTCCGTGTCCAACGAGGTCATCACCCTTGTCAAGGATACGGCCCTCGTCACCGCCATCGGTGTCACCGAGATCCTCTACTTTGCCAAGGCCACGGTCAACCGCGAAGTCGATGCTTCCGCCTATCTGGTTGCGGCGGTCTTCTATCTGGTGATGAACTTTGCCGTGACAAAGTTCTTTGCCTGGCTTGAGAAGCGCTCCAACTACATCGACATGGCAAGATAGGAGGTAAGGTCAATGAGCGAGAGAATTATGCTGTCCGTGCGCGGACTGAAAAAGAGCTTCGGTGATCTGTGCGTGCTGGACGGAATCAACTTTGATGTCAAGCAGGGCGAGACCGTGGCGGTCATCGGTCCTTCCGGTTCCGGCAAGAGCACGATGCTGCGCTGCCTGATCGATCTTGAGAAGGCGCAGGACGGCGACATCATCATCGACGGTACGCCTTTGATGCAGGGCGGCGTGTATGTGCCCGACGCCCAGGCAAGAGCTGCCTGCTCCAAGATGAGCATGGTATTTCAGAACTTCAACCTCTTCCCTCACATGAAGGTCATCGATAACCTGACTGCCGCACCGCTCTTTGTCAAGAAGCAGTCCCGTGATCAGGTCATGCCCCGGGCAATGGAGCTTCTGAAAAAAGTCGGACTGGAAGATAAAGCCAATGTGTACCCCTCTTCCCTCTCCGGCGGTCAGAAGCAGCGCGTGGCAATCGCCCGCGCCCTGATGATGGAACCTGAGATGATGCTCTTCGACGAGCCCACCTCCAGCCTTGACCCGCAGCTTACCGCCGAGGTGCTTGCAGTCATGCGTCAGCTCTCCGAGGAAAAGATGACAATGATCGTCGTCACCCACGAGATGGGATTTGCCAGAGAAGCCTCCGACAAGGTGCTGTTCATGGCCGAGCGGCAGATCATCGCCGCCGGTACCACGCAGGAAATCTTCGAAAACCCGAAGGATGAGCGCGTGAAGAGTTTCATTTCAAGCATTCTCTAAGCTATACAAACAAATCCCGATATGCTATACTGTAGGAGCCGCCGGAGTCTTTTATTCCGCGGCTCCTGCCTGTTTTCAAGGGACAGAAGAAGTCTGAACGCTGAAAGGAGGGCTTTTACATGCTCATATCAGCCTCCCGCCGCACGGATATCCCGGCGTTTTATACACCGTGGCTGCTGCACCGTCTCCGTGATGGCTTTGCCTGCGTGCGCAATCCCATGAATCCCCGGCAGGTGAGCAGAATCGCCCTCACCCCTGACGTGGTGGACGGGCTCATTCTCTGGACAAAGAACCCAACGCCCCTCCTGCCACATCTGGACGCGCTCCGTGACTACCTCTATATCTTTCAGTTCACCCTCACCGCCTACGGGCGGGATATTGAGGGTGCGGTGCCGTCCAAAAACGACGTGCTGATTCCTGCTTTCCAGGAGCTTGCCCGACGCATCGGCCCCGAGCGCATGATCTGGCGGTATGACCCGATTCTCTTCACGCCGACCTATACGCCGGAGTATCATCTGCACTACTTTGCAAAGATCGCCCGCAGGCTCACCGGCTGCACGTCACGCTGTGTGATCAGCTTCATTGATATGTACCGCTCCATCGCTGCACCTATGCGTGAGATTGGTCTTTACAGCCTGCCGGAACCGGAACTACGTGCCTTTGCAGGTCAGCTTGCCGCCATTGCCCGTGACTGCGGGATGGTGATGGAAACCTGTGCTGAGAAAATCGATCTGGAAGATGTGGGCATCCGGCACGGTCACTGCATTGATCCGCGCCATTTTGAACTGCTCATCGGCTGCGGGCTGAAACTCTCCCGGGACAAAAACCAGCGCGAGGAATGCGGCTGCGCTGCCAGCATCGACATCGGCTCCTACGGCACCTGTCCCGGCGGATGTCTCTACTGCTACGCCAATCACAGCGTAAGCACGCTCATGAAAAACCGCCATGCCTATGACCCCGCCTCCCCTATTCTCTGCGATACCTTAACGGCTGAAGATGTGGTACGCGAACGTGAGGTGAAACCGATCAAACGCTGCTAGCCGCAGCAGGATTGTCCATGTTTTTCCCTGTCTGTACATTGCCAGAGACTCTGCAGCGTGATATCATGAATCCAGATCAAAACGTTTAAGGAGCTGCTTTATGAACCGTTTACTGCATACCCGCGGGAATCAATTGTATCTCGACGACGAACCTTTCCTGCTTCTGGCCGGTGAAATCCCCTATTTCCGTATCCACCCCACCGAGTGGCGGGCTCGTCTGGAGCTTGCCCGTGACTTCGGCCTCAACACCATCCAGTCCTACTGCCCCTGGAATCTCCATGAGCCCAAGAAGGGCGTCTTTGACTTTGAAGGCATGCTCGATCTGGGCAAATTCCTCGCACTCTGTGAGGAATTGGGCTTTTATGTACTGCTCAGACCCTCGCCCTACATCTGCGGTGAGTGGGACTTCGGCGGCGTGCCGTCCTGGCTGGTAAAGGGCAATCATGCGCTTCTGCGCTCCAACGACCCCATCTATCTTGACGCCGTGCGGGACTATTACAGAGAAATCTGCAAGGTATTCGTGCCCTATCTCGCAACCAACGGCGGCCCGATCATAGCAGTAGCGGTCGAGAACGAGTATGGTACCATCGCAAACGACCGCCGTTACATGAATGCTCTGCGGGATATCATGGCCGATAACGGCGTGGACGTGCCCTTCTTCACCACCGATGTCTGTGCGGAACGCGGCGTACGTCTTGGCAGCGTGGACGGCGGGATCTTCCATGGCATTAACTTCCGCGCAAAGCCCGGCGAGGCAGACAAAGCCCGGGAGCTTCATCAGAGCATCCAGCCCGAAAAGCCCTTCATCGTCGGCGAATTCTGGAGCGGACGTTCCATTCACTGGGGTGAACCCTTCTCCTACCGCAAGCCCCAGGATACGGTGGATTCCTTCCGCGAATCGCTGGAGCTGGGCGCAGGCGTGAGTTTCTATATCTTCTCCGGCGGCACCAACTTCGGATTCATGAACGGCGGCGTCATCAGCCGCTCCCATACGCCCCGTCCCGATACCCCCATTCGCTATATTCCCCACTGCACAAGCTACGAAGAGGACGCCCTCATCGGCGAGGACGGCACTCCCACCGAAAAATATTACGGCTGCCGCGAGGTGCTTGACCGTTTCCTCGGCAAGCCCGTACGTCCCCGCGAAACCCCTGCTCGCCGCACGCAGATCATCCCCGATGTGGAGCTCACCGAGTCTGCCCGGCTTCTGGATAACCTGGACGTGCTCACCACCATCGAGGTCGATCACGCGTCTCCCCTCAGCATGGAGGATATCGGTCAGGATTACGGCTTCCTTCTCTACTCCAAGTCCGTACCGTCCTTCGGCAGAGAGCTGGATGAGGAGCTGAAGCTGGAAGATGTGCGCGACCGCGCCACGGTCTATGCCGACGGCAAGTACGTGGGCTGCGTACTGCGTGACCGCGCCACCGATCCCCTGCCGATGCATATGCCGCCGGAAGGTATCGAAAACCTGCAGATTCTGGTCGAAAACATGGGCCGCATCAACGGCGGCAACATCCATCTTGAGCGCAAGGGTATCCTGGGCTCCGTGCGCTATGAATACGCACAGCTTCATGACTGGAAGATGCGTGCACTGACGCTGGATAACCTGAGCGGTCTGCGTTATGCCCCCATCACCGGTGAAATCGAGGACAATATCCCGGTATTCCTGCGCGGCACGTTCGATGCAAAGCCGGGACTGGGTACTTTTGTCAGCACCCGCGGCTTCGGCAAGGGCAACATCTGGATCAACGGCTTCAACCTCGGCCGCTATTGGTCCATCGGCCCCCAGATGACCCTGTACGTTCCCGCTGCCATTCTGCGCGAGCAGGGCAACGTCATCGAAATCCTCGACGTCAGCCCTGAATCTGAAAAGCGCACCGTCAGCTTCCTCGACCGGCACGATTTCGACATCGAATACGTATAATGACCCTCAACTGTCAGGTAAAACTCAACATTTATTGAGTTTTACTTGACAAACAGTTGAAATCTCCATGGTATTCTGCTATCATGATATCATATCCCAACTATACCCACGGAGGATTGTCATGTTTCAGCTTTTGATTGCAGAAGACGACGTGGAGCTGCGTCAGCTTTTTTCTCATGTTCTGGTAAAACACGGCTATGCCGTCACCGGCGTATCAAACGGCCGCGAGGCGCTGGATGCGCTGGACAGCGGGTACTTCGACCTGATCATTTCCGACATCATGATGCCGG
The DNA here is from genome assembly GCA_015067675.1 of Oscillospiraceae bacterium. GTDB lineage: Bacteria > Bacillota > Clostridia > Oscillospirales > QAMX01 > SIG502. The sequence goes on from SVMB01000017.1 coordinate 9,041, forward strand.
TCATGGACGGCTATGAGCTGGTTCGTGCCCTGCGCGATTCGGATAACCATATTCCCGTGCTCATGATCACCGCCAAGGATGCCTTTGACGATATGCGTCTGGGATTTCAGTCCGGCACCGATGACTACATGGTCAAGCCCGTCAACGTAAACGAGATGGTGCTGCGGGTAGGCGCACTGCTGCGGCGTGCGCAGATGATCAGCGAGCGCCGTCTGACCATCGGTGATACTGTGATGGAATGCGATTCCCTGACCGTCACCACCAGCGGACGGCGCATGGTACTGCCGCAGAAGGAATTTATGCTCCTTTACAAGATGTCCTCCTTCCCAGGACGGATCTTCACCCGCCAGCAGCTCATGGATGACATCTGGGGCTATGATTCCGAGACCGATACGCACACGGTAGACGTGCATATCGGCCGCCTGCGTGAAAAATTCAGCGACAGCCGTGACTTCAAGATCGTCACCATGCGCGGCGTAGGATACAAGGTGGTTAAGCTATGAAACGGGGAAAGCTGAAGAACTCCCGGCAGAAGCAGCCCACTCTGTCCTTTGCATGGTACTTTGCCCTGATCGTCGTCGGCGAGATCGTGGCAACGGTCGTGGTTGCCTGGTGCGGTTCGTACCTGTTTGAAGAGGTGCTGGAATGGAGCTTCACACTGTCCCCGATGATATGGCTGGTACTGTTCAGTCTGGTCATCGGCAGCGCCCTGTCTATCATGGTCAACCGCAAGCTGCTCGAGCCCGTCAAGAAGCTGAGCAAATCCATGACCGAGGTCGCCGACGGTGATTTCGAGGTGCGGCTTGAGACCAAGAGCTGGAGCCGCGACATCCGCGATATCTACGAAAATTTCAACCTCATGACCCGTGAGCTGCGGGCAACCGAGATTCTGCAGACGGATTTCGTTTCCAACGTCTCTCACGAGATCAAGACGCCCATCAATGCCATCGAAGGCTACACGATGCTTCTGCAGGATGCCGGCTGCAGCGATGATGAGCGTGAGCAGTACGTCGAGAAGATTCTCTTCAACACCAAACGCCTGTCAGAGCTGGTCAGCAACATACTCCTGCTGTCAAAGATCGACAATCAGGCCATCGATGCAAATGTCACAAGCTTCCGCATAGATGAGCAGATCCGCCAGTCGATCATGCTTCTGGAACCCAAGTGGGTGGAAAAGGACATCGAATTCGACGTGGAAATGGATGCCGTGACCTACGAGGGAAACGACAAGCTCCTCATGCACGTCTGGAATAACCTCATCGGCAATGCCGTGAAGTTCTCCCCGCAGGAAGGTCTTGTGAAAATCCGGCTGGTGCAGAAAGGTGAAAACCTGATCTTCACCGTGGATGACAACGGCCCGGGCATCGGCGTCGAAGAGGTCAAGCACATTTTCGACAAGTTCTACCAGGGGGATAATTCCCACCGTCAGGAGGGCAACGGCCTCGGTCTTGCACTGGTCCGGAAGATCCTCGATCAGTGCGGCGGCGACATCGCCGTGGAAAATCTCACCCCCAACGGCTGCCGCGTCACGGTGGCCATACCGCGCTGACAATACCGGATACACGCCCGTTCTCACACCAATCCGTGAGGACGGGCTTTTTCATACATGATCAACAAAAGTTGACAAAACGTTTTGTTTGAGTTTTTCTTCCCGGTTTATACTATGAGCAGAAGGATAAAAAGGGACTCTGAATGACTGATGGAGGAAGAACATGAAACGATTCACCGCCTGGATTGCCGGATTAGCCGCCTGCCTGACCATTGGGATCTGTATCTGCCTGATTCTGCTGGGGTTTGCACTCATGCTCTGGCCGGAGGAAACACTGGCTGTTGGGATGGGAATGCTGGGACTGACCTGCATAGCGGCGTCGGTCTGTCTGGCCGTCCAGATCGTGCGCTCCCTCAAAGATCAGCGGATGTACATGGGATAAAGTCATATACCCGGCTTTGTGATATTTCCACAGGCGGATGCTGTAACCAAACAGCATCCGCCTTTTTAAGATTCACGTCTCAATCTACCAAATAACGTTTTTGCACCAGTGACAATTCTGAGGGAATGAGCTATAATAAAAGTATCTTCATGCAGAAAGGATCATGGTTATGAAACTGCTGCCGACACCGCAAAGCTACGTTCATTCCGAGGCTCTCCGTGCCCTGAAGGGCTTTTCCGTCATTACCTACAGCGTCCCCTGCGACGATACCGTCCGCTGGGGCCTTGCCCAGCTTGAAAAAATCTGCCCTGCCGGCATTGCCGACGGCGAAACGCTCACAATCTCCCTGTCTAACGACGCCTTCTTCACGGAAAAGAATGCCCGTGAACAGGGCTACATCCTGCGCCGGGATAACTCCGGCGTGATGCTCTTTGCTCAGACCTCTGTCGGTGTGCTCTACGGCCTGATGACCCTTTGCCAGCTCATCGGTGACGCGCCTGACACGTTCGAGATCAAGGATCGCCCCTCCATCCGCTTCCGCGGCAACATGAACACCCTCTGGGCCGAGAGCGGCGTATGGTCCTACGACTTCGGCGACGGCCTTGACGCCGCCATCGCCCGTCTGCATACCGCCATCGACGATGCCGCCCGTGCAAAGCTCAACCTGATGTACTTCGATGCCTTTGGTTTTCGCAGTGAGCGCTTCCCAGGCTACAACGATGCCATTCATGCCCTTTCCGAATATGCCCGCGTGCGCGGCGTCTATCTGATGTCCGGCGGCTACGGCATGGGCTATGGTCAGGCCGCCCACGGCAACAATGTCTTCATGGGCAAGGTGTACCGCAACCGCTGGCCCTATCCCGACGGTGAGCTGTACGACTGCATCGGCACCTACGAGCCCTTCATGAAGACTCCCGAGGAGGCCAAGGGCCGCTCTTACGGAACGTGTCTTTCTAATACCGCGCTGACTGACGACAAGATCGAGGAGCTGCGCGAATACCTCCGCAATACCGGCACCCGTATCCTGTATATGCACAACATGGATGCCGACCGTCTTTACACGGATCTCTGGCTTGCCCGCTGTGTGCACTGCCGTGAGAAGTACCCCAGCGACAGTCTCTTTGACCGCGACGGCGCCGCCGGTGCCTTTGCCGATTTCTATGATCGGATGCTCTCCGCTCTCCTGCCCGAGTTCCCTGATCTGATCATCTGCCCCGTCAGCCCCGGCTACTGCTATGCCGAGTCCACCAGCGACGAAGTGTTTGAAACCTGCCGCCGGTTCTGGGGTAAGGTGATGGAATACGCTGTGCACAGCGACGCGCTCATTCCCACCTTCCGTGAGCTCTTCCTGCAGCATGACAGCTCCGCCCTGCGCTATGACCTGCTGGAAGAGATTATGCCCGCATACGGCAGTGTCTACTTCTCCAGCGGCGACGGCTTCTACTCCGACAAGATCTACACGCCCAGCGCTGCCTATGCCGCCACCATGCATCACGCCGATCTGATCATCTGTGCAAACGGCGGCGCGCTGCAAAAACCCACCCAGTATGCCAACGCCGAATATCTCTGGAATCCCGATCACTCCGCATTCTGGGAACCCAGCTTTCCGGACACCTATGCCGAAATGATCGCGCACTACAATGCCTTCCGTGAGGGCAAGATCCGTCCCGAGGGCATCTACGGCAAGGACGGACTGCTGGAAACCTCCTGTGCGCTGCTCTTCGGCGAGAAATATGCCGCACGCATTGCCGATATCTTCCGCATCCGCGGTAAAAACGACGAATGCCCTATCTTCACAGCCTGCAACGTGGAGATCTGGACCCGCCGTACCTATGTCAACTATCCTATGCTTTGGGACAAGCCCGAAAAGCCCGAGAATGTGCAGCTCTTCCGTGAGCGTTTCGCCGAGAGCACCATCGCCACCTACACTGCCATGGAAATGCTTGCCGCGCTGCTGGAAGAAACGGACCTCCCCGAGGATACCCGCTCGCATCTGAGCTTCCTGCATACGTGCTGCCGGATGAACACAAAGCTGTGCAGCCTTTTAACCCGTTACATGGATCTCTACATCGAAGCCGATGCTGCCCTCACCGGCGGCGCACCCTACCGTGACGACATCTTTGCCCGTGCCCGCGGCCTCATCCACGATGCCGACCGTGTGCTCGAAGCCATCCGTGCCGATGACTATAAGCCCTTTGATCCGCTGGGCGGTGTGCTCATCCGCCGCGATGCGGTGGCTGACCTTGTCAGCTACGGCTCCTCCCAGATCATCCAGAGCCTTGAGACCGGCGAACGTATTCCGCCCGTCCGCCGCGATCCCGTCGTCCGCAATTGGTGGTAAAAGTCATCCCCCTGCGCGTTCAAACTGCGCAGGGGGATTTTTCGTCGTCGGCTTATTCCTGTGTTGTACCCGTCTGTGCGGGAGCTGCATTCTGATTGGCAATACGGTACTGCCGTGGTGTCATGCCGGTGAGCTTTTTGAAGGCGTTGTAGAAATATTTGATATCATGAAAGCCGCAGTGCGCGGCGATATCGTCCACCTTCTGATTGGTACCCGTGAGCAGCTTGCAGGCCTCCTCGATGCGGATCTTCTGCAGCAGCGTGCTGATGGGCATACCGGTGGTTTCCCGGAAGAGCCTGGCAAAATAGTCCTTGCTCAGAAATACCTGTGCCGCCAGCTCGTCAAGAGACAGATGCTTCTGGTAGTTTTCCCGCAGATAGGCAAGGGTTTTATCCACAATCTGGGTCTGACGTGAAACCGATTCCGAACGGGGTGCAGCGTTCATCTTGCGGAACATCTTGATGATGAGCTCGATGACATAGGCGCGGATGATATTGATGTACCCTTCCTCGCAGCCGGTGAACTCCAGATAGATCTTATTGAACAGCTCGCCGAATACATTGTAGCTGGATCCGGAGATATGCATATCCGGGCCGATCTGCTGAGTGGGAAAGAGGGAGTAGAACAAAAAGGATGAATTGATCGACTCAAAGCCCACGTTGTTGATCAGGGAGATATCAAAAAAGTCCGGCGTGAAGAGAAGATCGTAGACAAGAAATGGTTCCTGCGTCTTTTCATCCCGGAAAAAGGCATGCGGGGTATCGTAATTGATGATGAACAGGTCGCCTTTGGACGCCGGAGAACGTCTGTTGTCCACCACATGCCAGGCAGAGCCGGAAACGACGTAGACCAGTTCAATGAACGTATGCTTATGGATGACGCCCATGAAATCGGCGTCCTGCGTGGACATCTGGATATAGACCTTTTCGCCCGGGCGGAAGAGATCACGCTCTGTGATGACCGGAACCTTGTCTGGCTGCAAATCGGCGTCCTCCTTTATTTGTACTGACTTTATTATACATCTTTTTTCCCGCTCTGCCAACAGCTGTGGTGAAAGATAACGTCATTTTCGACCAAATCACGTTTTTTGACCAGTGACAACACCGAATTTCGGCTTTATAATGATATTATAGATTACTTTTTTCATCAAAGGGCTTCTTTTTCGCTCTGTAAGGAGGAAATCTGTATGCAGGACGGTCATTTTTTGATCTGGACATACATGAAATGTTTCGATCATCGCCAAAACGGGTTCGGGGTGGGAGAATATCTCAAACTCGTAAATCGCCGCCCGGATGGATTTACCATACTGGTCTGTCATCCCGATTTCATTCATCTCCACCAAGGAATGGCGGCAGAATACACGATTCCTCCGGATATGTGCGGAGACCGCGGAGATCCCAGAAAGCTGTCTGATGCCGACAGAGAACGGTTATCGTGGACCAATTATCAATTCCGTGATCTGGTGGATGAGATCCACCGCTTCGGCTGCAAGGTATACCTCAGCGTTTTCGGTTCCTATCAATACGATCTTTTTCACAGGGAATGGCTCAGCGATCATCAGGAGCTCCGGCTTCAAAACAGTGAAGGAACCTATGAACTCAACGCATTGAAGCGGCTGGAGGACGGCACGTTTTATGAAGATTTCTTCCGGCAGAAGCTCGTCGAGGTCATGCAGGATTTTCATCTGGACGGCATCCATCTCTGTGATCTTTTCTGTCCGCTTCCAAACCCGCTTGCCGACTGCGATTACTCCACAGATATGTATGAGCAGTTTCTTTCGCATACCGGCATTAAGCCTGCGCCGAATATCCGCCACACGCTCGGCGACGACGGCACTGCTGCCAGAAATCTCCGCAAACGCTGGACCTGGCTTCATCACCGAGCCGATTGGATCCGATTCTACGACTGGCGCTGGACCGGCTTTTTCAAAAAAATCTGCTCTGCCATGCACGCAATCGGCTGTGAAGTATCCACCCTGGGTATGTATGTCAGCGATCCGTTTCAATCAAAGTACTACATGGGTTTGGATGTCCGCCACCTTGCCGAGGCTGGTGTGGACTATTTCACCGCCAACGTGGTTGCCACGGGCTGCAACATGAATAACCCCGCACGTGAGCCAAAGTTCCATCGCTACATGACAATCATTCCGCTGATGAAAGCGCTCATCCCCAACACAAGGCTCTATCAGATGCTGGGAATCCGGGATGATGCAGAGGAATGGGATGTGCTGCACCACGCGCCCAACCAGTTTGAACGTGATGTCTATACAGGCCTATCCTATCAGCTCATCACAGGCCGTGGGATTAACAGATGCATCGAGATGCCTTTCATGACGCTGGGGGACAGCATTGATGCCAATGACTGGCAGATAACCAACCGTTATCTGGATACGGCCTACTCTCTCAAACCCGACAAAGTGCTGTCTCCCGTTTTGTACTGGTCGGACAGCGCATTTGATGCTTTTCTGGATGTCTACATCCGCACCCGCCGTCCGTCCGATGCAAAGCTCACAGCGATTCTGGAAGAAAACGGCGCCTTTTGCGGCGGCGTGGTACGTTCGGAAGATCTCGATGCCCATGACGGTCCGCTTTTCATCCCGACATTTGATCTGCTGCCTCCATCTGAGATTGAGCGGCTGCTCAGCGGGAATCAGCCAATCCTTGCCATGGCCGCGGCTGATTATGTGCTGCCTTCCGGCAGCGCGTCGGTCTGCATCCGCGATCGGTTCAGCACGGTACCCCTGCAGGCATTTTTACTCAATGTTCCGGCCCCCACAGATATGAAGCCGTATGAAGAACTATTGGCAGCCGATGACGGTACCCCCAACCTGTCCCAGGACGTGATGGCACTGGATGACAACCGGGAGATTCAGGATAATGAGATGCTGTTTGCCAAGGTCACGGCTGGTTTTGCCAAAGCCTGCGCCATGCTTTTTGTACACATGGACAGTGTCTGCAATCTCTTCCGTGCCAATGTTCCCCTTACGGTCTACCGCCAGAAAAACGGCTCATATCGTCTCAATCTCTACAATCGCTACGAGGGAAGCTATGATCTTGCCCTGGTCAAGTCCGGCAGGCAGATCGACGACGTGCAGATTCTCAGCAGCTTCCCCTATCTGAAAGTAAAATTCGTAGACGAAGTGACGGATGCATACGCTGACATTGTAACCATGGCCCGCTCGCAGGATGCATCCTCTCAAAAAGCATTTCAGGTCAAGATCCGGCCTGCAGATACGGCAGTCCTGGAACTGCGGTTGAAAGACGAATAACTTTTTATCTATATCTTACTTTTGAAAGGAAGAATACAACATGAAAATCTGTATCAGCGAACGTGAATTCCGAGAGAGAATCGCAAAGCTCAACGCAAAAATGCACGAAATGGATCTGGATGCCGTGATCGTCTACGGTGATGAGTACCGCAAGGAGAATCTGCGCTACGTCTCCAACTTCTGGCCCATCTTCGAGCGCGGCGCCATGCTTGTCCAGCGCGACGGCGAGCCGATGGTACTGTGTGCCCCTGAGGGCGAACAGGTAGCAAAAGAAATGAGCGTATGGAGCGACGTGCGTCTGGTGCCCGACTTCCTGTGCGTCACCGTTCCCGATGAAATCGACTATCCTCTGGCCACCTACACCAGCTTCAAGGCTCTTGCCGAGGAATTCCGCGCCAAGGCTCCGCTGAAGCGTCTGGGTGTGAGCGGTCTGGACGATATGTCCGCAGGGCTTCAGAAGAACATCGCCGATTCCTTTGCCTGCGAGCTGGTTGATATCGCCCCCGTGCTCTTTGAAATGCGTCTTCGCAAGTCTCCCGACGAGATCGCCTGCATCCGCGAAGCTGCCCGTCTGGCAGAAGTGGGCTTCCGCGCTCTGCTGGAGGCTGACATCATCGGCAAAACCGAGCGCTATGCCGCTTCCGTCGCGGAAGGTGCCGCCCGTGCTGCCGGTGCTGAGGCTGTCATCTTCACCGTATTTGGATCCGGCGATCGCAGTGCCAAGATCATCGGACGTCCCGAGAACAAGATCATCGAAGACGGCGACATGATCATGTGCGCCCTGGCAATTCAGTACGAAGGCTATGTCTCCACCTGTGAGCTGCCCTTCGCCGTCGGCAACTACTCCGCCGAAACCAAGCGCGTCATCGACGTGCTCATCAAGGCAAGCGCCGCCGGACTCCCCTATCTCAAGGCCGGTGTTCCCATGAAAAAGTTCGTCTGCGCGGTACGTGAACTCTTCCGCAGCGAGGGTCTTGCCGAGTACGACGTCTACCCGCCGCTGCACGGTATCGGCTGCGCCGAGGCGGAATCTCCCTATCCGGACGAGAACACCGAAGCAGTCTTTGAAGCCGGTATGTGCGTCAACACCGACATCAGCCTCTTTGGCCTCGCCGGCGGTTCCAACCGCATCGAGGAAGGCTTCATCGTCACCGAGGACGGTGCCGAGACTCTGTTCCCCTTCATGCGCGCTTACTTCGAAAACTGGATCCGTGAAAACGCCTGACCGCCACGGCCATGAAAGAGATCAATACCTTCCGGGGTTCCATGCCCCTGTCAAAGTACAATCGCATCCTTGCCCATGAGCATCTGCTGCTGGACATGTCCCACGAAGCCGTACTGCCGGAAACCGAAGAAGACCGCGAAGTCTTCTTCGGTGATATCACGATGGAACGGCTGGGACTGCTGCGCCGCAATCCTTACGTGGTACGCACCAACCTGATCCTGGATGATCCCGACGACGCGATACGGGAGCTTACCTATCTTGAAAAGCACAACGTCGGGCTGTATATTGACCTGACCAGTATCGGCCTTGGGCGCGATATGGAGAAGCTTTCCTACATCAGTCGGCACACTGACATCGATATCGTGGTCGGTACCGGCTACTTTGTCCACGACGTGCTGGATAACGCAGACTGCCCTAAAACCGCCGGTGAAATGGCAGCCGTCATGCTCTCTGAAATCGAAGACGGCATCGAAGGTACCGGTATTCGCGCCGGTGTCATCGGAGAGATCGGCGTGAGCGAGAAAATCTACCCCATCGAGCGGGAATCTCTGCTGGCAGCGGCAATGGTGCATCAAAAAACAGGATTGCCGGTCTATCTGCACACCTACCCCTGGTCCAGAGCCGGTCTGGAGGCGGCCGAGCTGCTGGTCGATCACGGCGTCGATCCTGCATCCGTCTGCGTCTGCCACATCGACGTGACAATGGATCACGCCTATATCACCGAGATCCTTTCAAAGGGCTTCTGGGTGGAATTTGACAACTTCGGCAAGGAGTTTTTCTTCGAAGCACAGGACGGTGCCTTCGCAGGGGGCCCCTTTGACACCGACGTGGAGCGTGTGCGCATGCTGCGCAGGCTCACGGATGAGGGCTGGGGCAGCCGTCTTCTGATTGCAAACGATCTCTGCCTGAAAGCCAGCCTTCACAAGTACGGCGGCTGGGGCTACGACCATATTTTTGAAAACATCATCCCGATGATGCGTACCCTGAACTTCTCCGCCGATGAAATCAGGTTGATCGTGGATGAAAACCCGCTTCATTTCCTTGCCGGAATCAACTGACAACCGGAGGTGACCGTATGAGACTCATCGATGCAAACGCCTGTATCGGCGCGGATTTTGTCCGGCATCCCATCGTCAATCATGAAAGCTTTATCGTCATGGATCAGGTTCAGACGGCAGATACGCCTGCCCAACTCATCCCCGTGATGGATCGCTTCGGTATCGAAAAGGCTGCTGTCTGGCACCGCGCCCAGTATGACTATGATCCTGTCAAGGGTAACGCCATCCTCGCCGACGCCATGAAGGGTTATGAGGATCGTCTCTATCCCGCCTGGACCATTCTGCCCGCAATCACCGACCGTGATTTTGAGCCGGATGTGTTTCTTGCAAACATGAAAGCTGCCGGGGTAAAGCTCCTCCGCGCCTTCCCCATGCAGAACCGCTATATCCTCTGCGATGTCACAATGGGCGAGCAGCTCAGCCTCTTTGAAGAGCTGAAAATCCCGCTGTATCTGGAACCCCAGCCGGGCTATGAATACATCTACGACGTGCTCCGCGAGTTTCCCAGGCTCACCGTGATTCTATCAAATATCGGCATCTGGCCCAGTGCCCGGCTGATCTGGCCTCTGCTCAACCGCTATCCCAACGTGTATTTTGAATCCGGCGACTTCGGCATGACCCACGGTTATGAGGAAGTCTGCGCAAAATTCGGCAGTGAGCGTCTGCTCTTCGGCTCAAATTTCCCCTCCAACTACCCAAGCTGCAGCATCAACTGCCTGATGACGGCGGGAATCACGGAGCATGAGCGCGAAAACATCGCTCACGGCAACTTTGAGCGGCTGCTCCGGGAGGTGAAGTTATGATGAGAACGATCCCTGACTACAAACTCATCGATATCCACACCCATATGGGTCCGGAATACTGCATCTATTACCCTGCCCACGATGCCGACAGCATGGTGCGGTATATGGACGAGTGCAATATCGAACTGATTGTCTCCGCGCCCTGCGAGGATCTGTTTGTGGCTGGTTCTGCACGGCGCGACATCACCGACGCCATGCGCCGCTATCCCGACCGCATCCGCGGCTACTTCGGCTTCAATCCCAACGCCGGTACCACGGTCGCGGAGATGGAGCGCGCCTTCCGGGAGAATCCCGGCTATGTGGGACTGAAATTCCTGCCCGACTACCACCGCACCATGATCACCGACAAAAGCTACGCCGCCGCCTTTGCTTTTGCAAACGAACGCGGGCTGATCGTACTCTGCCACACCTGGGGCGTCTCCATGAACGGTGAGCAGTGCAACTCTGCCGACAAGATCCTGAAGCTCGTGGAGCAGTATCCCAACATGAAGTTCATCATGGGCCACTCCATTCAGGGACAGACCGAGCTCGCCATCGAGATCGCCCGTGATCACGACAATGCCTATCTTGACCTGTGCGACACCGGACGGTTCTACGGCATGATCGAGAAGATGGTCGCGGCAGTCGGCGCTGAAAAAGTGCTCTATGCCACCGACGCGCCCATGCAGGGCTATCGGTTCATTCAGGGCGCGGTTCTGGGTGCCGACATCACAGAGGAAGAACAGTACCTGATCTTCCGCGGCAATGCCGCGCGTCTGCTGGGACTCAAAGCGTAATCCCGCACTTACTTTTTTGGAGGAAACTTATGGCAACCAAACTCAGACCCACCATCGGGCTTCTCCCGACTGGGCTTAATATGTATTTTCATCAGTATCCCAACCTGCGTGAGATGGGCATGGCGATGTATGCAAAGCTTCTGGCACGTCTGGAAGAATACGCCGACGTGGTCACGCCCGGGCTCGTTGACACCTATGAAGCCGCTGTAAATGCCGCCGAGGTACTGTCAAAGGGCAGCATCGACATCCTGCTCATCTTCCCCTTCGGCTACACCACAGGCATGATGATCGTGCCCACCGTCAAAGCCACCAACGTCCCCATCCGGCTCATCAATGCCCATGAGGATGCATCCTACGACTATAAAAACGCCGACACCGAGCTCTACCTCCATCACGAGGGCGCCTGTCCCATCCCGGAATACTCCTGCACGCTGGTAGCGCTCAAGCGAAAGTTTCAGGTCATCACCGGCTACTTCGGTCAGGAGCACTTCTGGACAGAGATCCGCCGTCAGTGTATGGGCGCCGCTGCCGCGAAGGCCTATTCCAAATGCCGCTTCGCCGTCATCGGCAACACTTATACCAACATGGTTGACATGCCTGTGGACGATCACCGCATTCTGCAGGCCACCGGTCAGCTTGTCTGCCGTCCCGAGATCGAGGAGATCGAGCAGGCCTACGACCGTGTCACGGAAGAGCAGCTGCAGGCGATGTACCGGGAGTTTCGCTCCTACTACGACGTGGACGACTCCGTTACCGACGAGCATATGCGCGAGTCCGCCAGGATCGCCGTGGCCTTTGACGAGATCATCCGCAAGTATGCCATCGACGGCTTCGGCTACTACTGGTGGGGACAGTCCGAGAAGTTCATCGAGCTGCGCAGTCAGTCGGCGCTGGCGGCATCCCGCCTCACCGCCATGGGTATCCCCGGCGTCACCGAGGGCGACGTCAAGGCTGCCATGGCCATGAAGATTCTCAACCTCCTCGGCGGCGGCGGTATGTTCCTGGAGTTCTTCTCTCAGGACTTCGATGAGAACTTCATCATGATGGGCCACGACGGCCCCAGCAACGTAGACCTCGCCGTCGGCAAGCCCAAGCTGCAGAATCTGACGATTCATCACGGCAAGATCGGCGAAGGTCTGGGCATCGACTTCAATATGAAGCTGGGTACCTGCACCATCCTCAATCTCACCCAGGTCGGCACCGAAAAAACCTTCAAGCTCATCTACACCGTGGCTGAAATCGTCCCCGGCGATATCTTAAACATCGGCAATCCCAACTGCCGTATCCGGATGAATAAACCCATCCCGGATTTCTACAACGACTGGTGTATCCAGGGTCCGGGGCATCACTCGGCGCTGGGTATCGGCGATCTTTCCCGCGAAATCGAGACCTTCGCCCAGGCGATGGACTTCGAGTGCGTGAGAGTATAAGTTTCTGCGTCCAAAATCCTCGTTCCGGCTTATCCGGAGCGGGGATTTCTTGTCTGTTTCGCCCGTTCGGATATTTTCAAGAGCCTGTTTCTCTGCTATAATAAGTGTATTCAATCTCACAACACGCATTCCCGGAGGAATTACATATGCCCGACGCCAGAACAACCACCTATGCCCAGCGCCTGTCGCGCATGATTCAGATCCCGACCGTTTCCGTTGACCAGCAACCTGCAGGCGATCACTTCGATCACTTCCACGCGCTTCTGCACGAGCTTTTTCCTACGCTTTTTCGGTGCTGTACCTGCGAAAACCTCGACGGTTCCTTTCTGCTCTGTTGGAAAGGCTCCGGCAGCGATGCTCCCATCATGCTCATGCACCATCACGACGTGGTGGAAGCGCCCGGCCAGTGGAAATATCCGCCCTTTTCCGGGACCATCGCCGAGGATAAGCTCTGGGGACGCGGCACGCTGGACACCAAGAGCGGTTTATTCGCCATCCTGCAGGCAGCCGAGGAGCTGGCAGTTTCCGGTTATACTCCCCGCCGCGACATCTGGTTCTTCTCCGACTGCTGCGAGGAAACCGGCGGAGCAGGCGCCGACCGGGTATCTGCCGGGCTGCAGGCACGGGGCATCCGCTTTGCCATGGTGCTCGACGAAGGCGGCATGATCCTGCCTGAACCCATCGGCGGAGCGATGGGCACCTATGCCATGGTGGGACTGGGAGAGAAAGGCAGCGTCGATCTGCAGTTCACGGCGCGCTCTCACGGAGGCCATGCCTCCACGCCGGGCAAGAACACGCCGCTGGTACGGTTAGGCAAGTTCATGGCAGCGGCCGAAAAATCTCCTCTCTTTGACGCAGACATTTCCCCTGCGGTGTGCCAGATGTTTCGAAAGCTCTCTCAAACAATGAAGCAGCCTCTGCGCTTTATTCTCGGGCACCCGGAGTTCTTCAAGCCGCTGCTGCTAAAGCTCATGCCCGCAGTCTCCAACACTGCCGGCGCCATGCTGCGTACCACCCTCGCCTTCACCATGGCCCACGGTTCCGACGGCGCCAACGTCCTGCCGCAGGAAGCATGGGTGGTGGGCAATATGCGCGTGTCCCATCATCAGGGCGAGGCATCCAGTATCGATGCCGTGCGCAGGCTGGCTGAAAAATACGATATTGATACCCGGGTTCTCCGCCCCGGCGTCATGTCCCCCATCACGTCTCATCAGGGAGAGGCCTTCCGGCTGGTGGAACGGGCAGTAAACGCCGTATTCCCCGGCGTGATCACCTCGCCCTACCTGATGACCGCAGCCACGGACTGCCGCTTCATGAGCCGCGTCTGCGACCAGTGTCTGCGTTTTGCGCCGTTTCTGATCAGCCATGAACAGATGGCGTCCGTGCACGGTCTCAATGAAAACATCGACCTCGCGGCGCTTGCTCCTGCGGTTGACTTCTATCGTTTCATCATCACGGAGGCTTAATGCCGATGCTGACAGCCTAGGGCAGATTCATACCGATTCACAAAAGAGCTGACTGAAATTATTCAGTCAGCTCTTTTGCGTTGTATGTTCAGGCTTACTCAGTCCTGCTTATCCTCGGTTTCCTTGAAGGTCTCGACGATATAGCCCAGATCCTTGCGGGTATCATAATATACGCAGTCGGTGTGGCCGATGGTGGCGCTGGCAAGGATCTCGATGCCGCGCTCCTCCATGAGCTTGAAGAAGGAATCGTTCTGGCGGATCGCCACGTGATGAAATCCCTCACCGTGCTCCTCAAGGAAGCGGTAATAGTCGGAATTGGGCGTCAGGGGCTGAATCAGCTCCACGTTCATGTTTCCCACCTGCGTCATGGCGAGGATCACCTGATAGTCCTCATCCTCCGGCAGGGGCTTGCCGCCGACCGTGATGTTCCGCGCCGACTCACGGTTTAAATGCATGATCTCCCATCCGTCGATGCCGTAAATGCTTCTGTAGCGCTCCATGGCCGCCTCGATGTCCCGTACGACCACCGCTACCTGTGCAATGTCACGAAATGCTGCGTTTTCCATACAAAAATCCTCCCTATTCCTGTTCCTGCTGCTTTAAAACCGTATCCTGAACCCGTCGGCGCAGGAAGAATCCGCCGGAGATGGCAAGACGCACCAGCTGGTCGACGGAAATGGCAAACCAGACGATGAAAATGCTGCCTTTGAACACAAACGCCGTCAGCGCAATGATCGGAACACGCACCAGCCAGATGCCAAGCGCGGTACTGATCATGGGGATCTTCTTATGATTGGCAGCGCGGAGCACGCCGTTGATCGCAGGAGACACCGCCAGCGCCGGCTGACCGATGGCCATCATGGAAACATACCCTGCTCCGATGGCGATGAGCTCTGCCTTATCGGTAAGCATGGTCATGAAGAACGTACTGCCAAAGGCCAGCATCGGCGTCGTGATGAGTGCCACCACCACAGCCATGAGAAGAATCTGCCGGATATAATCCCGGTACAGCCGGTCATTATGCCGCGCAATGGCAAAGGAGCACAGGGTCATGGCAGCCACGGAGAAGCCGTAGGTCGGTGCCTGCAGCAGGGTTTCTGCCTGCATACCCAGCAGATAGGCAGCATAGGTATCGCTGCCGTAGGAGAGGATTGCACGGCTGACCACGATGGTGGAAAACTGCCAGAAGAGCGTCTCGCCTGCCACGGGCAGACCGCCGCCGAACACTTCCTTTGCAACCGCCGGATCCAGCCGCAGATGCTGTACGTGCTCCCGTACCTCGCGGAATACGCCTTTTCGGCGGTAGATCAGCCAGACGCCCAGGCCCGCCGCCAGAGCCTTGGAAAAGATGAGTGCCGCGGCACTGCCCATGAGACCAAAGCCTGCAAAGGGGCCGATACCAAACACCAACACCAAGCAGCCCACCACGTTCACGGCGTTCATCGCAATGGCGATGAACATCGGGGTTTTCGTGTCGCCGGAGCCGTTGAAAATTGCGGTATTCACCGACATGATTGCGGTAAAGGGAGATGACAGTACAAGCACCTTCAGATAGGGGATCGCGCGGGTGAGCACCTCTCCCTCGTCCGTCATCAGTTCCAGCAAGAAGCGCGGGCAGCAGCATACCACCGCCACGAACACAATTGCCAGCGGGATACAGATCAGATAGGCCTGTGCGGCGATCTCCTTGCACTTTTTAAGCTTTCCGGCACCATATGCATGGGCAAAGATCAACATTGCACCGGTGCCGAGACCTCGAAACAGCGCCCAGTCGAACTGAACGATACGTTCGCTGACACCTTTTGCGGAGATATCATAGGCCATCAGGCGTCCGATGATGGCAGTTGTGAGCAGGGTAATGCCGATTTCCAGGAAGTTCTGCAGAACGGAGGGTATAATCAGCTTATAGATGTCCCGTCTGATCTGCCGCTTTCCGGTGCGGGATGGTGTATTGGTCATGCAGGCCTCGCCGCCTTTCTTGTCCATAGTTAAGCAAAGCCATCCGCGTGAACCGCGCATGGCTTTGCAGTGTTCTTATTCCTGAGGAAGGGTTCCTTCGGTGCAGCGTCTGCACATGACGAAGTGACCGGGGGTCACCTCGGTGAAGGGAAGCGCCTGACCACGGCAGGCGTCGCAGGCATACTTACAGCGGCTGGCAAACCGGCATCCCGCAGGCGGCTCGATGGGAGAGGTCACCTCGCCCTTGATGATCTCGCCCATCTTATGGTCAAGATCCGGCACGGGAATCGCTGCGAGCAGCGCCTTGGTATAGGGATGGAGGGGATTTTCAAACAGTTCCCTGGCAGAGCAGAGCTCTACGCACTGTCCCAGATACATGACCGCGATGTTATCACTGATGTGGCGGACAACGGACAGATCATGGGTGATGAACATATAGGTTAGGCCCATATCCCGCTGCAGATCCATGAGAAGGTTGAGAATCTGCGCCTGAATGGAGACGTCCAGCGCCGACACCGGCTCATCGCAGACGATGAACTTGGGGTCAACCGCCAGGGCTCTTGCCATACCGATACGTTGACGGCGGCCGCCGTCGAGCTCATGGGGATAGGCATTGACCAGACGGCCCGCGAGGCCGACGGTGTTCATGAGGCTGAAAACCTTTTTATTGATCTCGGTGGGATCGGTGATGGTTTTCATGATGCGGATGGGCTCGGCGATAATTTCGCTGACGGTCATGCGGGGATTGAGGGATGCATAGGGATCCTGGAAGATCATCTGCATCTCGGCGCGCATCTTCTTGACCTGCGCCTTATTATACTTCAGGATATCCTCGCCGTTATAGAGAATCTGACCGGAGGTGGCATCCAGCAGACGCAGCAGCACACGGCCAAGGGTGGACTTACCGCAGCCGGACTCGCCGACGACGCCCAGGGTCTGTCCACGATTGATGGTCAGGTTGACGTCATCCACCGCATGGAGCATACCACGGGGGGTGTTGAAGTATTTCTTCAGGTTGACTGTCTGAATCAGGGGCTGGCTCATACTTCGGCACCTCCTTGGGTCTTATCAAACAGATGGCAGGCGATCTCATGGCTGCCTTCCTGCATGGCGCAGGGCGGCGTGGTCTTACAGATCTCCATGCAATGGGGACAACGGGGGGAGAATTTACAGCCCTGAGGGAGATTGGTGGGATCGGGAAGCATTCCTTCGATGGGGCTGAGACGGTCGGTCATCTCGTTGAGCTTCGGAATGGAGCCAAAGAGGCCGGTGGTATAGGGATGATGCTTATCGCTGCGGAAGATATCCTCCACACTGCCCTGCTCGACGATCTCGCCGGCGTACATGATCGCGACCTTATCACAGGTCTGGGCAACAACACCCAGGTCATGGGTGATGAGCAGCATCGAGGTGTTGAGCTTATCCTTTAGATCACGGATCATATGCAGCACCTGCGCCTGAATGGTCACATCCAGCGCAGTGGTGGGCTCATCGGCGATGAGCAGCTCAGGCTCGCAGGCCAGCGCCATGGCGATGACCACACGCTGCTTCATGCCGCCGGAGAACTGATGGGGATATTCGTTTCCGCGTTCGGCAGGAATGCCGACCATCTCCAACAGCTCGTCCACACGGGCCTTCATTTCGGCCTTATGGGCGTTTCTGGCCAGCTTATGGGCCTTTTTCTCGGCACGGGAAGCCTTTTTGTCCAGTTCTGCGTGCTTACTGTGCAGTTCGAGCACTTCCATGATCTGATCGCCCACCGTCACCACGGGATTGAGGCTGGTCATGGGATCCTGATAGATCATGGCGATCTTTTCGCCGCGGATTTTGCGCATATCATGCTCCGGAAGCGCGAGAATATCGGTATCACCGACGGTAATGGAGCCGCCGACGATGTGACCGACTCTGGGGGGCAGCAGGCGCATGATAGCAAGCGCAGTTGTAGTCTTACCGGCGCCGGTTTCACCCACGAGACCCAGCGTTTCGCCCTTTTTCATGGACAGGGTAATGCCGTTGACCGCCTGGACGACTTCGCCTTCGGTTCTGTACTCAATTACGAGATCTTCGATGGAAAGGAACTTATCACTCATATCGGCATCCTCCTGTTAGTCCTTCAGTCGGGGATCCAGCGCATCCCGCAGACCGTCGCCCAGCAGGTTGAATGCAAGGGACGTGATGACAATGGCAAGGCCGGGGAAAATAACCAGATGGGGAGAATAACGCATGAACTCACGGCTCTCGGAGAGCATGCCGCCCCATTCTGGTGTGGGAGGCACAACGCCCAGGCCGATGAAGCTCAGGCTCGCAACCGCCTTGATGATGCTGGCGACATTCATGGTCACCTCGACGATGATGGGACCGGCAGCATTGGGCAGGATGTACTTGGCGATGATACGGGGCGTGCTCAAGCCCGCAGCGCGGGCAGCTTCCACGTATTCGTTACCGGCAACCGTCATGACGGAGGCGCGCACGATACGGGTAAAGGACGGGATATAGGAGATCGTCAGGGCAATCACCAGGTTACCCAGGCTCTGACCGAGAGCTGCAACCAGCGCAAGCGCCATCAGAACGCCGGGGATGCACATGATGCAGTCCAGCACACGCATGACGATGCTGTCCAGCTTACCGCCGAAGTAGCCGCAGAGAGAGCCCAGAATCAGGCCGCAGAGCGCTGAAAGGAAAGTACAGGCAAGACCCAGACCAAGAGAGATACGGGCACCGTGGACAACACGGGCGAAGAGATCGCGTCCCTGACCATCGGTACCGAACCAGTGCTCGGCGGATGGACCCTGACGCATGTTCATAATGTTCTGTTCCAGCGCCAGCGTTTCATAATCACAGATGACGTCGGCAAAAATGGCAACCAGCGCCAGCAGCACGATGAAGAACAGACCGAGCATGGCAAGCTTGCTCTTCTTCAGACGATGCCAGACTTCTGCTGCCTGACTGACCTTTTTATAATCCTTGAGCAGCTGCTCATCATACTCAGAGAGATCCTGTGCGGTGGTTTTGACTTCATTCTTCTGCATCAGTGCTTCCCTCCCTGCGTATAACGCGCCTTGACGCGCGGATCAATAAAGGCATAGAGCAGATCCACCACCAGCATGATCACGCAGAAAAGCGCCGCCAGGAAGATGGTGACCGCCATCGTCTGCGGAATATCCTTGGTGGTGATCGCGGTGATGACCAGAGAACCCAGACCTGCCATACCGAATACCTGCTCGATAACGATGGTGCCGCCCAGCATCGAGCCAAAGGACATACCAAGAGACGTGATGACCGGGAGCATGGCATTCTTGATCGCATGGCCCCAGATCACACGGGACTCGCTGGCGCCCTTACCGCGGGCAGTGCGTACATAGTCCTGACGGATGGCCTCGAGCATGGTGCTGCGGGTCATACGCAGGGTGGAGGCGGCGTAGACCACCGCCTGGGTCATGACAGGCATGATATAGTTTTTGTAGGAATCAATACCGCTGGGGGGCAGCCAGTTCAGATGCAGCGAGAACAGCAGCATCATCAGCAGAGCCAGCCAGAAGGAGGGCGCCGCTGCCAGAAGAAGAGCTGTAAAGGTACTGATCATATCGAGCTTGGAATACTGACGAACCGCCGCCAGAACACCCAGCGGAATACCGATGAGAATCGTCAGGATCATCGTACCCACCGCCAGCTTCAGCGTAACAGGGAAACGAACCATGATCTCATCAAATACAGGCTGGTTGGTACGGTAGGAATTACCGAAATCCAGGCGCACCAGATCCTTGAGGTAATTGAACAGCCGCACCGGGAAGGGGTCGTTATATCCCAGAGATTCGTTGAGCGCGTCAACGGCTTCCTGCGGGGCAGACATGCCCAGCATCTGTCGTCCGGGATCGCCGGGCGTCACGTTCATGATGGTGAAAACGATGAGAACAACACCCAGAAGGATCGGGATGATCAGCAGCAGGCGCTTGATCACATACTTATACAAAGCAGATTCCTCCAAAAACTGTACGTATGAGGCCAAATCAATACGATTTTGACTCAGGGGGAAAAACCAAAGAATAGGACTGTGCGCTCCGCACACAAAAACTGCGCGGAGCACACAGAAAAATTATGCAGTCAGAGAACCGGAATTACCAGCTCATCTCCCAGACATGATAGCTCAGGTCGGAACGGGTCACAAAGCCCTTGAGGTTTGCGTTGGCAGCGGAAACGCTGTTGACGTAGTACAGGGGGATGATGTGAGCCTCGTCGTGGACGATATCCTGAACCTCGTGGTACATCTCGATACGCTTGGCAGAGTCGGACTCCTGACGGGCCAGAGCCATCAGCTCGTCAACGCGCTCGACGTTCATGCGGGAGAAGTTGCCCCAGCTGTCGGAGACGACCTTATCGGTCAGCTCGGAGTCGGCATCCGGGATGTAGCCCTTGGCAACCTGAGGCAGGAAGTCGTGCTGATCGCCGGTGGCGTACTCGGCCAGAGCGGACATTTCCATGGACTTGAAGACGACCTCGATGCCGGCCTTCTTCAGCATGCCCTGCAGGGTCTCACCGATCTTCTCACGGGTACCGGCGCAGACAGCGACCTCAACGGTGATGCCGTCGGGATAACCGGCCTCAGCCAGAAGCTGCTTGGCCTTCTCGATATCCTGCTCAACGGGAGCGTATTCCTTGTAACCGAAGCAGGCGGGGGTGGTCAGGGAACCGGTCTTGGTGCCGCCGATGCCGTTGGTAACGGCCATAATCAGCTCGTCCAGATTCATGGCGTAGGCAAAAGCCTGACGGACACGGACATCCTGGAAGATTTCCTTCTTCTGGTTCATGCAGAGGTAGTAGACATAGTCGCCCTGGATAAGGCTGACCTGGATCTTATCGTTGTTCTGGAGGTTGGGAACGTCGACCATGCTGATGTCAGCGTAGATGTCGATGTCGCCGGTCTCAAGGGAGATGGCGCCGGTGCTGGCTTCCTTGATGAACTTCCAGGTGACCTTCTTGATGGCAGGAGCGCCGTTGCGGTAGTCTTCGTTGGCAACGATAACCACGTTCTGGCCGGACTCCCAGGACTCAAACTTGTAGGGGCCGGTACCGGCGCCCACAGGAGCCACGGGGAACTTGTCGCCGAGCTCCTCGGCAACCTTCTTGTTCATGATGTACAGGCCGCGGGCAACAGCGAGGTTGCGCAGCATGGGAGCGTTGGGAGTGGCGATCTTGAGGACGAAGGTGGTGTCGTCCTGAGCAATGGTCTCAACAAAGGCATCGGTGATCTCAACAGAGTAACCGGCCTTGGCGCACTCGTCAAAAGAGTACTTAACGTCCTCAGCGGTGAGGGTGTCACCGTTATGGAACTTAACGTCGTTGCGCAGCTTGAAAGTGTAGGTCATGCCGTCGGGGGAGATTTCCCAGCTCTCGGCGATGTTGGGCTGGATTTCGCCGTTGGCATCAACATACATCAGACCTTCGTAGATGTTATCCACGATACGGCCGTTGGACTGAGCGTCGTAAGCAGCGGTGGAGGGGATGAGTGCAGTGGGCTCGTTGACAATACCGATGACCAGGTCATCGCGGGTCGCGGTGTTATTGCCGGACTGATTGTTGCCGGCACAGCCGGTCAGCAGCATCGCGGCGGCCATGAGCAGTGCCATGAGTTTGACGAACTTCTTCATGTTGGTTACTCCTACAGTTTGTTTTTATCTGGAACGCTTCCCTTCCGGGAGGCTGTCCATTCATATTTGATTCGCGTGGGATTACTTACCCTGGAACTCGGCCTGCTCGCCGCGGATGACGGCGGAAAGACCAGCCTTGGCATCCTCGGTCTTCATGATCTTCTCGGCAACGTCCAGCTCAAAGACGCGGGCTTCTTCGATGGTGGCACCGTAGAGCGCCTTGCGCACGCATTCCTTGAAATGCTTGACGGCCAGAGGCGCGGCGGTGGACATCTTCTGGGCGTAATGCATACCAACCTCGTCCACCAGCTCGTCCGCGACGACCTTGCTGGCGATACCCAGCTCATAGGCCTGACGGCCGGTGAAGCCTTCGTTGAGGAACATGTAGTCCATGATGCGGTTGCGGCCGATCCAGATGGGCAGACGCAGACTGCTCATGCCCCAGGAACCGACGGTACCGTAATAGATGTCGCCGTCCTTAATATAGAAGCTCTCGCCGACGATGCGGATATCGAAGGCGTTGAACACGGCGGTGGAACCGCCGATGCAGCGGCCGCGGGCAGCCACGATGGTGCTCTTGGGATAGTTGTCGATCTTCTCAACCAGTGCTCCGCCAAGCTCGGCAAAGGATTCCTTAATATCCTCAACCTGACCGGCCAGCGCCTTCTTGATGTCGTCGGCATCGGCGCCGCGTGAGAAATGCTCGCCGGTGCTCTTGAGGAAAACCGTGCGTACATCGTCGTCCTTTTCAAACTCTTCCAGAACCGTCAGCATTTCTTTGAGCAGCTTCTTACTGAAGGAATTCTTGGGCGGACGATTGAGGGTCAGCACGCCTACGCGTCCGACTTTTTCAACAAGCAGCTCAGAATACTCCATTACGTATTCCTCCCTATCTGATATTTCGCAAGTCAATTGAACAGGCTCAAAATTCATCCAATTGCATTTCACGCACTGATTCTTTATAAGCCACGTACATATTACCATCTGCGAGTGCCGATGTCAAGGAAAACTTTTTAGTCCTCTGCTTTTTTATCTCTTTACTCCGTTAAAGCAAGGTACAAATCGGCCTGACCCGCCGCAGCTATATCAAAAAATAAGCCGGGCAGGCCGATTTATGCGTCTCCAGCGGCTTTGGGCCGGGTATCAGACGCTTTTTTCGGATATGACATCAACCGCTATATTATACACTATTTCCTCTATTGTTGCAATACGGTTACATCCCGTCAAAAAGCTGAATTTTCATGCAGTATTAACGTATTGACAAGGCACTTTATTCATGATACCATTTGATCAAGCAAAACAGTTCATTCTAATCTCACGGAGGATTCATTTTATGAGAAAAGTCATCGATCTCTGCCTTGATATGCCCCTTGACGCCAAAGCGCTGGCCGGTATGCTCAACAATATGTGCCTCAACCCCCAGTACCGCGGTTACAAGGACACCTACGGCCCCGGTATCGCCGCCCAGGCGGGGCTGACCGTACCGCAGCTGGAAGAAGTTTACGCAAACGAAGGTAAGGAAGGTTTCCTCAAGCTTGTCAATGAAGCTGCTGAGAAGCACGCCGTCACCCCTGCCCAGTACATCAAACATATGGACGAGGTTGGTATCGAATGGGGCATCACCTGCGACGGCGATCACGACAACCGCAAGACTGCCGAGATCGTCAACGCCCATCCCGGTCGACTCAAGGGCTTTGTTTTCGTTGATCCCAACTGCGGCATGGACGCCGTACGTGAGCTGGAAACCTGCGTGAAGGAATACGGTCTGCACGCGCTCTATCTCACCGCCTTCCGTACCAAGCTCCCCGCCAACGACAAGAAGAACTACCCGCTCTACGCCAAGTGCTGCGAGCTGGGCATTCCCGTTCACATCTACTCTTCCCTCAACCTCTCCAAGGCCGTGCCCTACGATATCGGTCATCCCCGCTACATCGACGAAGTGGCCCGCGATTTCCCCGAGCTGCGCATCATGGCGGGTGTGAGCGGCTGGCCCTGGGTGCTGGAGTTCATCGCCCTGGCGATCCGTCACGAGAATGTTTATGTAAACTTTGAAACCCATGCTCCCGAGCGTCTGGCCATGCCCGGCTCCGGCTACGAGCACTACCTCTATTACGGCGAGCATCAGATCAAAAACCGCCTCTGCTTTGCCTCCAACTGGACGACCCAGTCCCAGCCCGTCGAGGATATCATCGCCCAGGTCGAGGCGCTTCCCTTCGCAGACGATACCAAGGAGCGCATCCTCTATCATAACGCCCGCGCTTTCTACAACGAACTGTAAGGAGGTACTGTCATGAATCAGTATCCCAAGCTCTTCTCCCCCGGAAAGATCGCCCATCTTTCCATCAAAAACCGCGTCGTTATGACCGCCATGGGCGTCTGCCTCTCCGGTGTTGACGGTCAGGCCACCCCTGAGATCATCAAATACTACGAGGCCCGTGCCAAGGGCGGCGTCGGCCTCATCATCACCGAGATCACCCGCATCGACGACGACATGGGCAAGGGTATGCCTCACCAGCTTGGCGCTACCAACATGGCACAGATCGAGCCGCTGCAGCAGCTCACCGATACCATCCATGCCTACGGTACCAAGATCTTCCTGCAGCTGCAGCATCCCGGCAAGGAAGGCATGGCAGCCCTCACCGGCGGCCGTCCGCTGCTGGCTCCCTCCGCCATTCCCAACAGCAAGGGGATGATGCCCCGGGAGCTTACCACCGAAGAGGTGCAGGGTCTGGTGAAGAAGTTCATCACCGGCGCCGTGATTGCCCGCGCAGGCGGCGCTGACGGTGTGGAAATCCATGCCGCGCACGGCTATCTGGTCAACCAGTTCCTCTCTCCCCGTCACAACAAGCGCACCGACCAGTACGGCGGTTCCTTTGAAAACCGTCTGCGCTTCGCCATTGAGATCGTCTCCGGCATCAAGGCCGCCTGTCCCGGCTTCCCGGTGAGCGTGCGCATCAGCGCCGATGAGTTCATGCCCGACGGCAACAATCTCGAGGCCGGTGTAAAGATCGCCCAGGCCATGGAAGCTGCCGGTGCCGACGTCATCAATGTCTCCAACGGTCTGCACGAGTCCGGCGTCACCATCATGGAGCCCTACGCCTATCCCGAAGGCTGGAAGAAACATCTGGCCATCGCCGTCAAGGCGGCGGTCAAGGTTCCGGTCATCGCCGTCAACACCATCAAAACCCCCGAGTTCGCCGAATCCCTGCTGGAGGAAGGCGTGTCCGACTTCATCGGAGCCGGCCGCAGCCTGCTGGCCGATCCCGAGTGGCCTGCCAAGGCAAAAGCCGGCAAGCCCGAACTCATCCGCAACTGCGTGGGCTGCATGCAGTGCTTCTCCGAGCTGGGTGCAGGCCGTCACATCAGCTGCGCTGCCAATCCGCGCACGGGCCGTGAACTCTACTTCGGCAATGTCCCCGCCGACGCTGCCGGTAAGCGCGCCGTCGTCGTGGGCGGAGGCCCCGGCGGCATGGAAGCTGCTGCCACTCTGGCCCGCCGCGGTTATGCCGTGACGCTCTTTGAGAAAGCTAACACCCTGGGCGGCGTGCTCAACATCGCCGACAAGCCCCCGCACAAGGGTCTCATCACCCGACTGCGTGACGCCATGGCGGCAGAACTGCGCGAGCTGGGCGTCGCGGTGAAGCTGGGTGTCTGCGCAACGCCCGACACCGTGCGTTTCCTCAAGCCCGACGCGCTGATCCTTGCCTGCGGCGCAAAGCCCCTCATCCCCGCAGTCCCCTGCGACGGCAACACCTGCAGCTTTGCCGATATTCTCACCGGCAAAGTCACGCCCACCGGCCGCGTCGCCGTCATCGGCGGCGGTATGGTCGGCCTTGAGACCGCCGAGTATCTGGCGGACAAGGGCTGCGCCGTCACAGTGGTGGAGATGCAGGATGCCGTAGGTGCCGGTATCTACGCAAGCGTGGTATTCACCCTGAAGAAGTTCCTCGCCGAGCACGGCGCCGCCATCCTCACCGGGCATCGTCTCACGGCGGTCACCCCCGAGGGCATCACGGCTGAGACTGCCGAGGGTTCGGTTCAGATCCCCTGCGACATGACCGTTTTTGCCATCGGCTCCAAGCCCGATGCCGACGTTATCGAGCCCTTCCTCGAAGCCTTCCCCGAGGCTGCCGTGGTGGGCGACGCCGTTGCCGGACGCCGTATGATGGAAGCCACCGCCGAAGGCTATCTGCGCTCTCTGCGCGCCTGATTATTTCATCACCAACTGCAAGCGCCCCTGCGATCAAAACCGCAGGGGCGCCGATTTTTCTCTATTTATCCGCGAAGTAGTCCTTTGTAAGCTTTGCCGCCACGCCAGAAAGACTGATAAGACCGATCAGATTGGGAATCGCCATCAGACCGTTCATCGTATCGGAGATGCTCCAGATCAGATCAAGGCTGCCCACCGCGCCGACAAAGACCGTGACCACGTAGATCAGCCGGTAGATGAGCATGGCGCGTCGGCTGCCGCGGGTCAGATATCCCACGGCGACTTCGCCGTAATAGGCCCAGCCCAGAATCGTCGAGAGGGCAAAGAACACGGTCGCCAGCGTCACAACAATGCCGCCTATCCCCGGCAGGATTGCTTCAAACGATGCAATGCTCAGTGCGGCGCCGTCCAGTCCGCCGGTGTAGAGGCCGGTGGTCAGAATGGTCAGTGCCGAGAGGGTACAGATGATGATCGTGGTGAAGAATACCTCGAACATTCCCCAGAGGCCCTGTTCGGCTGGCTCTTTTGTGGAGGACGCCGCGTGGGCAATGGGCGCGGAGCCCAGTCCTGCTTCGTTTGAGAAAACCCCTCGTGCAAAGCCCATCTGCATGGCACGCATGATGCCGTAGCCCGCAGCGCCGCCTGCCGCTGCCCGCACGCTGAATGCCTCTTTGAAGATCAATCCGAAGGCCGCAGGCACCGCGCGGATATTGATTACCAGTGCAGCCAGTGCGCAGACCACGTAGAACACCGCCATCAACGGCACAAGCTTTTCATTGACCGATGAGATGCGGCGCAGTCCGCCCAGAATCACGGCGCCTACCAGTACGGTCAGGACAATGCCGGTGGCCGCAGGCGGGATATGCAGCGTTGACTCCAGCGCCAGCGATATGGCATTGGACTGGGTGGCGTTGCCCGTACCGAGGCAGGCTGCCATGGCAAATATGGCAAAGAGCGCCGCCAGCACCCCGGCGATTCTCCGGCAGCGCACGCCCCGGCGGATATAATACATCGGTCCGCCGACCCATTGTCCGGCGGCGTTTTTCTCACGGAATTTCAGTGACAGTACGATTTCCGTGTACTTGGTCACCATGCCCAGCAGTGCACTGATCCACATCCAGAACACCGCGCCCGGGCCTCCTGCCACAATCGCCGTGGCGATGCCCGAAATGCTGCCGGTGCCGATGGTACCTGCCATGGCGGTGGCCACTGCCTGAAACGGGCTGACCCCGGCTTCATCACGGGTGTGATGGTGGCTGCCAAAAATCGAACCGATGGTGCGCTTCATGGCGTATCCCAGACGAGTAAACTGCAGAAATCCCGTGCGTATGGAGAGAAAGAGCCCCGTACCGATGAGCAGCACCAGCATCACCGGGCCCCAGACCACGCCTTTGACGGCTGCATTGACTTCACTTATCACCGCGATGACAGAATCCATGACCATATCCTCATTTCTCTGTTTTTCGACACAATTGTCGCGCGATTTTCTGATAAAGTCAATATATACCGAAATCTTAACGGTGAAATTATTAAAACTCCGTATTTTATATTTTTACACTTTCTGTTTTGGTCACGTGAAAGCAAAAATTATCCACCGGTTTTCCATGCAAAAAGAAAGCGCCCGGGTGAGCGCTTCCCTTTTTTCTCACATCGCATTGGATGACATCCTGATAAACTCGTCCTGCACACTTCTTTCCAGATCAATGAAGCGCACATTCCAGCCGCAGAGTCTGATCTGCAGGTTGCGGTACTTCTCCGGCTCGCGCTGGGCATTGATCAGCGCATCGGGACTGAGGATGTTGAAGTGTACCGAGAACCCGCCCCGTTCCATGAAGGTGGTGAGAAGTCCCCGGAACGCCTGCATCCCTTCCTCCCCGCGCACTGCCGATTCATGCAGCGCCACGTCAGCTACGTATCCGTCGGGGATGGTCTCGGCGTCCAGTTTCAGCAGGGAGTTTAAATACGCCGTCACGCCTGCGCGGTCCTGTCCGATAACCGCCGCCGTATTTTTGGATACAGGCTCGGCATCAAGCCGCCCATCAGGCGTTGCGATCATGTCTTTACCCATCCGGTAACGCCAGTCAACCGAGAACAAACCGCAGCGAAACACTCCGCCGCGACCGTTGGGACGGTTATTGATGAGAGAAGCAAAGCGTGCGGCAACATCGGCCGTCAACGCATCGGCCTCCGGGTCTGCGTTGCCGAATTTCTGCCGGTTTTTGAGGATCTTAGCCCGCAGCAGCGGGGCTTTTTCCCAGTTGGAGAGCAGGATCTCACGCAGCTCATCAAGCGTATGACTCTTTTCCTCGAAGACTATCCGCTTCACCGCCAGCAAGCTGTCTACCAGCGTCGCAAGTCCTGCGCCGACGACAGAGGTGTTGCCGTACTTCGCACCGCCCGCGTAAACGTCCTTTCCGCGCATCAGACTCGGCGGGAACGCCGGTGACATGATAAGCGACGGACAGACATCTGTGAAATGCCGGTCATATTCCGCCAGGGCATCCATACAAAGCGTCGTGTAGCGGATCAGGTGCGTCATGACCGCCTCATAGAAGGCGTCAAAATCCGCAAATGTAAGCCCCGTATGCAGCGACAGCTGCTCCCCCGTTCTTGCATCCGCGCCGTCAAAGAGCGCCAGCTCCACAGCCTTTGCAAGGTTTATCTTACCGCCGCAGGTACAGGGCACCTCCGTACCCTCCGCCGCCGCCTCATAGCAGCCGTAGACGATCACGCGTTTTGCATCCTCGGGGCCGATACCCAGCTTTTCAAGGCTTCGGGAAATGAGCGGCGTGTTCATAAACACAAAGCTGTTCTTGCCGGAACGAATCATGGACAGGAGCTTTTCCAGCACCCGCGCATCCATCCCCGGGTGATACATCACGTGAATCTTCGGGTCATAGATGTCCAGCGCCTCGTATTCCTCCAGCAGCGCCAGCGTAAAGTCGCTTGACGCATCCGAGCCGTCAGGCTTCATGCCGCAGATATAAAACGGCAGGTTTGCCGTCACTCCCATGGCGCTGATTTTCCAGAGGAAGTATCGGATAATGGTCCGCAGCTGCGCCTCGGTATACCGTCCGCTCTCCAGATCGCGCCGCCACAGAGGCTCATAGAGCCGGTCAAGGCCACCCAGCGAGCGTACGATCACGTCGTCGATTTTGGTCTGGCAGAAGTAGTAAAACAGGGTCAGCTGCATGGCCTGGGCAAGGGTCTGGGGCTCACCTGCGCACAGTGCACGCAGATTCTCCGCCACGAAATCACCCTTGGCCGTATGGCGGCTCTGGGCAAGTTCAGCAAACCGGCGCATGCAGTCGAGCATGGCGTCGTATACCATAATACGGTTGTCATAATATTTACACTTTTCAGGATCATCAGCGTTGAGCGTGCGGTAGTGTGCCAGATCCTCGCGGATACCCGCGATACCGCGCTTCTGTACGTATTCCCAGTCGGGGGCGATGTGGCCGAAATCCATGCCTGCCTCGACAACGGCATGCTGCTGCAGGGACTGAATAGAGGCAAGGCTCTCATGACAGGGGCCTTTCATCACGGCAGAGTAGTTGGCAGACTGAAATACACGCAGAATCCTGCCAACTCTGATTTGATCGGCGAAGATATCGTCCTCATGCAGGAAAAGCTGCGCATGGCGGAAGATGCAGGCCAATATTTCTGCCTTCTGCCGCTCCACGCCGTCCTTACGGACGGATTCAAGCACTGCATCCACCCGCTCCCGCAGCGCTTCTTCCCCGTCGCCGCAGCACCATTTCGGCTCTTTATACTGTTCTTTCAGGCTATCCTTTGACGTTTCAAAGCTGTTATACATTCGCTCACCCACTCTAACCCGCCAGGGCAGGTCTGATATTGTGTTCCGGTTTCATTATAACGGTTATTCTTCCGTCTGTAAATAGGATTCGAACCTCACAGACTGAAAAAAGTGCATTCCTCTGGTAATTCCCGCCCGGATATGGTATACTGTACCCGTACCATCCACCATTCTGCCCGAAACGAGGATGCCATGAGCCACAATGTCCCATCCGCACCCGGCAGCGCCGGACGCGATCATCAGGTTCTCAATATTTTCACCCTTGAAAACACCCTCTTCGACCGCATTGCTGTGGGAGACACGGACGGTCTTGACCGGATTCTCTCTCAGCTGGCGGCATCCGTGGAGGAGACCAATCGCGCCTTCATGCCCGGCGACGAAGATCTGCTCAACAGCACCAGGCTCTATTTTTCCTACCTCTGGCGGCGCATCGCCCGGGTTATTTATGAGCGCACCGGCAGGCGCAAGACCATCACCCGTGGCGTCACGATGGATCTGGAAATGCAGGAGCTGACCACCCGGGACGAGGTGATCTCGCTGGTCATGGGCTACATCACCGAGCTCACCCGTGAGCTTGACCTCACCGCGCCCCGGCCTGTTCACAAGGTCATAGATCAGGTCAAGCGCTACATCGCCGAGCACTATGCGGACGATGTGTCGTTAGAGTCGGCGGCGCAGGCGGTGGGGTTATCCGACTGCTATCTCAGCAAGCTATTCAAGAAAGAAGAGGGGCTCAATTTCAAAAATTACGTCATTCAGATCCGCATGGAGAAGGCCATGGAGCTTATCCGCGAGGGAAAGCTCAACGTAAACGAGATTGCCGCCGCCGTGGGATACGAAAACGCCAACTATTTCTCCCAGACCTTCCACAAATACTACGGCCTCACGCCCAATGCCTGCCGCACACGGGGAATGCAGGGCTAAAGGGGTGTCTGTACTGCGCAATCCCGAACCCGCGACAGCCTGCTTGGGAAGCAGGTGCCTCATCATGGTATAACAAAAGGCTCCCGGCAGCGTCCGGGAGCCTTTTTTCGTTTCCTAACAGGGATCAGTCAAACAGGATCAGCGTCTTGACAGAGCTTGCGCTGTCGGCGATGGTTTCTTCGAAGGCACGCTGGATGTCGTTGACGGAATACTTGCGGGAGATCATCTTCTCAGCCGCGATCTTGCCCTCCGCCAGCCACTCCATGACCACCGGGAAACGGCCGCAGTTCATGCGGGAACCGATGATGGAGAGCTCCTTCTTGGTGACCACGATGGGAGAAATCTGGGCCGGGCGGGCATCAAAGCCGATGCAGGCGATACGCGCACGGGGAGCGGCATAGTTGATGGAATCCTGGAACAGAGGCGTGATGCCGACAGCGTCAATGACCACGTCAAAGCCGCCGGGTGCAAAGGCTTCGGCAGCCTCGGCGAGAGACTCTTCCTTACTGTTCACCACACGGTCAGCACCCATACCCAGGGCGATCTCCAGCTTCTTCTCCGCCACGTCCGTGACCATCACGCGGGCTCCGAAGGACTTGGCAACCTGCAGCACCGACAGGCCGATGGTGCCGCTGCCGATGAGCAGGAGGTTGTCGGCAGCCGTGAGGCTGACGCGCTCGAGGATGTTGGAGGCGATGGAGAAAGGCTCGGCAAGAGCCGCTTCCTCATAGGAAACGGAAGCGTCGAAGGTGTAGAGATGCTCCTCGCCCACCACGATGTAGTCCTGATAGCCGCCGTCCATCTGCACGCCGTAGCAGCGAACAGAAGAACAGACGTTGCGGTAGCCCTTCTTACAGGTCGGGCAGGTGCCGCAGGCAAACACGGGATCCAGCACCACGCGGTCGCCCACCTTCACGCGGGTGACGCCCGCGCCAACCTTAGTCACAACGCCGGACAGCTCATGACCCATGATACGGGGCAGCTGCACATCGCCGCGATGCTCACGGAACATATGAAGATCCGTGCCGCAGATGCCCACGGCCTTGACCTGCACCTGTACGTCGGTGTCATTCACAATTTCCGGTACCGGAACGTCCGCGATCTCAATCTTATTCAGTTCGGTCAGAATTGCTGCACGCATGATGATTTCCTCCTCAGGGCTGCTTGCCGATGTAGGCCAGAATGCCGCCATCGACATAGAGAATGTGACCGTTGACGAAGTCGGAGGCGTCGGAGGCCAGGAATACCGCCGGGCCGATCAGATCATCGGTGGTGCCCCAACGTCCTGCGGGGGTCTTGGAGATGATGAACTGATCGAAGGGATGACGGCTGCCGTCGGGCTGGCGCTCACGCAGGGGCGCGGTCTGCTGGGTGGCAATGTAGCCGGGGCCGATGCCGTTGCACTGGATGTTGGCGCCGCCGAACTCGGAGCAAATGTTGCGGGTGAGCATCTTCAGACCGCCCTTGGCAGCAGCGTAGGCGGAGACGGTCTCGCGGCCCAGCTCGCTCATCATGGAGCAGACGTTGATGATCTTGCCGTGACCCTTCTCGATCATGCCGGGGATAACGGCCTTGGAGCAGATGAAGGGAGCCACCAGGTCCACGTCGATGACCTTTGTGAAATCTTCCACGCTCATATCGGTCATGGGGATGCGCTTGATGATACCGGCGTTGTTGACCAGGATATCGATGACGCCCACTTCCTCACGGATACGCTCCACCAGTGCCTGCATGGCGGCCTCGTCGGTGACGTCGGCCACGTAGCCGTGCACGTCGATACCGGCTTCCTTATAGGCAGCAATGCCGCGCTCACAGCTCTCCTCGTTGGAGCAGTTGAAGCATACCGTGGCGCCGGCCTGTGCCAGACCCACGCCGATGGCGTAACCGATGGAATGCGCGCCGCCGGTGACCAGCGCGATCTTACCTTCCAGACTGAACAGATTCATATGTGTTTACTCCTTCCTGACAATTGCAATATATGCTCAACGCGATTTCTGTTAACTAAAGTCAACGATTAAAAGTAGCCGCCCTGTTTCACGACCTCGGTGGGGGTCATGCCGCTGCCGACCATCTTCTTGATGCCCACTTCGTTATCGCGGATGGCTTCCGCACGCAGCAGCACGTCGTAGGCCATGGCGCGGGGAATGACGATAACGCCGTCGATATCGCCGAAAACCACGTCACCGGGGAATATCTTCACTTCACCGATCATGATCGGCACCTGCCAGCCGGTGGTACGGAAACGACCCAGCATACCGTTGGAGGTGCGGTACTTGCAGAAGACGGGGAAATCCTGCTCAAGCACCTTATTGGTGTCGCGTACGCCGCCGTCCACGATGGCGCCGCGGCAGCCGCGCTTTTTGGAGGTCATGGTCATGATCTCGCCCCACTGGGCAGAGAAGGTATCGCCGCTGGTATCCCAGACGACCACATTGCCGGGCTGGATGGCCTCAAGCATCTTTGCACGCTCCTGCATCTCGTCCTTGAGATCAAGGCTGGGAGCGCCCTTGACGGTAAACGCAATGCCGCAGACCTTCATGTCGTCACGCAGGGGCATGATGTTGTTGGGCAGTGTCTGGGAAATCAGGCCTTCTTCACGCAAAACATCGTTGACGGCGGAAACAAAGACGTCCTCATACCGTCTGCACAGCTCTTCGTCCGGGATGGGGAAGGGTTTATTCTCCATCTGTGCTTTGAGCTGCGCTTCATACTTTTCCAGATTCATACTGCACGCCCTTTCTGTGAGCTTTTTATCTGCTTTTATTATATCAGCAGCACCCATTTACGTAAATCCGGTAATTTTGCCATTTACGCAAAAAACTTGTCCTGTAACAAAAAAACAGGCATCCGGTTTGCACCGGATACCTGCCAAAAGACGCGATTACACGAACAGCCGCAGCACCCAGTATAGCACCGGGATCGTGGCGACGGACAGAATAGTCGTACCGAGGGTGAAGATGACGGCGTTATCGGTATCGCCGTTATACTGGTCGGAAAACGCCGAGGCAAGGCCCGCCGTGGGCATGGCAACGGCTACGAAGAAGCCGATGATCATGTCGGTATTGACCGAGAGCGCGGGAATGCCCCGCAGAAGCATCAGAATCGCCACGATGACCGCCGGGAACACCACCAGACGGAAGGCAGAGACATAGTACATCCGCCAGGAATTGAAAAGGCGGCTCATCTGTACACCGGCGAGCTTCATGCCAAGCACGACCATGGAAATAGGCGTGACAATGTTGCTGAAGTAGGTAGCGTAGGTCTGCAGCTCCGGCACCAGCGTGGGAACCCCTGCCAGATTGAGCACAACACCCACCAGAAACGCAATCAGAACCGGATTGAGCACGGCTTTTTTGACGTTGATGGCGTTTTTATCGCCGGAAATCAGGTAAACGCCCAGGGTGAACATGAGTACATTGGTGATGATGTTGAGGATGATGAGGTAGGCCATCACAGGGGACGCCTCACCAAAGACTGCGCGGGCAAGCGGGATACCGATGAAGCCGTTATTGGCAAAGGTCATGCAGAAGCGCATCATGCCCCGGCGCTTTTCATCGCTTTCCCAGCGCACCACAAAGGCAGACGCCAGGAACATCAGCACGGTGAAGATGATACCGACGACGCCTGCGATGATGATGGTCTTGGTAAACTCTCCGCTGAACTCAAGCTTTAAGGTACTTGACAGGATCAGGAACGGCATACCCACATTGGTCAGAAGCTTGGACAGGGTGCCGGATTCCTTCTGGCCCAGCAGCTTTCCCTTCACCAGCAGATAGCCTGGAACCGCCAGCAGGACAAAGATGATGACGTTCTTGAGCATGATCATCAGGGTACTCATGGATACTCTCCTTTTCTCTCTTTACATATTGCTTTCAGTATACCACTTTTTCCCGCAGATGTACAGATCAAAAATGAGGACGCCCGGGTTCCGGACGTCCTCATATCACGCATATGTTATCTCACGATTGCATCCATCATTGCCTGTGCCGCAGCGACCTCTTCTGTGGTGGGCAGCGTCGGCGGGAGGGTATTGTCCATGCCGAGGGAGGCGTACTTCGAGCCTGCATAGTTATGGTAGGCCAGCACCGTGATCTTTCTGACACAGGAAAGTGTCGCCAGAAAGTCCCGGATCTTCTCCATCTCCCCTGCGTTATACCCCGGCACATAGGGAATGCGCACATCGACGGTCTTGCCGCAGGCGTTCAGGTACCGCAGATTATCCAGGATGATCCCATTGTCCTGCCCGGTACAGCGTTTGTGCACCTCCGGGTCGATAGCCTTGATGTCGTAGAGGAAGATGTCGGTGCAGGGCATCACCCGCTCCAGCGTCTCCCGGGACACAAAGCCGCAGGTATCCACCGCCGTGTGAATCCCCTCGGATTGGAGCGCACGCAGAAGCGCTTCGCAGAACGCGCCCTGCGTCAGGCATTCTCCGCCGGAGAGCGTCACGCCGCCGCCGGAGTTTTCGTAAAACGCCCGATCCTCCAAAAGTCTGGGCAGCAGCTCCTCCACGGTCATCTCCTGTCCGTAGAACTTCAGTGCCTCGCCAAGGCAGGCTTCCTCACAGGCGCCGCAGCCCACACACTTCTCCCGGTCAAAACCATGCCCCTCCCCCGCTGTCCTGTGGGCGCCGCCCGGACAGACAGCGGCGCATTCCATGCAGCCGATGCACTTATTCTCATAATACGCCGTCTGCGGCGCATAGGCAATCGTCTCGGGATTGTGGCACCACACGCAGCTCAGCGGACAGCCCTTGAAAAAGACCGTCGTGCGGATGCCGTCGCCGTCGTGGACGGCAAACCGTTTGATATCGGCAACTCTTGCTTTCATCGTTTGTTTCCTCTTGGTCACACCAGCGCTTCCGCCTGACGGATGAAGCCGTCCTGTTCTGCGCGGTTGATGTTATGAAACAGCACATTCCAGCCGCAGACGCGAATCTGCAGATCGCGGTACTTCTCAGGCTCCCGCTGGGCAGCGCGCAGGGTCTCTGCGTCGAACACGTTGATATGCATCGCATGACCGCCCCGCTTTATAAAGGTCATGAGCAGCGCATACATCGCATCCAGCCCGTCCTCACCCTTCACTGCCGACGGCAGCAGTCCCAGATCAAGACAGGCATCGCTGGTGAACGCCGTGGCGTCAATCTTCGTGATGGAGAGAATCGCCGCTGTGGCACCCTCCCGGTTCATACCCATGGAGGGAGAGAGGTTCTTCGACAGCTCCTCACCGCGGCGGCGTCCGTTGGGGGATGCCAGGGTTTTGGGCGCCTGATCGTAGGACTGCCGCGCCACGTGAAATCCCATGTTCCAGCTACCTCCTCGGGCAGCGGCATTGGGCTTACCGCAGACGCAGCCGGTCAGAAACTCCGCGATCCGTTGGGCAATCGCGTCGGGAGTCTCACGGTTATTGCCGTACTTGTCCCGGTCGGCAAGCAGGCGCAGGCGCAGCTTTTCCTGTCCCTCGAAGTCCCGGTCGAGGATATCCGCAAATTCCGACAGCGTCAGAAGCTTCTGATCAAACACGACCTTTTTGATTGCCGTCAGCGAGTCGGCGATATCCGCCATAAAGCCAAACATCATGTTGCTGTTGTTGCGCGCAGCGCCGCCGCAGAGGGCGTCCTTACCGGTTTTCAGGCAGTTTGTATAGGTAGCCGAGAGCATCGACTGGGGATTGATATAGCTCAGATACCCCTCAAAGCCGTTGACCGTGTCGATGACGCCGTCCACCACCCGGGCAAGCTGCCGGCAGTATTCATCAAACAGTTCCTCAAAGCTTTCATACGCATCGGGCTCCGGGCTTGTGAGTCCCGCAAACTTCCCAGTGACACCGTCGCAGCCCCGGTGCATGGCATATTCCAGAGGCTTGAGCAGGTTTACGTAATTCATGCCGCAGCCCAGAGAGCCCTGCGGCGAATACTCATAGCAGCCCTTGACGTTGCAGAGTCTTGCCTCATCAGATGAGCATCCCGCATTTTCAAGCGCACGGCGGATGGTGGCATCCGAGACAAACACGAGGGAGTTATTGCCGCGCCGGATCATGTCAAGCGCACGGCGGATAAACGCAGGCGGGGTGCTGTCGGCAATCTTCAGCTGCACCTTGGGGTTATAGATGCCCATCTTGTCGTACACATCGAGAAACACGTAGGAAAGATCGTTGATTTCCGTGCTTTCATCGGCTTTGCAGCCGCCGAGAAACACCGGCTGGTTCCAATAGTTGCCGATGGCGGTGAACTGTAGGAAGAAATAGGCGAGCTGACGGCGAAGTTCTGCCTCACTCACGCCGTTTTCCAGATCCCGGCGGTAGAAGGGGTAGAAAATGCGGTCGAAATTGGCCAGCGAGCGCACCTGCAGACCCTCGATATGCTCGCTGAGCATGAAATAGATGTAATCCATGAGCAGGGCTTCGTAGAAGGTCTGCGGCGGGTTTTGGCGCAGGCTTGAAAGCGCCTTGCGCATGGGATCATTGCCCTCACGCTGCGCCTGGTCTTCCAGACGGGCAAGGAAAGCAAGAATTGCCTGCCAGGTGATTAAAATCCCGTCGTAAAACGCCGTCTGCGCCTCACTCTGTTCCGGCTTGGCCGCCCGCGCACGTTCGCTGTTTTCCAGAATCCCGCGAAAGCCAAGCCTGAACACCAGATCCCAGTCGGGCACGCTGTGGTCAAAGTCCGGCCAGATGGTGGCGATACCGTTGCCGTTATAATACGAGAGCTTTTCGTTGACATCGGGGATCAGATCGCGGAACACCTCGGTTTTCCACGCGGCGACGATGGTTCGATTGAGCGGACGGTCGACCATGTTGATGTTCGGGAACAGGTCTCTGGGGTCGCAGGAGATCCTTGTGTTTTCCAGTACATAGGCAAATGCCCGCGCCTTGCGCACCGGATGGGGAAGATGGGCAATCTCCCGGTCCTGCCGGACGATGCCTTCCTCGATCGCGTCGCCGTCCATGCCGGTGGCGGCGTCGAAAACATCATCACGGCGTGAAAAACGTGTGGCATGATACTTATTCATGATATAGCCGTAATCGGCGTCTTTGATATATTCCATACCGGCACCTCACAATTCTGATAGTGTCAGTATACGCCTTTCTCGGGCCAATGTAAATTGTAAAACAGAAACACTTGACGAAACCGATACAATATCGGATAATATTTTCAGGAGGTGAACCGTATGACCGACGCATGGGCAAACGCCATGGTATCCAGAATCGCGCTGGCGATCTACGTACCGCCCGAGGGCGGCAAAACCGTGCACACAAATCGTCCCTTTCACGGCTTTGTTCTCAATTCCGACACTTCCGTGAAGGATTACATCTTTTCAGACGGCCGGGTGCTGCACACCTGTGAGTACGACTTCTTCTACCTTCCAAAGGGTTCCTCCTACCGGGTCAAATCAATCTCCGGCAGCGGCTGCTGGGCCATCAACTTCGACGCGGACGTGCAGGACGAGCCCTTCGTCATGCATTTTCGCAATCACGAGCCGATGGTCAAAATCTTTCGTACCGCAGCGCGGGACTGGCGTGCGCAAAACGGCCTGCAGCAGCCCGCGGTACGCCGGGCGGTATACGATCTGATCTGTCAGATGCTTGCCGAGCGTCAGCGTCCCTATGCCCCCAATTCCCGCCGGGAGATCATTGAACCGGCGATTGCAAAGCTGGGCACCGATTTCACCGAGAACGAACTCACCGTCGGCACGCTTTCCTCCCTCTGCGGCATCAGTGAAGCCTACTTCCGGCGGCTATTCTCAAGCGAATACGGCATGAGCCCCCGGGAGTATCTGATCAGCCTGCGCATCGGCTATGCCCGGCAGCTGCTGGAATCCGGACAGTTTCCGGTGAGCGAGGTGGCGCGGCTCTGCGGCTACTCAGAACCCAGCCACTTCACCCGGGAGTTTACCCGACGCGTGGGCGTCAGTCCCGGGCAGTACAGGAAAGTGCAGATCTGAACCCGTGCTTCCCCGCCCCCGGCGCAACCGAAAAATCCGAGCTCGGTCGTCTTAATTCCATAAAGAGAGGAAAACGGTATGGAAAAGTATCTTATCAATCCCAATCAGCGCATTTCTGTAATTCACAAGAACATCTACGGTAACTTCAGCGAGCATCTGGGCAGATGCATCTATGAGGGACTGTACGTGGGCAATGACTCCCCGATTCCCAATGTCAACGGCATGCGTACAGATGTGGTCAATGCACTGCGGGAGATCGGTCTGCCGGTTCTGCGCTGGCCCGGCGGGTGCTTTGCCGACGAATATCACTGGAAGGACGGTATCGGCCCCAAGGCTGCCCGCAAGAAGATGATCAACACCCATTGGGGCGGCGTCGTGGAGGATAATTCCTTTGGCACCCATGAATTTTTCGAACTCTGCCGTCAGATCGGCTGCAATCCCTACATCACCGGCAATGTGGGTTCCGGCTCCGTGCAGGAGATGAGCGAATGGGTGGAATACATGACCTTTGACGGCGTGTCTCCTATGGCTGAGCTGCGCCGGGAAAACGGAGCGGAGCAGGCGTGGAAGCTCCCCTACTTCGGCGTGGGCAACGAAAACTGGGGCTGCGGCGGGCATATGACTGCAGAGTTCTACGCCGACCAGTACCGCCGCTATGCCACCTATGTGCGCAATTACAGTGCCGACCGGCGCATCTGCAAGATTGCCTGCGGTCCCAACGCTGCTGACTATCACTGGACCGAAGTGCTCATGAAGCAGGCAGCGCCCTATATGGATGCACTGTCCCTGCACTACTATACCTGCATCCGTGACCCCCGGCGCAAGAAAATCGGCCATGCGCTGGAGTTTGATACCAACGAATACTATGAGATCGTTGAAGCGGCCTGGAAAATGGAAGAGCTGGTGACCCGTCACAGCGAGATCATGAACCGCTACGATCCCGAGAAGCGTATCTCGCTGGTGGTGGACGAGTGGGGTACCTGGCATGATGTGGAAGAGGGCACCAATCCCGGGTTCCTCTATCAGCAGAACGCCATGCGTGATGCCATCGTGGCAGGTCTCACCCTCAATATCTTCAACAAGCATTCCGACCGTGTCCGTATGGCAAACATCGCCCAGACCATCAACGTGCTGCAGGCAGTTGCCCTCACCGACGGCGAAGAGATGCTTCTCACCCCCACCTACCATGTCTTCCGCCTCTACCGTGAGCATCAGAACAATACCCTGCTGGGCTCCTACATCACCACCCCGATGCTCGGTGAGGCCGGAAATGTACCGCAGCTCATCGAGAGCGCGTCCATTAACGACGACGGCACGATCGTGGCAACGATTGTCAACACGTCCATGACCGAAAGCGCCGAAATCGCCTGCCAGATCGCGGATTTCTCCGTTGGATCCGTGAGCGCGGAGATTCTGACGGGTGACGCCCATGATCACAACAGCTTTGAAAACAAAAATGCCGTCACACCCGCCGATTTTACAGACTTTACGCTCACCGCAGACGGTTTCAGCACGGTCATCCCCGGCTGCAGTGTTGTTCGCTTCCTCATCAAATGAGCATGCAGGAGTGTAAACGCTGTCTGCTGCGGGAATCGGCTCAGGCAGACACGCTGTGGGACATACAGGATAAAATCGACCGTCTGCCGCTCACCGACCGTGCCGACGAGGCACTCTATCGGCAGCGTCTGGATGCCTGCCGTGCCTGCGATCACCTGATCTCGGGTGTCTGTATGAAATGCGGGTGTTATGTGGAGTTCCGGGCTGCCTTTCGCCGGATGAAATGCCCCAATGTATCTGATCGAAGATGGTAACACGAAAGAGAGCTGCGGTTATGAAACCGCAGCTCTTTTGCATGAGGCGTGTTATTCGTAGAAATTCCGGGTCAAAACCTCCTGCTGCCAGTCAGGCGAGAGGCTTGTGAACTTGGCGGAAAACCCGCAGACGCGCACGATGAGCTCAGGATACTTCTCCGGATGCTTCTGCGCATCCAGGAGCTGCTCGCGGGTCGCGCAGTTGAGCTGCAGCGACTGGATGGCTGACCCCGCCACTGCTCTGAGAAAGCTCTCGCAGAGATCCAGCGTCATGGTACCCGACGGCAGGATGATGTTCACCACCGAGTTTGCCCCCATCATCGAGGCATCAAGCCTGGTCATCGTGTTGACCACGCTGGTCACAGCCGGGATGCGCTTGAGCCGCGAGGGCGTCAGACCCTGGGAGAAATATTCCCCGCTGCGGCGGCCGTCCGGGGTGGCAAGGGTTCTCTCACCCCACCAGCGGATCTCGGTATAGGTCAGGTATCCCAGGTTCACCCGGCCGCCGTAGGTACCGGTGAGGGTTTCGGTCATGGCGTAGAGGTCCTCATGAAACCTCGCGGCAAGGCTGCAGGATTCCTCGCTGCCGTCACCGAAGCCATGGCAGCGGGTCGCCCGCAGGCGCAGATCCTCCGCGCCCTCCCAGTTTGACCTCACCGCGTCCAGATACTCTCTCAGCGTGCAGAGCTTCTGCTCAAAGCAGATTTCCCGGATCGCCAGCAGCGAGTCCACGATATTGGGCAGGCCGAAGCACAGATAATTGTCGTTATTGTACCGCGCGCCGCCCTCGGTGAAGTCACGACCCTTTTCGATACAGTCGTGCATCGTCGCCGAGATCAGCGGCAGCGGCTCCACCTGCGGCCTGATCTGTCCGCCGGCACGTGTGATGCGCGCGCGCTCCTCCATGAGTACCCGGATGTTATCGCAGGTGATCCGGTAGACTTCCTCAAACTCCGCAGCGTCATCGATGGGCGCAAAGGTCATGCCCACAGTTTCCATCTTATCTGTCAGCCGGTGGATGGAGTATTCAAAGGGCTTGAGCAGGTTTACATAAGCCCCGCAGTCAAGCTTCTCCACGCCGTTGACAC
>SVMB01000018.1 GCA_015067675.1 Oscillospiraceae bacterium
GCAATGCACAGGGCGTCACAGTCAGAACACGTTCTGATAGAACAGCGGAGAAAGCGCTTTGCGCTTTCTCTTTAGCGAACTGCAAACGCTGGCGTTTGCAATGTTCGCGGCTCCCTGCGCCGCAGGCACATAACCTTCCGGAAACAGAAAGATGGTATTACTGGAATATCAAGTCTGTCAAAGTAAATGCTTTTGCCCTGATACGGATTTAACAGAAGATGGAAACAGACAGAATCAGAAGCATTTGCCGTTTTTGCAGTCCTCAGTGCCCGAGCAGCGCCAGCAAAGCTCGTTGGGGCACTGGTTGTGGGCGAAGAAGCAGGAGATATTTTTGCAGGTGGTTTCGGCGATGTTGGAGAGTGCCTCCTCGGTGAGGAAAGCCTGATGGGAGGTGACGATGACGTTGGGCATGGAGATGAGACGGGCGAGGATGTCGTCCTCAAGAATGTGTCCGGAGTTGTCCTCGAAGAAAAGGTCGGATTCTTCTTCGTACACATCCAGGCAGGCGGCGCCGATTTTGCGGGACTTGATTCCGTCCAGCAGCGCACGGGCGTCTACCAGCGCGCCGCGGGAGGTGTTGATGAGTACCACGCCGCGCTTGCACTGCCCGATGGCGGCTTCGTCGATGATGTGGTGGGTTTCCTCAGTCAGCGGGCAGTGCAGGGAGATGATGTCGGCGTTTGCCAGCAGCTCGGCAAGCTCCACGTAGCGGATGGTGTCACCGTTGTCAAGGCCGGGAGCGGGGAACTTGTCGTAGGCCAAAACCTTCATGCCGAAACCGCGGCAGATGTCGATGAAAACCCGTCCGATGCGGCCGGTACCGATGATGCCGACGGTCTTGCCGTGCAGATCAAAGCCGGTGAGACCGGAGAGACTGAAATTGAAGTCGCGGGAGCGGATATATGCCTTGTGGATGCGCCGGATGGAGGTCAGAAGCAGGGCCATGGCATGTTCGGCGACGGCATAGGGGGAGTATGCGGGAACACGCAGGACATGGAGCTTGCCGAAGGCATGCTTCATATCCACGTTGTTGTAGCCTGCACAGCGAAGAGCCAGCACTTTCACGCCGAGCTCGACGAGGCGGTCGATGACGGGCGCGTCGATGGTATCGTTGACGAAGGCACATACGCCGTCAAAGCCTGCGGCGAGTTCTGCGGTGTCGGCGCCCAGTTTGGTTTCAAAATATTTAAACGTAATCCCGTATTCGCTGCCGTACTTGTCAAAAGAGGGCACGTCATAGGGCTTGGTATCAAAGAATGCGATTTTCATAGGGGTATCCTCCTTGTTTTTCTGATCTTAGTATAGTATAATGAGGACAAGATATATGTTGATTTTTCAACAAAGGAAGAAAAACATGAAAAAATATTTTGGCGTGCTGCGTGGCTGCCCCCTGTTCAACCAGATTTCGGACGAGGATCTGCTGCGGATGCTCACCTGTCTGGGCGCGAGAGTGGAAAGTTTTGACAAGAAATACACGATCATCGCGGAAGGAAATCCGGCGCGGTATATTGGAATCATGCTCTCGGGATCTGCGCAGATTGTGCAGATGGACTATTACGGCAACCGCAGCATTGTGGCGGGGATTGAGCGCGCGGAGATGTTCTGCGAGTCGTTTGCCTGCGCGGGGTTAAGGGAGATTCCGGTGGCGGTGATTGCCAACGAACCCTGCGAGGTGATGCTCATCGACTGCAATCACATCGTGCACACCTGCTCCAACAGCTGCGGGTTTCATCAGCAGCTCATCTTCAACCTGATGAAGGATCTGGCGACG
Source organism: Oscillospiraceae bacterium (assembly GCA_015067675.1). Lineage (GTDB taxonomy): Bacteria > Bacillota > Clostridia > Oscillospirales > QAMX01 > SIG502. The sequence goes on from SVMB01000018.1 coordinate 1,772, forward strand.
AAGAACATCGCGTTTCATCAGAAGCTGGAGATTACCTCAAAGCGGACGACACGGGAGAAGCTGATGGCATATCTGATGTTTCAGGCGCGAAAGGCGGGATCCAACAGCTTCGAGATCCCCTTTGACCGGCAGGAGCTGGCGGATTATCTGGAAGTGGAGCGCAGCGGCCTGTCTGCGGAGATCAGTAAGCTGCGCAAGGAAGGCGTACTGGAAAGCAGTAAGCGGCACTTTGAGCTGATGTGAGTTCGCTTTGAGAAAAAACGAAATAAAGACAAGCAATTTGTTAAAACGATCAAATACTTTTGATTCTGTCAATACTATAATGGGCTTGGAAAACTGAAGGAGGGGTGGACATGGAGCGGCGCGCGCGTTTCCATTTTGACAATATCTATGGCGACGTGCTGCGCATGGTAGGTCCGTACCGGCTCTGGCAGGTGGGCGACCTGTACTGCGAACCGGGCTACACGGTGCCGCCCCATAATCAGGCAGTGCATGAGCTGACCTATGTGGTATCCGGCGCGGGAAAGGTGTTTTCAGGCGGCGTTTTATGGGATGCAGGTCCCTCTGATCTGTTTTTCAGCCGTCCGGGCGAGCCGCATGCCATCTACGCCGATGCGGCGCAGCCGCTGCGTTACTTCTACCTGGGTTTTTCCTTCGCCGAACCCCTGCAGGATGCCGTGAAGCCCATCAGGACGCAGCTGGACAGCCTGGAAAACGCCTGCGTGCGCGATGCGGGGATTCTGGCTGAGGCATTTATCCGGCTGTTCGGTGAAATCACGCCGGGCGATGCGTTTACGGACGTTTTGCTGGAAAGCGCGATGCAGGAAGTCATCGCAACCGCCTGCAGGCTCTTTGCCCGCAGCGAAAGCCGGGGCTACCGGGGCGCTGAGCGCCGCGACGTGGATGAAAAGCTCGTGTATGATCTGACCCATTATCTGGATGCCCATGCCACCGATATCGGCGTACTTTCGGCGCTGCCGGAGGTATTCGGCTATTCCTACACCCATCTGGCGCAGAAGTTTTCCGCCGCCATGGGGGAAAGTCTCAGCCGGTATCACAACCGCCGCCGCTTTGAGCGGGCGCAGGAGTATCTGCGCCGGGGCGAGAGCATTACGCGGGTGGCGGAACTGGTGGGATACCAGAGCATTCACGCCTTTTCACGTGCCTTTCACCGCAGCGTCGGTGTGACGCCGCAGGAATACCGCCAGCGTTTTAACCCGTAAACCTGCCGGAACTGTCCGAACGGAGGTGTCTGCCATCGAGTGGTATATATTTTTTATTGTGATACTTTGCTGCATCATCATTCCGGGACGGATCATGTTCATGCAGCGCAAGGTTCGCAGACGACGGAAAGGAGTCAGACGTAAGATGCCCACGGAAATGCTCAAAGAGTTCATCGGCACACAGTGCACGATCTCACTGTTCAACGATATCGGCGGCGTACAGGGAGTAATCCTTGCCGTCGAGGAAAACTGGATCAAGGTCGAAGAAAAGAAACGGATTCGTATCATCAACGGTGATATGATTCGCGATATAGCCATTGTCAAATAAAAACCAACCATAATTCAAGGAGGAACACACCATGTCCAAGCTGAAAGTTGCCGTCATCGGCTGCGGCGCCATCGCAAACTCCGCCCACATCCCCTCTTACCTGAAGAATCCCGATGTCGAGATCAAGTACTTCTGCGACATCATCCCCGAGCGCGCCGAAGCTGCCGTTGAGAAGTACGGCTGCGGCACCGCCATCGCCGACTACCATGTGGCCCTCAACGACCCCGAGGTCGAGGCCGTCTCCGTCTGCACCCCCAACAAGATGCACTCCGTCATCTCCATCGACGCTCTGCGCGCCGGTAAGAACGTCCTGTGCGAGAAGCCCGCTGCCCGCACCTATCCTGAGGCTCTGGAAATGCAGAAGGTCCAGCACGAGACCGGCAAGATCCTCAACATCGGTGTTGTCAACCGCTTCAACGACGGCGTCAACCGTCTGAAGGCCTACATCGATTCCGGCGCTCTGGGCGAGATCTATCATGTCTACGCTTCCTTCCGCGCCCATCGTTCCATCCCCGGTCTCGGCGGCGCTTTCACCACCAAGGCCATCGCCGGCGGCGGCGCCCTCATCGACTGGGGTGTCCACTTCCTCGACATCGTCATGTACTGCTGCGGCGATCCCAAGCCTCTGACCGTTTCCGGTGAAGCTTTCTGCAAGCTGGGCGTTGATATGCCGGGCTACGTCTACGAGTCCATGTGGTCTGAGAACACCAGCGATAAGATCAATGGCACCTACGACGTTGACGACTCCGTTACCGGTATCGTGCGTACCTCCGGTCCCGTCATCACCGTTCACGGCGCCTGGGCCCAGAACATCGGCGAGCGCGAGATGTACATCGACTTCATGGGCACCAAGGGCGGTATCCGTCTGCAGTACGGCGCTGACTTCACCGTCTACACCACCGAGAACGATGCCCTGGTTTCCTTCACTCCCAAGTATAAGACCCGTCCTCACTTCGAAAACGAGATCAACGCCTTCGTCAAGAACTGCCGTGAAGGCGGCAAGCTGCCCTCTCACATCGACAATGCCGTGCTGACCTCCCAGATCATGCAGGCCATCTACGATTCCTCCGACGCTCATCGCGAGATCGTTTTCTGATCTGAGATCATAACTGAAAAAAGGGGAGACGTCCGATGCCCGATATGCTGGTCAAGCTCTATGACCTGCCGGATTCCGCACCCGTGTATGCCGCTCTTGCAGAGCAAGGCATCACCATCAAGCGGGTCATGACGCCCAACTATAACGTGGTCACCGACTGGATCCGGACGCATTTCGGCGACGGCTGGGCCTGTGAAGCAGGCAGTGCGGTTTACCGCCAGCCCTCGGGACTCTTTGTCGCCGTGTGCGGAAAAGAGATCCTGGGCTTTGCCGCGTGCAATGCAACGGCAAAAGATTACTTCGGTCCCACCGGCGTGCTGGAATCGGCACGCGGAAAGGGCATCGGACGCGCCCTGCTGCTGCGTGCTCTCGAAGCGCTGCGGGAGGAGGGCTACGCCTATGCCATCATCGGCGGCGTGGGGCCGCAGGGGTTCTACCGGAAAGCCTGCGGCGCGATCCTGATCCCCGATTCAAGTCCCGGCATTTACAGTGATTTGCTGTAGGCGGATCACCGGTATTTTCAATCGAAACAGGAGTGCTTTATATGGAAAAGATGAAAGTCGCCGTCATCGGCTGCGGCACCATCGCCAACGACGCGCACATCCCCGCGTATATGAAGAACGACACCTGTGAGATCAAGTATTTCTGCGACCTGATCCCGGAGCGCGCCGAAGCTGCCGTGAAAAAGTACGGCTGCGGTACTGCCGTCACCGACTATTTTGAGGTGCTGCGCGACCCGGAAGTGAAGGCCATCTCCGTTTGTACCCACACCAATAACCATACCCGCGTGTCCATCGACGCCATGCGTGCCGGGAAGCACGTTCTCTCCGAAAAGCCTGCCGCCAGAACTCTGGCCGAGGCGCTGGAAATGCAGAAGGTGCAGCACGAGACCGGCATGACCCTCAACATCGGCGTCGTCAACCGTTTCCGTACCACGCCCAACAAGGTCAAGGAGCTCATCGACGCAGGAGAGCTGGGCAACATCTACCATGTCTATGCTTCCTTCCGCGCCCACCGCTCCATTCCCGGCATCGGCGGCGACTTCACCACCAAAGCCGTGGCAGGCGGCGGCTGCCTCATCGACTGGGGCGTGCACTTCCTGGACCTGATCATGTACTGCCTGGGCGATCCCAAGCCCGAGACCGTGTCCGGTCAGGCTTACAGCGTGCTGGGCGTGAACATGCGCGAGTATGTCTACAAGGCCATGCACGCCGCCCGCAAGGCAAATTATGACGGCACCTACGACGTGGATGATTTCGTCACCGGTCTTATCCGTACCGCCGGCCCCACGATTTCCCTCAACGGCGCCTGGGCACAGAATATTGCCGAAACCGAGATGTATGTTGACTTCCTCGGCGACAAGGCAGGTATTCGCCTCAATTACGGCGGCGGCTATACCCTCTACACCACCAGTCACCATACTCTCGTGACCGTCAAGCCCGATTATGATGAGGAAAACGGCTTCCAGAACGAGATCGACGCCTTCCTCGACTGCGTGCGTACCGGCAAGAAGCTGCCCTCTCATATCGATACCGCCATCATCACCGCACAGATCATGCAGGCGATCTACGATTCCTCCGAGACCCGCCGTGAGATCGTGCTGTAAAAGGAGAAGAAAACCATGAAAAAAGTTGGTCTGATTGATCATTATCTGGATAACTGGCATGCAAACCATCTGCCCGAGTGGCTGGAAGAAGAAACCCATGGCGAGTACGTGATCTGCTACGCCTGGGGCAGCCATGATCCCGCTGTGGCCGGCCGCGCTGTGGAAGGCCGCGAAGCCCACCGCACCAGTGCGGAATGGTGCGAAGCCTACGGCGTGGAGCTGTGCGCCAACGCTGCCGAGGTCGTTGAGAAGAGCGACGTGCTGATGGTTCTGGCTCCCAACAACCCCGAGATGCACGAGATCCTGTGCAAGGAGGCACTTGCCTCCGGTAAGCGCACCTATGTTGACAAGACTTTCGCCCCCGACGTGGCCACCGCCAAGCGCATCTTCGCCATGGCTGAGGCGGGCAATACCCCCATGTTCTCCTCTTCTGCTCTGCGCTTCTCCCGCGAGCTGCCCGATGTCAAGCGTGAAGGTATCCGCACCATCCAGTCCCGCGGCGGCGGTCTCTACAAGATCTACTCCATCCATCAGATCGAGATGCTCGTGGTGCTCATGGGCGCCAATGCAAAGCGCGTCATGGCGCTGGGTACCGAGGAAGCTCCCCAGCTCGTCATCGAGTTTGAGGGCGGCCGCTACGCCACCTGGGGTCACTTCAACTGCGGCTTCGGCATGGATATCCGCTACGACGGCGGCGATGCCCTGAACATCCCCACCTGCAGCGACTTCTTCCCGCTGTTCATCCATGAGCTCATCGACTTCTTTGAGAACGGCAACATCAAGGCGCCCTCTGCCGAGACCCTTGCTGTCATCGGTATCCGTGAGGCCGGCTTTGAGGCACTCACCAAGCCCGGCTGCTGGGTTGACGTGCCCGTGTAAGCCCGAATCCTGCGGCATGTAAGGGGTGTATCGGAATGAAAAAAGTCGGTTTGATTGACTTGTATCTGGATAACTGGCATGCCACGCATCTGCCCGATCTGCTGGCAAATGAAACCCACGGAGAGTATGTGGTCAGCTATGCCTGGGCGGCTCTGGATCCTGCCGTTGAAGCGGCTCCCGATCCCGATGCAACGCTTTCTACTCATGACTTCTGCGCAAAGTACGGCGTGGAGCTGTGCGCCAGTTCTGCCGAGGTTGTTGAAAAGAGCGATGTGCTGCTGGTTCTGGCTCCCAACAATCCCGAGACGCATGAAGGCTTCAGCAAGGAAGCCCTTGCCTCCGGCAAGCGTACCTATATTGACAAGACCTTTGCGCCCGACCTGGCCGCTGCCAAGCGGATTTTTTCCATGGCCAAGGCGGGAAATACGCCCATGTTTTCCAGTTCTGCCCTGCGTTTCTCCCGTGAGCTGTATGATGTCAAACGTGAAGGCATCCGTACCGTACAGGTGCGCGGCAGCGGTCGGTATAAGGACTACTGCATCCATCAGATCGAGATGATTGTATCGCTCATGGGTGCCGGGGCCAGACGCGTTATGGCGTTGGGTACGGCGGACGCTCCTCAGCTTGTCGTTGAATTTGAGGGCGGCCGCTATGCCACCTGGGGTCACTTTGTTGACTGTCCCTTCTCGCTGAATGTCCGTTATGACAGCGGCGAAGGCGTGAATATCCCCCAGTGCTCCGGATTTTTCCCGATGTATACCCACGAACTGGTCGATTTCTTTGAAAACGGCACTGTCAAGGTGCCGGAAGAAGAGACGCTTGCCGTCATCGGCATCCGTGAGGCCAGTTTTGGGGCGCTCACCAAGCCCGGCTGCTGGGTTGACGTGCCCGTGTAAATTGAATTTGTCACAATTGCAGGATGCCGGCAGTAATCTGCCGGCATCCGTACTATCCGGCGCCTGTGCGGCGGAAGAAAGAGAGGATTTTCGCTCAATGAAGCTGCTGATATTGTCCGATGTTGCCTGTGACCTGATTGAAGTGCTGAAAAGCTGCGGCGCGGAGGTCACTTGCGTGACGCTTGCCGGTGCGCTGCATGTGCAGCTGGCCTGTTATGATGCCTACTGCGTCATCGCACAGGGAGATACGCTGGATGCCCGTGTGCGTGCTCGCCTGGAAGAGGAATGCGATAAGGGCAAGCGCATTTTCACCTCGGCGCTGAATTCCTGGCGTTATATCTACTCGGCGCCGCCTGTTAATACCACCCGCAGCCGTCTGATCTGCCTTGATCCCACCGGCGGCGAGGAGCTTCCCTTTGCCGAGGGCGATCTGCTGGACGATGAGAGCAATCTGGTGATAAAGCCCTGGGTCATGCCTGAGGGCGCGGTGCAGCTGCTTGTGTATCAGGATCATATCGTGGCGCATGACCACACGAAGATGAGCCGGGAAGAAATCCTCGCGGACAGCATACCGGGCATGTGGCTGCTGGATGACAATACCCTGATGTGCTCCTTCCGGATCCACAACTTTAACCGCGCACGGTTTGCACCCCGCGAACGCTGGCAGGCGCTGATTTCCTGGATTGCAAAGTGGCTCACCGGCGCAGAACCTGCCTGTTTTCCGGCACCCGTGGTGCGTTACGGCGTGGAGGCAGATCTGACCGCTCCCGAATCCTTTGAGTCTTGCCGTGCCGATGCCGTTGAGCGCGGCATGAAGTGGCTCGACCGTTTCCTCATCGACGAAGGACAGGGCGGCATCCTTGAGGGGATGAACCATAACATCAATCCCGAGGGCGTGCAGACGGTGGCAAAGGCTGTGCGCGCCGACTGCTCGGGCGAAGCTGCCGGAGCCTACCGCTTCTATGCGTATCTGCATGACAATGAAAAGGCCGCCGGGAAGGCTGCGAATCTGGAAAGCTTCTGCCATGATACGATGCAGGTCAAAGGCGGCCTGTTCGACGGTATGATGCGCTGGACGACGGATGCCTGGGGGGTCTGCTACGGCGACGACGTGGCACGTGCGGTGCTGGGCGAACTGCTCACGGATCATCTGATCGGCAGGCATGAACGCTTTGACGCAGTATGCGCAGCGCTTGACTTCCTGGTGAAAACCACCGCGAAGGACGGTGTGCGTGTCAGCCGCACGGACTGCATCCGATATAATGCCGAAAGTCTGGCGGCGCTGGCCGAGGTGGAACACTGCAGCTATTCGGCGCATCACAACGCCTACTATGCAGCGGTTCTGCTGCTGGCATACCTGGACGGCGGCAAAGCAGCGTACCTGGACACTGCCGGACGCTGCCTGGAAACCCTGATGTCGGTCTATCCCGATACCACCATCGAGCACAGTCAGACCCAGGAGGCGGCACGCCTGATCCTGCCGCTGGCACTGCTGTATGAGGCGACGGGGGAAGAAAAGCACAAAGACCTCCTCTACCGGGTGGCGCAGGATCTGCAGAAGCGGCGGTATCCCTGCGGCGGCTATGCGGAGTGGGATGAGCATTACGCGGCCCATTACTCCCGGGATTCCAGGGATGAGTGTTCGCTGCTGACCGAGAACGGCGACCCGGTGGCGGATCTGCTCTATACCTGCAACTGGCTGCCGGTGGGCTTTGCCTATGCCTGGTACGTTACGAAGGATCCGTGGTTTTATGAACTCTGGGAGGACATTGCCCGCTTCTGCATGAGAACCCAGAACGCAAGTGATAACCCGAAAAACGACGGCTCCTGGTGCCGCGCCTTTGATATGGAGCGCATGGAAGCCTACGCCTGTCCCCATGACGCGGGCTGGGCGGCCTATGCCAGCGAATCCGGCTGGACCAACGCCGAGATCCTGATGGGTCTGATGCTGCCGGATGTAATGAAAAAGGCCGGAAAGATCTGAACAGGCGGGATAGACTATGTTCAAAGCGGTCATCTTTGATATCGGACGGACGCTTGCAGGCTACCGCAAGCCGCTCAACTGGTCAGCTTTGTACCGTCCCGCACTGGAACATGCCTGCAAGGTCTGCGAAATTTCCTTTTCCGAGCGGGAGTACCGGTGGGCGGAGTCGGTGCTGACCCGGTACAATACCCGGGTCAACCCGCGGGAACATGAGGTGAGCTCTCAGCAGATCTTTTCCGAAATCCTCGGCGGAACCGGAGTGGGGAAAGACGTACTGGAACCGATGAAGCATGCGTTCTATACCTTCTTCCGGCAGGACGCCGCAGTCTATCCGGAAGCGGAGGAAACGCTTCGGCGGCTCAACGGGCGAGGAATTACGCTTGCGACGCTGTCCGATGTCCCCTACGGCATGGATAATGCCTACGTGCTCGACGATATTGCCCCGCTGCTGCCCTATATCCGCTGGCCGATGACCTCAAACGACGTGGGCTGCCGCAAGCCGCGGATTGATGGCGTACTGCTGCTGGCGGAGCTGATGGAAGTGAAGCCTGCGGAGATTCTGTTTGTAGGCGATGAGGAAAAGGATATGCTCTGTGCCCGGAAAGCCGGGGCCTGCCCTGTGCTCATCAACAGAGAGCGGATTTCGCGGCAGTTTGGACAGGCAAAGGAGATCAGCTCTCTGAGAGAGCTGGAAGGCCTTTTTGAAATACCCGGACACTCCGGCTGTTATGCCGGAGAACCTGCGGGAAGAGAGTAAATTGTTCCGAAAATGTAAATGTCTGTTGAAATGATGGCTTGTACTTGACAAAAACGGGTTTACAGCGTACAATTGAATCACAACGAGATTGTGTGGAGGCTGGAACAAATGACTTTGAATTTGAATAAGAACATCATTGACAAACTGCCCGCATCCGTGAAGAAGTCCGAGCTGATTGCAAAGCTGACCGCCATGGAAAACGAGCAGGCCAGACAGAAGGCTATGCAGAAGAAGATGATCATTGCCGGCGCTGCCATTGCCGGTGTTGCCGCAGCCGCAGTGGGTGCTTATATGATCCTGAGCAAGAAGGAAATTACATTCCAGCTCAGCATCGAAGACCGCCAGAAGCCTCAGGCGGGCGATGCCTGCTGCTGCACCGAGGATGAGCCTGTGGAAGAGGCTGCCGAGTGCTGCGAATGCGCCGTGGGCGAGGAGCCTGCGGATGACGCGGCTGAATGCTGCTGTGCATGTGACGAAGAAGCTACCGCCGAAGAGGCTGCCGAGCCTGAGGTTGAGTGCTGCTGCGAGAAAACCGAATAAGAAACCGTTTTCTGTGACAGGAGAAGCTGTAAAAAGCTTCTCCTGTTTTGCTTTTGTGCGCAGATAAAGAAAAAACAGGATAAAGTGCACATAGAAACCGCGTTACAACGGCTAAAAAGCCACGTCCCCCCTCTTGCTTTTCCCGGCAGGGGATGGTATAATAACTTGAAATCCGAAATTTTTAAGGCAGGTGGATCCATTCATGCTTAACGAAAAAGAACTGACTCGCGTGAAGGCCTTTGCGGCGCAGATCCGTGTCGAGACGCTCAAGGAACTGGCTCACCTCGGCTTCGGCCATGTTGGCGGCGCTATGTCCATCGTCGAGACTCTGGCCGTGCTGTACGGCAAGCAGATGAAGATTGACCCCACGAATCCCAAGTGGGAAGATCGTGACTGGTACATCCAGAGTAAGGGTCATGCCGGCCCCGCGACCTACGCGACGCTGGCCCTCAAGGGTTACTTCCCCATGGATTGGCTCCTGACCCTGAATCAGGGCGGCACCAATCTTCCCTCCCACTGTGACCGTACCAAGACCCCCGGTATCGACATGACCACCGGTTCTCTGGGTCAGGGTGTGAGCTGCGCTCTGGGCGTTGCTCATGCTCTCAAGCTGGACGGCAAGGATAACTACGTCTACCTCATGGTCGGCGACGGCGAGCTCAACGAAGGCCAGGTCTGGGAAGGCGCCATGTACGCCTCTGCCAAGAACATCAACAACCTCATCTGGTTTGTTGACTGGAACAAGCAGCAGCTCGACGGCAACACCGCCGACGTTCTGGACATGGGCGACCTGTCCAAGAAGTTCGAGAGCTTCGGCTTCAACGCTCTGGTTGTCAACGGCCACTGCGTGAAGGCCATCGACGAGGCCATTGACGCTGCCAAGGCTGTCACCGACAAGCCCTCCGTCATCATCCTCGACACCATCAAGGGTTACGGCTGCTCCGCCGCCGAAGGCGTTGTGCCCAACCATCACATCGCGTTCAAGCCCGGTCAGCTCGACGGCGACATCGAGCGCTGGCAGGCTGAATACGAGAAGCTCAGCGCGCAGCTGTAAGAAAGGGGTTTGAATACAATGTCTGTTACCGTCAAGAATGTTTTCGAAAAGGCCCCTGTCGAAATGCGTAATGTCCTGGCCAATGCTCTGGTTGAGATGGGCGCCAATGACAGCCGCATCATCGCCATGGACGCCGATACCCTCGGCTCCTCCGGCCTCAAGCCCTTCAAGAAGGCTTATCCCGACCGCTACATCGACTGCGGTATCCAGGAAGCCAACATGGTCGGCGTTGCTGCCGGTATGAGCGCCACCGGTAAGGTGCCCTTCATCCACAGCTTCGGCCCCTTCGTTTCCCGCCGTGTTTACGATCAGGTTTTCCTGTCCTGCTGCTATGCCAAGCTCAACGTCAAGCTCATCGGTTCTGACCCCGGTGTCACCGCTGCCTACAACGGCGGTACCCATATGCCCTTCGAGGACATGGGTATCCTGCGCGTGATCCCCGAGATCACCCTGGTCGAGCCTTCTGATCCTGTTCAGCTGGCTTCTATCCTGCCCCAGATCGCGGACAACTACGGCACCACCTACATCCGCCTGATGCGCAAGAACCCCATCTCCGTTTACGAAGAGGGTTCCACCTTCGATATCGGCAAGGCTGCCCTCCTGCGCCCCGGTAAGGATGTCACCATCATCGCTTCCGGTATCATGGTTTCCGAGGCCCTGAAGGCCGCGGCTGACCTGGCCGCCTGCGGCATCGACGCCCGCGTCATCGACAGCTTCACCTGGAAGCCCCTGGACGAGGCCTGTGTGGCCGCCTGTGCCGCCGAGACCGGCGCCATCGTCACCTGTGAGAACCACAACGTCAAGGGCGGTCTGGGCTCTGCCGTGGCAGAAGTCGTCTGCAAGACCACTCCCGTTCCCATGGAGTTTGTCGGTATTCAGGACGTGTTCGGCGAAGTCGGTACCGAAGCCTGGCTGCGTGAGCACTTCAACTTCAACGCTGCGACCATCGCTGCCGCTGCCAAGAAGGCCATCTCCCGCAAGTAAGTTCACCTGCTTTAAATGTCAGAACGCGCCGCAGAGTATTCTGCGGCGCGTTTTTTGTCTGGCAGCCTCTCTTGCAGAAACTGTGGGCCCGTGTTACAATAGCGGTATCAGACAGGGACAAAGGAGAGATTCCAATGTATGAACTGACAGACCGAAAAACCTTTGGAATATCGGCGGAAAATCCCACAGGAGCGCGAAACGGCGGGACCCGCGGACGTGATTGTGAAAAACTCTGTCCGGCGGTGAACGTGGAACCGGGACAAATCTATACACTTTGCGATATAGACGGCCCGGGCATGATTTCCCATATGTGGTTTGGCGGAGGAACGCTTTCCCAGTCCATGATCCTGCGCTTTTACTGGGACGGATGCGATTTTCCATCGGTTGAGGTGCCGGGAGGCGCGTTTTTCGGCTATCCGTATGAAAATACTGCCGACCGTGACGGTAAATATCCGGTACTCAACTCAGCACTCCTGCTGGTGACGCCCTATAAGGGCGGCAACGCCTATTTTGAGATGCCGTTTCGCAGCCATTGCCGTATCACCGTGGAAAACCGAGGCCAAACCCCCGTGCGCTGTTATTACATGATCACCGGCTGGCGGGGCGAGGTACCCGAAAACGCGGGATATTTCCATGCAGCCTACCGGCAGGAGCATCCGGTGCAGAAGGGACGTTCGTTTGTGGTGCTCGACGGCGTGAAGGGTAAGGGCGCATTTCTGGGAAATACGTTCTCCGTGGGTGTCAACGGCATCAACTGCTGTTGGTGCGAGGGAGAGACGAAGATGTGGCTGGACGGTGAGGAATACCCGTCGATAAACTACACCGGACTGGAGGATTATTTCTGCGGATCCTATAACTTCGGCATCGACGGCCCGCTGCAGGAATATCAGACCTTCTGCGGGCTGTATACCGGCATGTATGCGGTGCTGGGAAGCGATAAACCCTACGATAACCAGCAGCGGCTGATGATGTACCGGTGGCATGTGAAGGATCCGATCTGCTTTGACGAGAGCTTCCGGATGGTGCACGACGATTTTGCATGGGTCAGCGGTCCGCGCTGCGACGATTTCACTTCCTGCGCGTATTACTATCTCGACCGGCCCTGCCCGGTGCCGTTTGAGCTGCCGGATGATCAGGATATGATAATGCGCTGATTTGCCGGGACACACACCTTGCAAAGCGGAAAAGATTGTGCTGTATATGTACCATATTCCGGACAAGGTCTCAATGAATGCCTGGTTCTGCGGAAAAAGGGAACTTTGAACGGGAAAACGGGAGAAAAAAGGAGAAGATACCGATGCTTGTCAATATCCGTGATACCGGCGCCGTGGGAGACGGCGTGACGAGAGATACCGAAGCAATTCAGCGTGCAGTGGATATGTGCGCCGATGCCGGCGGCGGACGGGTATTTGTCCCGGCGGGAGAGTACCTGACCGGGCGTATTGTCCTGCGCAGCAACATTACCCTGGAGTTTGGCGAGGGAGGCACATTTCTCGCGGCGACCGACATGGAAGCTGATTATCCCTACCTTCCCGACGGCCCGGAGGATCAGTCTATCTATGCGAGATTTCGACGGGAGGGAATCGACCTGGGCGATACACGGCAGCATAAGGTTGCGGTGCTCTTTGCATGCGGTGCCAGAAATGTCACGATCACAGGACGCGGCGGTATCAATGGCAATTATCTCAACATCCTGGAACGCCACCCGGCTCCCGATAAACCCCGCTGGGCAAGTTACAAGCGCGCTTTCACGGAGACCTACGGCAGGGTAGGTACGGGACTTTTTAAGCGGCCGGTGCTGATTTTTCTTCAAAACTGCGAGAACGTGCACATCGAGGACGTGCGCCTGTTTGACGCGCCGTTTTACACCGTACAGTTCCGCAGCTGCCGGGGGGTCTTTATCCATGATGTGACAGTGGACAATGATTTGCGGGCCGATAACTCCGACGGTTTCCACTTCTCCTCCTGCTGCGACGTGCACATCCGGGACTGCCGCCTCAGATGCGGCGACGACTGCATCGCCGTGGACGGCAACGACAGCCGGGATTCCTCCCATGTCACGATCTCCGGCTGCACCTTTCAGTCCGCTGTCAGCTCCGTGCGGCTGTTTACCTGTCTTGCGCTGAATCGGGACAAGCGAAATGCCGTACGCGGCACAGCGGTGCGGGATGTGGACATCTCCAACTGTACTGTTATCGACGCCACTACGCTGCTTTCTCTCCATGGCGACGAGGGAACCGTTGAAAGAGTGAACGTGTCCAACGTATCGGGTACACTTTCAGCCCTTGGCGCGGTCTTTATCATCACCTCTCACGCCTCGAGGGTGCGTGATATCCGCCTGTCCGGGCTGCGATTCCGTGCAAACGGCGTGGGATACATTTACTCTCACACCGACGACGGCATCGACGGCGTCAGCATCAGCGACGCAAGCTTTGATGTGGCGCCCCGGACAAAGCTTTACGGCGGCGGTGTGGATATGCCCACCTTTGAAGAATTGGGCATTCCCCAGTATGGCCCGATGCCGGTATACTTCTTTGACCACTATATGCCTTATTTCCTGGAGATCAAACGGGCGGGGAATGTACTGCTGAAGGATGTCACCGTTCGCTGGAGCGAGGGGGATCTGTCGGAAATGCCCGAGCTGATTGCACGCCACAAAGAGTTCTGGTACGGCGGGAAGCTCCAACCGTGGAGCGTTGGATATGACTGGCCAGCGATCTGGATCTCCGAAAGCCATGACGTGCGGGGAGAGAACCTGCGTGTGACCGGCTACGGTGACGCGGAGGCTGTACGGGTAGAAAACAGCACCGGCGTGAATCTGGACGTGTGAAATCGGAAGAAACCCGGCGATCACCGGTTGCATCCGATCAATGTCTGTGGTATAATATCCCCATTCAGCCGCGGAGCGCGGCAGTGAGGGAGGAAAACACCTTGAAGGTTGTGGTCATTGACGGTCAGAGCGGACGCATCGGCCGTTTGCTGGTGGAAAAGATCCGGGAGGAGAAGCTTCCCTGCGAGCTTGTTGCCATCGGCGCCAATGCCATCGCCACCTCTGCCATGCTCAAAGCAGGCGCGGATGCGGGAGCCACCGGCGAAAACCCCGTGGTGGTTGCCTGCCGTACCGCTGATGTCATCGCGGGACCCATCGGTATCATCGCCGCCGACGCGATGATGGGAGAGATTACCCCGAAGATGGCCCGTGCCGTGGGCCAGAGCAGCGCCCGCAAGCTCCTGCTGCCGGTGAACCTGTGCAGCATCATCGTGCCGGGTACCCAGTCCCTGAGCCTGACTGCGCTCATCGACGCGGCGGTGGAAACCCTGCGCGGCCTGATCGGCTGATGAAGAATCGTCCCGGCCAAGCCGGGAAAACGCGAATCCCTTATGTACACAATCGTGTCCCAAGGACACGCACTCCCGTTCAAGACGGCAATACATGAAAGGGAGAAAACCACATGAACCTCAAAACCCGTAACCCTGTCCGCGACCTTGTGAGCGCTGCCATGTGCCTGGCGCTGTGCATGGTCCTGCCCTTCCTGACCGGGCAGATTCCCGAGATCGGCGGTATGCTCTGCCCGATGCATATCCCCGTGCTGCTGGCGGGCTTCATCTGCGGCCCCTGGTATGCGCTGGCCGTGGGCTTTCTTGCCCCGCCGCTGCGCTTTGTGATGTTCGGCATGCCCAGGCTGATGCCCACCGGTCTTGCAATGGCCTTTGAACTGGCAACCTACGGCCTGATCGTGGGCATTTTGTACCGGAAGCTTGCCAAGAATGTGATTAACACCTATGTTTCCATGATTGCCGCGATGCTTCTGGGCCGTGTGGTCTGGGGCATTGTGACGATGATCCTGATGGGTGTCACCGGCGGCAGCTTCGGCTGGACCGCGTTCATCTCCGGCGCGGTTCTCAATGCCATCCCCGGTATCATCGTGCAGCTTGTGCTGATCCCGCTGCTGGTATATGCGCTGAGAAGGGCCAGAGTCATCGAATAACAGCATCTCATGACAATGAACCGGCATGGCAGCATATCCTGCCTTGCCGGTTTTGGATTTGATCCGGGAAGAAAGACCCATGTTCGCCGATCGATAAACCTGAAGTGATGGAGGTATACAGGATGTCACGCACGGAAAATGTTGAACTCACCGTATTGTGCCTGCTGCATCAGAACGGACGATATCTGCTGCAGGACAGAGTCAAGAAGGACTGGCAGGGCTATACGCTGCCCGGCGGACACGTGGAACCGGGGGAGTCGATCGTGGATGCGGTTGTCCGGGAAATGAAGGAAGAAACGGGACTGACCGTTCTGGATCCGAAACTGTGCGGTGTAAAACAATTCCCGATCGATGGGGGACGGTATATTGTTTTCCTGTTTGAAGCAACCCGGTATGAAGGTGAACTCTTATCTTCCCATGAGGGGCAGATGCACTGGATTGGGACGGATGAGCTTGACCGTGTCAATCTGGTCAGCGATTTTCGGGATTTGCTGGATGTGATGCTGAGCGCAGATCTGAGTGAATTCCAGTATGTCGTTACAGGGGATCAGTGGAATATCGTCAAGAAATAGGCCTCAGCGACCGCCGTGAATGCTGCGGATGTGCTCGGTGGGCGTAACACCCATTTTGCGCTTGAATACCTTTGAAAAGTACAGCGAATCCCGGTAGCCGCACAGGGCGGCGATCTGCGACACGCTGGTTACGTTGCGCTCGATGAGCTCGCAGGCGTACTGAATGCGCAGCTTGGTGAGATAGGCGTTGAAGCCGATGAGCATATTCTTCTTGAACAGCAGCGAGAGGTACTTCTCCGTGTAGGAAAACTGACTTGCGATGGCGCCCAGTGAAATGTCGGCATCGCGGTAATGGGCATCCACATAGTTGAGCACGGCTGCAAAGAGCGTATCCTCGCTTCGATCCGCTTCGGGAAGCTCTGTTTCGCCGCCGAAGAAGGAAAGGGAATAGAGCAGCACGCTTTCGGTGAGAATAATGGCGTTTGACGGCGTAATACGGCGCAGCGCATCCATCCAGAAGGGAATCAGGTGGGAATAGCCCGGGAAGACCGGCGCGGCGGCGTCTATTCCCAACTCCCGCAGCTGGGCTGCGACGGAGGAGCCCATGAAACTGATGTAGATGTATTCAAAATCGGGGCTTGCGTTGATTTCGTAGAAACTCGTGGGAAAGGCCAGAAACAGGGTCCCGGGCGTAAGGGTGAAGTCGGTGCTGCCGACACGCAGGGATGCACTGCCCCGGGTGATCAGATGCAGTACGTAGGTGACGCGGAAGAATGGCTGCTGGAGAAGATGAAAATCCGTCTCAAAGACGAAGTTGATGGTTTTCAGGCTTCCGGGGTTGTCTTTGACCGGAATGAATTTGCAGATGCTGTCGCTCAATGCTCTCACCTCACCTCTATTTTGCAGGATTTGAAAAGAGAAATCAACAGGAAAGCGATTTTTTCCATGCGAAAACGTGAAAAATCCATTTATCCCGGCGGCGCAAGCCGTTATACTGGACGTACTGACCGGTGATTGATGATCCGGAGGATGACAGGAGGATAAAAAATGGCAGATAAGGTTGTTAAGCTCGGCGTCGTGGGCCTTGGCCGCGGCCGCGGCATCGTGACCGATGTGATCGGAGATGCCAACATTGAGCTGACTGCAATTTGCGACATGAACCCCGAAAGAGTGGAAAGCGCCCGGAAATTCTTTACGGAAGAAAAGGGCGTGAAGGATCTGCAGTGCTATTCCACGCTCGACGAGCTGCTGACCTCAGATGTGGAGGCGGTGGTGCTGGCTACCGACGCGCCGCAGCACGCGCAGCAGGCGATCAAGCTGCTGAATGCCGGTAAGCACGTGCTCAGCGAGATCCCGACGATTTTTTCCATTGAGGATGCAAAAGCGCTGAAAGCTGCGGTGAAGGCACATCCCGAGCTCAAATACATGGCCGGCGAAAACTGCAACTACTGGGCGTTTGTGCAGTCCTGGAAGCGTATGCGCGAGGAAGGCAGATTCGGCGATATCGTCTATGCCGAGGGCGAGTATCTGCATTCCGGCGACCCGGAGAAGTTTTCGCCGGAGAAGAATCCCAAGACCTATTGGCGTACCACCCTCGCGGCAATCCGCTACCTCACCCATGAGCTGGGCCCGCTGCTGAGCATCATGGACGACCGCTGCGTCAGCGTTTCCTGCATCGAGCCCACGGCAAAGTATAATCCCTACAAGATCGGCCCCGAGAACGGCATCGCGCTGTTCCGCACAGCTAAAGGCGCGGCGATCCGCGTGTTCATCTGCTTTGGCGCCTATGTGGGCGGCAGCATCCACAATTACGCGCTATACGGCACCCGCGGCTCCATCGAGACCGACCGTGCCCAGTGCAACTTCCACTCTTTTGCCAAGATGATGGACATCCCCGGCACACTGCACGCGAAGTTTGAGATCCCCACGGGGCTGAAATTCCCCGAGGATCAGTCCAGCGGTCACGGCGGCGCCGACTCCAAGATGATGCGCGACTTCATCCGCTGCATCATCGAGGATACCGATCCGCCCATCGACGTGGACGCGGGCATCAATATGTCGCTGCCGGGCATCATTGCCCATGAATCTGCCCAGCAGGGCGGCGCAATGCTGGAAATCCCGGTGATCGAGTAAGAGATACCATTAAAGGAACTGTTGCGGTGTCATCATCGTCGGCAGTTCCTTTTTCTGGTTTGGATCAGCGCAGGCAGTCACGGCGAATCCGGAGGTTTTTTGATGATTGGCCTGTAACATTTGCCGCCGGGTGGGCACTAATCGGTTATAACAACCCTTGAAAGGAGGGAGCAGACGTGCCGGACCGGCTTTTTGCGGCCTATTATCGGGATGTATATGCCTATCTCTACAGTCTGACCCGTGACGCTGCGCTCTCCGAGGATCTGGCGATGGACACATTCGTGGAGGTTGTGAAATCCGTCGGCAGCTTTCGCGGGGAATCGGATGTGAAAACCTGGCTGTTCTCCATTGCGCGGCACTGCTGGAGCCGGTGGCTGCGCGGGCAGAAGCGCAGTGTGCGCACAGAGCTTCTCACGGAGTTTTTACCGGATGCGGCAGCTTCGCCGGAGGAGAGAAGCATGGATGCGTTTCTCGACAGGCGCATCCGGGATCTGCTCGGCAGGGAATCCGCGCAAACCCGGGAGATTGTGCTTATGCGTCTGGAAGGCTATTCCTTCTACGAAATCGGGCAGAAGTACGGCATTTCCGAGACCTCGGCCCGGGTCATTGACTTCCGGGCGAAAGCGCGCATCCGAAGCATACTTGAAAAGGAGGGACTCACCCGTGACTGACATCAGCTGTGATATCTGTATGGATCTGGCGCCGCTGGTACGCGACGGTCTGGCAAGCGAGGACAGCCGCAGGGCGCTGCAGGCACATATTGCGCACTGCGATGCCTGCAGGGCGCTGCTGGATACGGAACTTCCCGCGCCGGATGCTCAGAACGACGCGGCAGCACGCATTCGCCGCAGGATACGCTGCTTTGAGCTTCTGGTTCTCATATGCGGCATCCTCTTTGGCGTGAGTCTCACCGCAGGCAGCAATCTGTTTTACAATTCCCTGCTCATGCCGGTCATCGGAGCGCTGGGGTATGTGATCTTTCGCGGATACGCAGCGCTGATCCTGCCGGGGATGCTGCTTGCGCTGCATCTGGCAGGCAATCTGATTGCATTTCTGCGGGGTGTGGAGGTTCTGGATCTCTGGTCCGTTGTACTGTGGACGGCGCTGTATGCGGTTTTTGCCGCAGTCGGCGTGCTGATTGCATGGCTTTTGCACTTTGCGTTCAGGAAGGAGCGGTAAGATGAGGAAAACGTTGAAAATTGCAGCGCTTTTGCTGGCAATTGCCCTGATTGCCGCCGTGGGACTGTTTGCAAACTCGCTGGTGGGCAATCCTGTGTCGAAATACCTGGCTGAGCGGACGGCGGGAGCTCATCTGGCGGAGAATTACCCCGGTACCGACTATGTCATTGACAGCTCGGGCTACAATTTCAAATTTGGCTGGTATGTGGTGCATGTCGTATCCCCGGGAAGCCCCGACACCTACTTTTCCATCACCACGGATATGTGGGGTAATCTCGTCCGCGACAATTTTGATGACGTGCTCTCCGGCTGGAACACCGCCCGGCGGCTGGACGGCGAATACCGGGCGCTGACCGACACGGTTTTGACGGCTCAGGGCTTTCCCTATGTGACGGATATTGCCTTCGGAACGCTGGAAATCTATCCGCATGAGGCGCTGGATTCCCCGGATGTACCTGCGTATACGCTCGTGCAGGAGGAGCTGGAGCTGGACGGGATTTATGATATCCGCAAGCTGGGCGCTGCTGCCGGGCATCTGGTGATCTACATGGATGAGACGGAACGCACCTCTCACCGGGCTGCCGAGATTATGCTCGATCTGCGTGCAATCTTCGATGCGGCGGGAGTGCCCTTCCGGGCGATGGATCTTCACCTACGTCCGCCGCGCAATGACGACGGTACCCGTAAGGGGAAATCGTTTCATGTAATGCATTTTGCGTATGACGATATCACGGAGGAGAACCTGGACGCGCGGCTGGAAGCCGCAGCCGGCGAGCAGGCGTCCGAAGAGAAAAAGTGAGGTTTGGGTGTCTGCCGGGTACAGCTTCATAGATGAAAAAACGGCTGCCGCATTAGCGGCAGCCGTTTGTGCTGCGAAAATGTTATCTCTCGGCGACGCCCAGGGTGGACAGGTGACGGCCGATGTGGGATTCCAGAGCCTTGGCATACTCCTCGGCGTGGACGCGCCAGAGCTTGTACAGGGCATCGTGGAACTTCTTCTCGTTGAGGATCAGACCATAGGTGATGTGGATGAGCTGACGGGCGTCGTTCTGGGTGAACAGAGCGGGCAGCTCGGCGTCGGACAGGGTATCCACGTCGGCGATCTTGGTCAGATCAGTGGTGACATGATAGTACTTCTTGGCCTCGTGGAAGGCGACCAGGGCGAACTTGTGGATCTCGCGGTACAGAGCGGGGTCACACTCGGCGACGACGCGCATGGCTTCCAGCCAGTTGGTACCGGCGGTCTTGACGTGGAACACGCCGCGGGTCTGCTCGCCGACGCAGGCAAAGACGGAGAACTTGTCGGAACCGGAGTGGACGCTGATCTTGTAGCCGAAGTGGCGGGCGATCTTGGCATGGGCAGTCATCTCGACCTCGAACTGGGCCAGGTCGCCGATGTAGTCAACGCCCTTCTGGAACTCGCCGCAGAAGCGGGGAGCCATGGTGGCGATCTTCACGCCGCGGCGAACCAGCTCGTTGGCGACGAAAAAGTGCTGCAGGGGAGTGGTGGGAGTGGCGGTCTCGTCGATGGAGATCTCGAAGTCGGCACGGTTGGTGCCGTCGGCGAAGAACTGCTCGTAGATGGACACGGCAAAGTCGATGGCCTCGCCGTAGATGTAGACGATCTTGGCCAGCTCCTCGGCGGTGAAGGTGATGGTCAGGCCTTCGCCGACGTCAAAGCTCTTGCCCAGGTAGCGCTCTTCCATCTCGGGGCAGGAGAGGCTGCCGCCGTCGCCCTTGATGTGCTCGGAGCAGTCGAGGGTGATCATGGTGAAGCCCAGACCCAGAGCGTAGGCAACATCTTCGGCCTTCTTCAGATGGTCGCCGTCGGCGCCGAAGCCGCGCTCGAAGCCTTCACGGTAAACGGCGAAGGAAGCGGCGTCCAGAACGTCCTCGTAGGTGCGGTTGGTCAGGTTGAGCTCACGGATGGACTGCTGGGCAAGGATGGGCAGTGCGTCATACTTCTCGAAAACACGGATGTGACCGGGGGTGGCGATGCCGAGACGGTCGCCGACGCCGACGGTACGGGGATAGGACAGAACAGGAGCGGGAGCGGTGAAGGGGAAGAGGGAGCGCAGGACGTTGCCGTTCTTGTGGTTCAGGGGAGCCACGAGGCAGCCTTCCTTGGCTTCGCCTTCGAAGCCGAGGGTATCGCCCACGACGACCAGCACATCGACGTCACCATCGGCGGCCATGAAGACAGTGGAGTTACCGACCTTGCGCACGGACTTGGCATACACGCCGCAGCTGCAGGGACACTTGGTGGTGTCGGCGACGAAATCAAGATAGTTCATAAGTTACCTCCTGTATAATCACGTGTGCATGATTGCACATTATTGGTTTAATTATAGCAGATATTGCGGCGGTGTTCAAGCACAAATACGTGCGAAAGGAGCGCAAATTGCCGCGCGGAATACGACGAAATGCAGTAACTGCCCTGCGCGTTGACAAATTGTCCCCGGGCTTTTATAATGAACTCATCAATATCAAGGAGATTACCGTATGCTTGCCTATACCTATACAGCCCCCGGACGCTTTGAACTCATCGAAAAAACTGTCCCGACGCTTGCATCCCCACGTGACGCCATCGTGCGCGTGACCCTTGCCAGTATCTGCACAAGCGATCTGCACATTAAGCACGGCTCGGTGCCCAGAGCTGTGCCCGGCATCACTGTGGGACATGAAATGGTGGGTGTCGTGGAGGCTGTGGGAGATGCCGTGCGCACCGTGAAGCCGGGAGACCGGGTCACGGTGAATGTGGAGACCTTCTGCGGCGAGTGCTTCTTCTGCCGCCATGGCTGGGTCAACAACTGCACCGATCCCGACGGCGGCTGGGCGCTGGGCTGCCGCATCGACGGCGGTCAGGCGCCTTACGTGCGGGTTCCCTGTGCCGATCAGGGGCTGGACGTGATTCCGGAGGGCGTGAGTGACCGGCAGGCACTGCTGGTGGGCGACGTGCTGGCCACCGGTTACTGGGCGGCGGACATCTCCGGCATCACGCCGGAGGATACGGTGCTCATCATCGGCGCGGGACCTACGGGACTGTGCACGCTGCAGTGCGTGCGGCTCAAAAACCCGCGGAGGATCATCGTCTGTGAACCGGATGCCGGACGCCGGGAATTTGTGCGGCGGCTGTATCCGGAGGTGCTGACCGTGGAACCGGATGGGGTACTGGATTTCGTCCGCTCCCACAGTGACCACGGCGGCGCGGATGTGGTGCTGGAAGTGGCTGGTGGGCCCGATACCTTCCGCATGGCCTGGGAATGTGCGCGCCCCAATGCAACGGTGACGGTGGTGGCGCTCTATGAAGGTGCACAGACCCTGCCGCTGCCGGAGATGTACGGTAAGAATCTGACTTTTAAAACCGGCGGCGTTGACGGCTGTTGCTGCGCAGAGACGCTCTCCCTCATCGCAGAGGGAAAACTCGATACTACGCCGCTCATCACCCATACCTTCCCCCTGCGGGAGATTGATGCGGCCTATGCGCTATTTGAAAACCGCCGGGACGGTGTGATCAAAGTCGCGGTGACGATGGAGGAATGAGTATGTTTCAGGATAAAGTGGCAGTTGTGACCGGCGGCGCAAGAGGTATTGGCAAATGCATCTGCGATGAATTTGAAAAGGCGGGAGCAAAGGTATGCACCGTTGATCTGGCGGATAATCCGTACTTTGTAGGAGACATTGCCGACGAGACTGCGCTGCGGCGGTTTGCGGATAAAGTGATCGCAGAACATGGGCATGTGGATTATCTGGTCAACAATGCAAAGCCCGACTCCAGAGGGATCGGCAGCTGCAGCTGGGAGGAGTTCAACTATGCGCTGAAAGTAGGCGTATCGGCGCCTTTTATGCTCACGCAGCACTTTCTTCCCCATTTTGCACCCGGCGCGGCCATCGTCAACATCTCCTCCAGCCGTGACCGTATGAGCCAGCCTTTCAGCGAAAGTTATACCGCCGCAAAAGGCGGCATCGCAGCTCTTACCCATGCGCTGGCGGCGAGCCTTGCAGGCAAAGTGCGGGTCAATTCTGTCTCTCCCGGCTGGATCGATACGGATTATACCGTCTACAAAGGCCCGGACGCGGCGCAGCATCCGGCAGGACGGGTGGGGAACCCGATGGATATTGCAAATGCGGTGCTGTTTCTGTGTTCGGATAAGGCGGGCTTCATTACCGGCGAAAATATCTGCATCGACGGCGGCATGACAAAGCTGATGATTTATCACAATGACTGCGGATGGACATATCAGGGACAGTAAGACGCATGATGACCGTGATTTGGCCGATTATACGAAAAAATACCGGGAGGCGGGAATAATTCGCAGCGGATAACGCTTGTAATCTCGGGACGGATGTGCTACAATACAGGTGACAATTTAATAATGGGAGAAGAAGTCTTTTTCTGTCAAGGAGAATCGCAATGAACAAACGAATTATTGCAGTCTTCCTGGCGGCTGTCGTACTGCTGTGCTCACTCTGCGGATGCGGAGGAGCAACTGGACAGGCGTCAACCACCGGTGACGAAAACCCGTCTTCTTCCGGGGCGAACCACGGCAACGAAATCACCGTCGGTATCGCTCAGGACCTGGACAATAGTCTTGACCCGTATCAAATGACGGCTGCAGGAACTAGAGAGGTCATGTTCAACGTCTACGAAGGGCTTGTCAAGCCCGACGCGGACGGCAATTATGTCTGTGCGGTCGCAGCCGACTACTCCGTGTCGGATGACGGACTGGTATACACCTTTACCCTGCGTGACGGCGTGAAGTTTCACGATGGCACGGACTGTACAGCCGATGATGTGCTCTACTCGTTTGAAACCTGCGCCGCCAACACGGTCAATTCTGCCGTGAAAGCGGCGCTTTCTGCTGTTGAATGTGGCTTCGACGTGACGCCCGAGGGCAGCGTATTCACCGTAAAGCTGGCGGCTCCCAATCCCGACTTCCTCAGCTATGTGGCAAGCGTCTTTATTTCCCCCAAGGATTATACCGAGGGTGAGACCAAGCCTGTGGGTACGGGCCCGTTCAAATTTGTCTCCCGCAGCGTGCAGGAGAACTTCATCATCGAGCGTCACGATGATTATTACGGAGAGAAGGCAAAGCTTGACCGCGTGACCTACAAGATCTACGAGGACGGTACGGCTCTCTTCACCGCTCTGGACAGCGGTGCGCTGGATCTTGTGGCCCATATCACCATCGATCAGGTCAACACCCTCTCCAACGGCTATAATGTCCTTGAGGGTACGATGAATCTCGTGCAGGCAATCTACCTCAACAACGCAGTCGCTCCCTTCGACAACGAACTGGTGCGTCAGGCGCTGTGCTATGCGGTGGATGTGGATGCGATGCTGGAGCTCACGGCGGAAGGCCACGGCACGAAGCTGGGTTCCTCCATGTATCCGGCCTTCGGCAAGTATTTCGATGCTTCTCTTGCCGACGCCTATCCCCACGATGTGGAGAAGGCAAAGGAGCTGCTGGCCAAGGCAGGCTATCCCGACGGCTTCAGCTTCACCATCAAGGCTCCCAGCAACTATGATCCCCATGTGAATGCCGCCGTTGTGCTCGCCGAGCAGCTCAAGGCTGTGGGCGTCGAGGCGGAAATCAGGCTGGTTGACTGGGAAACCTGGGTCAGCGATGTCTACGGCAACCGCAACTTCGAGGCCACCGTCTGCGGCTTTGACGCATCTACCCTCAACGCAAGCGCCCTGCTTGCCCGCTGGGTCAGCGGTAACGGTAAAAACATGATCAACTTCAATAACGCTGATTATGACGCCGCGTATGCCGCCGCTCAGAGCTCCACCGACGATGCCGAGCAGACCGCGTACTACAAGGAGTGCCTGCAGATCCTCTCCGACACCGCAGCCAACGTCTATCTGCAGGATCTGGCCGATTTCGTCGCCATCAACCCGGCTCTGGATGGCTATGAGTTCTATCCGCTCTATGTCATCGACATGGCAAAGATCTACTACAAGTAAGTAAAACAAATTCTTGAAGAGAGGAGGTGAGGAGTATGAAATATGCCGCAAAGAAAATCCTCACTCTCATTATTACATTGTTCATCGTTTCGCTCCTCGCCTTCCTCGCCTTTCAGGTGATTCCCGGCGACCCTACCACCAAAATACTGGGTACGGAAGCCACTGCCGAGGCCAAAGAGGCGCTGCGTGCGCAGCTAGGGCTTGATCGTCCGGTACTGGTGCGCTACTGGGACTGGATGACCGACTTCCTGCGCGGCGATATGGGCGAGAGCTACAGCTACCGGATGCCGGTGGCCGAAATGCTGGCCGATAAGCTGCCTACCACCTTCCTGTTAACGGCGATGTCCTTTGTCATCACCGTTGTCCTGTCGATTCCGCTGGGAATCCTTGCCGGCAGCGGCAAAAGTAAGCTCATGGATCTGCTCATTACCTCTCTGGATCAGGTCGTTATGAGCATTCCGCCGTTTTTCATCGGTATTCTGGCCTGCTATATCTTCGGCAATATCCTGGCCGTATTTGTCCCCGGCAATTTTGTCCCCTATACAGAAAGCTGGGCGGGATGTCTTGCCTATCTGATCCTTCCGGCATTTTCCATCGCCATTCCCCGCATTGCAATGACGGTCAAGATGCTGCGCAGCTCGATTCTTGCCCAGCGTGAGCAGGATTACGTGCGCACTGCCCGCAGCCGCGGCAACAGCCGCTGGGTGCGGCTGGTCCGTCATATTCTGAAAAATGCGCTGATCCCGGTCATCACCTTCCTCGCGGTTTCCGCCGCTGAGATCATGACCGGCAGCATCATCGTCGAACAGGTTTTTACCATCCCCGGCATCAGCCGTCTGCTGATGGCCAGCATCGCAAACCGCGATTTTCCTGTCGTACAGGCCATCGTGGTCATCCTTGCAGCCTGGATTGTCATCGTCAACTTCGTGGCCGATCTGCTCTATCAGCTGGTTGACCCGCGTATCCGACTGCGCTGAGGAGGGCCTGCAACTATGAAAAAAAGAGGGAATCCCTTTCTCTATATCGGCGGCGCAATCAGCGCCGTGATGTCCGGCCTCATCATTATGGGCTACTTCTGGACGCCCTATGATCCGACCGCCTTTGTGGAAAAAAAGTTTCTGCCGCCGTCGGCTGCCCATTTGCTGGGTACCGACAACTTCGGCCGTGATATCTTCAGCCGCGTCATTGACGGCGCGGGTACGAGCTTCTTCATCGCCGTGTGCGTCGTCGCCATCGGCTGCGTGGCAGGCATTCTCATCGGCAGCTTCTGCGGCTACTTCGGCGGCCTGCCGGATCTGATCCTGACCCGCGTCTGTGACTCGATTACGGCCTTTCCGTCCTTCCTGCTGGCGCTGGTCATCGTCAGCATCACGGGATCCGGTACCTATAACATTATCCTTGCTCTGGGTATTCTCTTCATCCCCAGCTTTGCCCGCATCGTGCGCGGTGAGTTTGCCCGCTGCCGGGATCTCAACTACATCAAATCCGCCCGTCTCATGGGAGCCGGTCCCCTTCGCATCATGTTCAGCCATATCCTGCCCAATACCTTTCAGGTGCTCTTCTCGGCCGTCACCATCGGCTTCAACAACGCCGTTCTCAGCGAGGCCAGCATGAGCTTTCTGGGTATCGGCATCCAGCCTCCCGATGCAAGCCTTGGTTCCATGCTCAGCGACAGCCAGACCTATCTGCGCAATGCGCCCTGGTATGCCATGGGAACGGGCCTGGTCATCATCCTGCTCATTCTGGGCTTCAGCCTGCTCAGCGAGGGGCTGCAGAGGCTTGAACGCCGGGGATAGGAGGAAGCGTATGACGGAAATTCTGAAAGTACAGGACCTGAAGGTTCATTTTCATAACGCAGCTCCCGATCGATTTGCCGTAAACGGCGTCAGCTTTTCCATGCGCGAGGGCGAAATTGTGGGACTGGTGGGAGAGAGCGGCAGCGGTAAGACCGTGACCGCGATGAGTATCTCCGGCCTTCTGCCCAGACGAAAGGCCCGTGTCCAGGGTAATATCACCGTGGACGGCCGGGAGATTCTGCAGTGCAGCGAAAAAGAAATCCTCTCGATTCTCGGCGACGAGCTGGGAGTCGTGTTTCAGGAGCCGATGACGGCCATGAACCCGGTGATGCGCATCGGGCCGCAGGTGGAGGAAAGCCTGCGGGTGCACACAAAACTCAGCAAGGCTGAGCGGCGTGCCCGTGCGCTGGAAGCACTGGCTGAGGTGGAGCTGGATGACCCGGAGAGCGTTTACCGCAAGTATCCCCATGAGCTGTCCGGCGGTATGCTGCAGCGTGTGATGATCGCGGCGGCGATCATCGGCCGACCCAAGCTGCTGCTGGCGGATGAACCGACGACGGCACTGGATGTGACGATTCAGGCTGAGATTCTCGAGCTTCTCTCCCGGCTCAACCGGGAGCATAACATGGCGATTCTGCTCATCAGCCATAACCTCCATGTGGTACGCAAGCTCTGTACCCGCGTCGCGGTCATGCAGCGCGGCAAACTGGTGGAGGACGGCGCCGTGGAGGCGATTTTCCGCAATCCGCAGCATGAGTATACCCGGCAGCTGATCGCTGCCATCCCCAATCGCGAGCGAAAACTCGTCTGAGTATCAACGCAAAGGAGGACTTTCCTATGGAACCGGTACTGGAAGTACGGGATCTCAACTGTTATTATACCGTGGGACGTTCTCTGTTCCGGGAGATGGGGCGGCGTTATCAGGTGCTGCATGATATTTCCTTTGATATCAACCGCGGCGAAATTGTGGGTCTCGTAGGCGAGAGCGGCAGCGGCAAGACCACGCTGTCCCGGGCAATTCTGGGTATGCTCAGCGACTATACGGGACAGATTATCCACCACTCCGAGCGTCCGCAGATGGTTTTTCAGGATCCGTTTTCAAGCCTCAATCCGGCCCGCAGCATCGGCTGGATTCTGGAGGAACCGCTGCGCATTCAGGGAAAGCTGACGGCTTCCGAGCGGCGTGACGCGGTGCTGGAAGTGCTTTCTCAGGTGGGCCTGAAACCGGAGTATGCCGCCCGCCGTCCCCATGAGCTCTCCGGCGGACAGCGTCAGCGCGTGTCCATTGCGGGGGCTGTGATCACGCGGCCCAAGCTCATCATCGCCGATGAACCGGTCAGTGCACTGGATGTGACGATTCAGGCGCAGATTCTGCAGCTTCTGGTGGATCTGAAAAAGAAATACGACCTGAGCTATCTCTTTATCAGCCATGACTTAAACGTTATCTACCAGATCTGCAGCCGTGTGCTGGTGATGCAGCACGGCCGGATTGTGGAGCAAAATGATGTGGATACGCTCTTTGCAAAGCCGCAGCATCCCTATACCAGACAGCTTCTCAAAGCCGCGGAATAATTCTGCGGCTTTTTTTGCATGATGACGGAGGAGGAGACAGTATGATTGCGACACCGCTTTCTCAGCGTTCCTATTTCCCGATGCCGCTTGGCAGCGGACGGGATACCATGCTGGTGGACTATACCGGCAGCGCCTGCACAAGCCGCAGCGGGCATACCCATGCCGAACAGAATCAGGGCGTGAACTGCGGCTGGTATAAGGCATCCAACCGGGCAATTCATCCGGAGGGACCGATTCAGACGCTGTTTATGCCGGATCTGCAGGTTTATCTGCTGCAGGCACCGGCGGAACCCCGGTTTTTTGAGCAGCGCTTTGACCCGGAGCGCGCGATTCTTGAAACCATACTGACATTTTATCGGGGGCTGAAGCTGCGCGTCGAATGCTTTATGAACGACGAGAGCATCTTCTGCCA
Organism: Oscillospiraceae bacterium; assembly: GCA_015067675.1. Classification (GTDB taxonomy): domain Bacteria; phylum Bacillota; class Clostridia; order Oscillospirales; family QAMX01; genus SIG502. Next base: position 30,680 of record SVMB01000018.1, read on the forward strand.
GCGCATCGAGGTACTGGAATGCCCGGAGGAGCTCAAGGTTGATCTGGGCTTTGCGCTGACCCGCGCCCATTCTGCCTGCTCTGCTTTGTGGCTGCGCTGGGAAGAGGATTTTGACTGCCAAAAGGCGTCTGATAGACGGCATGACTTCACCTATCGCTGCGGCGAAATCACCGGCGCGGGCTTTATGGCGGCTGACCGGGACTATGACGATACCACCGAACGGGAGGGCATCTACCGGGCAGTCAAAACCGGCTTTTGTGTCTCCCGGTTCATCACCTGCGCGGATTCCAGCGAAACGCAGGATGCGCAGGGGCTGCTGGATGCGCGCATCGTCGCGGATGCCGGGTATGATGCGCTGAAAGCACGCCATACGGCAGTCTGGAAAGCCTATTTTGAGACTTCCTGCGTGAAACTCCCGGACGAGGAGATGCAGTATCTCTATAACGTGAGCCGGTATGTCGTCAGAACCGCCCAGCATCCCGAATCCGGGCAGATCGGGCTTGGCATGATGCCGCATCTGTGGAGAGGCGGGCTGTATGACGTCTTTGACTCCCTGTTTGCGCAGCGTGCGCTGCTTTCCTGCGGCAATATCCGGGAGGGCAGAGCCTATCTGCAGGGCTATGTGGATGCAGCCCCTGCCGGACGGGAAATGCTGCAAAAAGAGGGCATTGCCGGTACGGCATTTGCCGGATGGGATGATTACACGGGCCGGTTTGTCCGGGGTGAGGACAAGTTTGTGCGCTATGTGGCGGTCTACAAGCCGATGATGAGCGCGTTTGTGGTTCATGCGGCATATTGGCAGTATAAGTATGACCCGGCCTCGCTGACCGGGGACACCGCGCAGATGATCCGCGACATCATCGCGTTCCTGATGGACGTGGTAGTGCACACGCAGGGTGATAAGGCGTGGCTGTGTCAGCTGGAAGCGGGTACCGAGGGCGGCTTTATGGTGGACGTGGACACGTTCAATCAGGTGGTCATCGGGCGGGCGATGGAAATGGCCGGGGAGATGCTGGACAACGCAGAATATGCCCGCATCGGCAGCGTACTGCTGGATGGCGTCGCGGTCAACTACAACGATGACGGTGTGCTGATGCCCTACAAGGGCGCGGAGTACACTGCCGGGACACCGCTTCTGATGTATCTGTACACGCTGCCCGATCCCATCGGCATTCACAGCGTGGATGTGACCCTTGAGCGTGGCAGGACGCATTGGGGCACCAATTCCGAGCAGCCGACGGAGGAATACCGCCACTGGCCGTGGAATGACAGCTGGGCATCAATCTGCTATGCCCATGACCGTCAGCCGGGCAAGGCGATGGATTATCTGCTGCATCAGAAGGTCGGCTGCACGTCGCTGGGGGCGATGCCGGAGAAGCTGCGGCTGGATGGCTATGCCATCGGATACTGGTACACCTCGGCACACGCCAATCTCGTGTGGGCGGTCAACGATGCGCTGGCGTTCAGCGACCGGGAGGATGAACTCTGTCTCGGCATGGGCTTTGATGACCGCTGGGCGGATGTGGAAGTCAGAGGGCTTGTGATCAACGAAGCACTGACGGTCAGTTACCGCACGGAAAAGGGGAAACCGGTGCGTGTGGAGATTGGAAACCGCTCATCGGAGACGGTCATTCTCCGATGGATATTCCGCAATGCTGCGGAGGAAAATGCCGTGATACCGGCGGGAGAAACGTATATCTGGAAAGTGTGAAAAACCCCCGCTGCGGTTTTGAAACCGCAGCGGGGGTTTTATCTGTTGTTTGAAAAGTATTACACCATGGTCAGCGGATCAAGCAGCTTCTCGATCTCCTCATCGGTGAAGATGCCTTCAGCGCGGAGAAGCTCACGCACGGACTTGCCGGTTTTGATGGCTTCCTTGGCGACCTTGGCGGCAAGCTGGTAACCGACATTGGGGCAGATGGCGGTGATGACGCCGACGGAACCGTCCACCAGAGAGGTGCAGCGGTCTGCATTGGCGGTGATGCCGGTGATGCAGTTGTCGATGAAGGTACGAACGCCGCCGACCAGAGAGGTCAGGGAGTTGAAGAGGCTGTAGAAGAGGACGGGCTCAAAGGCGTTGAGCTCGAGCTGACCGCCTTCGGCAGCCATGGTGATGGTGGTGTCGTTGCCGATGATGTGGAAAGCCACCTGGCTCATGACCTCGGGGATAACGGGATTGACCTTGCCGGGCATGATGGAGGAGCCGTTCTGCATGGCGGGGAGATTGATCTCCTGGAAGCCGCAGCGGGGACCGGAGCTCATCAGGCGCAGGTCGTTGGACATCTTGGACAGGCTGACGGCACAGGTCTTGAGCATGGAGGAGGCGAAAACAAAGGTGTCCAGATTCTGGGTGCCGTCGATGAGATCGGGCGCCTGACGCAGCGGGATGCCGGTGATCTGGGCAAGCATGGGAACGATGGTGTTGACGTATTCGGGCTCGGCGTTGAGGCTGGTGCCGATGGCGGTACCGCCCATGTTCACGACGCACAGCTCGTCAATGGCCAGCTGGAAACGGCGGATGTCGCGCTCGACGGCACGGCGGAACGCACCGAACTCAGAGCCCAGACGGACGGGGATGGCGTCCTGCATCTGGGTACGGCCCATCTTGATGATGTCGTGAAACTCCACTTCCTTGGTATGCAGAGCTTCGGACAGCTCTTCCAGCTCATGGATGGCGCGGCGGAAGAGAAGGATCGCGGTAATCTTACCGGCGGTGGGAATGACGTCGTTGGTGGACTGACCGTTGTTGACATGGTCGTTGGGATGAACCACGGAGTAGTCGCCCTTGGTGCCGCCGAGGATTTCGATGGCGCGGTTGGCGATGACTTCGTTGGCGTTCATGTTGGCAGAGGTGCCGGCACCGCCCTGGATGGGGTCGATGATGAACTCGCGATGCAGGTTGCCGGCGAGAATTTCGTCGCAGGCCTTGATGATGGCGCCCGCAATGTCAAAACGCAGGATGCCGACCTCACGGTTTACGATTGCGGCGGCTTTTTTGATGGCAGCCAGCGACCAGATGAACTCGGGACGCATGAACTGAGAAGTAATCTGAAAGTTTTCCTGTCCGCGCAGTGACTGTACGCCGTAATAAGCGTCTACCGGTACTTCTTTGCTGCCGATGGAGTCATGCTCAATACGATACTTCATCTCGGAAATCCCCTTATCACTTATTATTTAGTCCCTTATCGCGCCTGTAACTGCGCGCACTTTTCCTTACGCTTTCAGTATAGCACAGATTTTTTTTTGTGCAATCCCTAAGTGCGGGATTGCTTGCAAGACCTGAATATTTGCCAACTGATTTCTTTGTATCGATATATTGATATCGAATCGTGCGCCCGAAGGATAGAAACTTGCGTGGATTTGGGTTGCAAACAAGGCAGTATCCGTGCTATAATAAAACTAACTATAGATATGGCAGCTTCTGCCGGTGTATGAGGAGGGTTCCCATGCGCAACCGAGTCAATATTCTGGGCATCCGGTTTGATAATCTCGATGCCCGCGACGCGCTTTCCTGGTGTGAGCGTTCGCTCAACGAAAAGAAGAAGGGATATATCGTCACGCCCAATGCGGAGTTTGTATATGCCTGCCGTCAGAATGAGACGTCACGCACGCTCATCAATAATGCAGCTCTTGTCACCCCCGACGGCATCGGTGTGGTTTATGCCGGTAAAATCCTCGGAACGCCCGTCAAGGGCCGTGTCCCCGGCTGCGATCTGGCAGAGAGCCTTGCAGCATCCATGGCAAAGTCCGGCCATACGCTTTATCTGCTAGGCGCCAAGCCCGGTGTGGCAGAAAAGGCAGCCGAGAACATGAAAGTGAAACATCCGGGCCTGAAAATCGTCGGAACTCATGACGGTTATTTTAAGGATGCCGAGCCCGTTCTGGAGGATATCCGCCGCACGGCCCCCGATGTGGTCTTTGTCTGCCTGGGCTTTCCCAAGCAGGAGCAGTTTATGGCCGACCATCTGCAGACGCTTCCCTGCACGCTGATGCTGGGACTGGGCGGCAGTCTGGATGTGTTCGCAGGCGTGGTCAACCGCGCGCCGGAAATCTATCAGAAGCTGGGAATGGAATGGTTCTACCGGCTCTGTCAGGAGCCCAAGCGCATTAAGCGTATGGCTAAATTGCCGCTGTTTCTTTTGATTGCCGTGAAGGAGCGGCTGCTGCACGGCAAATCCCGTCAGGAGGATCCCCAATGAAAGTATCGCTGATTGCTTATACGCCCGATCCCGAAATGGTGGTCGCGGCGGCTGCCAAAACCTGTTACACGACCAAGACCATCGATGAGCTGATGGACAACCTGGACGAAGAATCCGCCGAACAGTTCATCGACATGCTGGGCAATATCGGTCATGAAAGCCCGATTGAGCACGCAAGCTTCACCTTCGCCATCGAAGGCGTTTCGCGCTCCCTGCTTGCCCAGATTACCCGCCACCGCATTGCTTCCTACAGCGTACGCTCCCAGCGCTACGTCTCCGAGAAGGCATTCGGCTATGTGACCCCGCCGGAGATTGCCGCCGACCCCGAGGCACTGGCCATCTACCAGGAAGCAATGGCCGCCGATCAGGCGGCGTATGATAAAATCGTCGCAAGCCTCACCAAGCGCCACACCCAGACCTTCCTGGATGAGGGCATGGATCCCAAAAAGGCCAAAAGTGCGGCCCGGAAGAAAGCGCAGGAGGATGCCCGCTTCGTGCTGCCCAATGCCTGCGAGACCCAGATGGTGGTTACGATGAACGCGCGCAGCCTGCTCAACTTCTTCCGCCATCGCTGCTGCAACCGTGCCCAGTGGGAGATCCGGGATCTGGCCTGTCAGATGCTCACGCTCGTGCGGGAGGCAGCGCCCCATCTCTTTGCCCATGCAGGCCCTCCCTGCCTGAACGGTCCCTGTCCGGAAGGCTCCATGAGCTGCGGAAAAATGCTTGAAATGCGGGAGAAATACGGCCGTGGGTAAATTGATTGTAATTGAAGGCATTGACGGAACCGGCAAGACCACGCAGTTTGAGCGCCTGTGTGCATTGCTGCGCGAAAAAGGCATCCCCCATCGGGAGCTGTCCTTCCCCTGCTACGATGATCCTTCCTCGACGCTTGTACGTATGTATCTCGGCGGCAGCTTCGGCACCGAACCGGATGCGGTGAACGCCTACGCCGCCAGCGCATTCTTTGCCTGTGACCGTTATGCTTCCTTCAAGCAGCACTGGGAACAGGACTACAACGACGGCATGCTCTTCGTATCCTGCCGTTACACCACCTCCAATGCGGTTCATCAGGGCGCAAAGCTGGAGGATGAAGCCAGACGCGCGTATCTTGAATGGCTCTTTGACTATGAGTACCGGCTGCTGGGGATCCCGGCGCCTGACAGGGTGCTGCTGCTGGACTGCCCGGCGGAGGTTTCCACCGCCAATCTGCGAAAGCGCGAAGCCGCCGGCGTCTCCACCGCGGATATCCATGAGACGGATACCGGCTACCTTGCCCGCTGCGCGAAGGCTGCCTCCGAGGCTGCCGACCGTTTCGGCTGGAAGCGCATTCCCTGTGCGCCCGACGGCGTTATGCGCAGCCCCGACGACATCCACGCAGATATTCTGAACGCACTCTCCGACATCATCGGCACGCTGTAAGCGTGACAGTCTGTTTTGATAGAAAGGAATCTGAATTATGGTATACATTTGCCTTGCCAACGGATTTGAAGAAGTGGAAGCTCTGGCACCCGCCGATATCCTGCGCCGCGCAGGTGTTGAGGTAAAGCTCGCCGCCCGCGGCGGCTCCGCTACCGGCAGCCACGGTATCACCGTCACCGCTGACTGCGATATCGCCGACATGGATGCCGAACATGCCGAACTCGTTATCCTTCCCGGCGGTCTGCCCGGTGCCCACAACCTTTTCGCCGATCCTGCCGTGCAGGCGCTGCCCAAGGCGGCGGAAAAAGGCGTGCGCATTGCCGCGATCTGCGCCGCGCCCTATATCCTGGGTCGTCTTGGACTGCTGGAAGGCAAGAAGGCCGTGTGTTATCCTGGTTTTGAGGGAGAACTGCGGGGAGCCACGGTTGTCAGGGATGCTGCAGTCGTGACCGACGGCCTGATCACCACCGGACGCGGCGCCGGTGCGGCTCTGGACTTCGGTTTTGAGCTGGCGGCGCTCCTCAAGGGCGACGAAGCGGCGGCAAATCTCCGCGCGGGCATGTACGCTGCGAGCGTAGGTGCTGCCGGCGCTACCATTCGCGTCTGATGGCGCAAAACGACAAAAAAGCCCTGCGCCGCAGGATTCTGCGCGAGCGCCGGGCGGTATCAATGGAAAAACGTGCCTGCTTTGATGCGGCAATTTTGCGTCAGCTGCTCAGGCTTGTGCGGGAAATCCCGGCGGAGAAGCCCGTTTTCTGCTATGTGGGAGCGGATTTTGAAATCGCCACCCGCACGTTTCTCACAGCCTGTCTGAATGAGGGACGAAAAGTCTGCGTGCCGCTTTGCCTGGACTTCGGCGAGATGGAAGCCCGGCTTTTATCGTCCATGGACGATCTGCAGCCCGGGGCATACGGCCTGCCGGAGCCGATGGATGCCTGTCCCGTGATCGAACCGGCGGCGCTGGGCGCGGTGATCGTGCCGGGGCTTGCCTTTGATGAGGCCGGGTACAGACTGGGCCGCGGCGGCGGCTTTTACGACCGGTATCTGGCGGCACTTCCGGAGAAGATCCCCGCCTGGGGGCTCTGTTACCGGCAATTCCTGCGCAGCGTCCCCCGGGACAGCCATGACGTATGCGTACAATCAATCATCACCGAAGAGGGGGTCATTGCGTGCAGATGAAGCCTTCGGCGCTGGCCGGATGGACGCTGTTTCTGCTGCTGTTGTTCCTGACGGTCTTTTATGAGATCGCGGGGCTGGGTATTTCCAGCGACGGCGGCAATCTATCCTATCTGATCCTGGGCCTGACGGAGCTGCTGGTATTCCTTGGCCCGACAATTTTTCTGAAAAAGTACCGTCCGCTTCACGGACTGGTCGATCTGCGGACGAAGAAGGTGCCGCGGGCGTATCTGAGCTTTGTGCTGTGTGCGTCCCTGGCCATCATGTTTGCATCCTTCCTGCTCAACTGTCTGTGCCTGCCAAGGACTACCCCCATGGGTATCGGCAGCTATTATCCCATCCGAACGGGACTGGGTTCCGGTACGGTGTGGCTGGCGGTGATTACGCTGGCGATCCTGCCGGCCATTGCGGAGGAGCTGTTCCTGCGGGGCGCGATTTTTTCTCTGTATGAAAAGCGCGGCGCGGCGACGGCTATGATTTTAAGCTCGCTGGCATTTTCGATGCTGCATTCCTCGCCGGATATCCTGCTGCCGACGCTGGTGGCCGGCATCGGCTATGCCTTCCTGATGATTGCCACCGATTCCATCTTTGCCGCGATCTTTGCCCATCTCCTGGGAAATCTCTATTCTGTGCTTATAACGCTCCTGGCGGCACGTTATACCTACGGTGTATTCTGGGAATACTTTATCGCAGGCAACGTCATTGCCTTCTTCGTCTTTGGCTATCTGGCCGTGCGCATCCTGCGCAATCTGGTACGAGAAGATACTTTCTCGCTGCCGGAGAAAAGGTCGGTTCCTCTGACGGAGAATCTGAAAGGGGCGGTCAACTCCGCCGGATTTATCCTGTTCTGTACGCTGTTTCTGGTGCGTCTGGGGCTGACACTGCTCAAAGCAGTACTCTGATGCACGCCGCCACACCATGAAAGGAAACCCATATGTCCAACGATCACGATTATCAGATGCAGCCTGACCGGGAACAGGCGCCGGTTCAAGCGGTCAAACGCCGCCGTCGCCGCCGCTATGTGCGCGGAGGCGGTCACGGGTGCCTTGTCAGCGTTATGTATGCTGCATTCATCATGGGCGTCTCGATGATACTGGCATCCTTTATCATCCTGATGACCAATGACGTCTTTGCCTTCACTTCCTCCGACATCACGGTGATGGTGGAAATTGAAGAGGACGACGACTTCGGCGAGATTGCAAAGAAGCTGGGCGACGCCGATATTATCCGCTACCCCTGGCTGTTCAAGCTTTACCTCAGCGTTGCCAAGAGTGATGTGGAATTTCCTGCCGGCAGCTATGAGCTCAGCGACCAGTGGGACTATCCGGCACTGGCGCGCGTGCTGCGCAATGCGCCCTCCACCGCCCGTGAAACCGTCCGTGTCACGATCCCCGAGGGTTACACCACGGCGCAGATTGTGGAGCTGCTGGTGGAGAAGAAAGTCGCCTCTGCCGAGGAGCTCTATGAGGTTATCCGCAATTACGACTTCCGCTACGAATGCGTCAAGGACTTTGCCAAGGGCACGGATACCCGCCTGGAAGGCTACCTGTTCCCGGATACCTATGAATTTTATATCGACGATAAGCCGGAAAATGTCATCGGCAAGCTCATCTCCAACTTTGAAAAGAAGTTTGACGAGGAGCTCATTGCCTTTGCCGAAGGCCGCGGCATGACGATGAAGGAAATCGTCATCATCGCGTCCATGATCGAGCGCGAGGCCAAACGTGCCGATGAGCGCGACATCGTTTCCAGCGTTATCTATAACCGTCTCAACAACGCGGATAACTTCCCGTATCTGCAGATCGACGCGACGGTGGCGTACGTTGTGGGGCATGCGCCTACACCGGAGGATCTGACGATCGACAGTCCTTATAATACCTACCAGAATAAGGGCCTGCCGCCCGGCGCCATCTGCAATCCCGGTCTTGCGGCCATCGAGTCGGCGCTTTATCCTGAGGATACCAAGTATTATTACTACGTTGCCCGGGATGACGGTTCCCACATCTTCTCAAAGACGCTGGCTGAGCATGAAAAGGCCATCGCAAGCCTGAAATCAGACGACTGAATAAAAACATTCCCTCTGCGGCTCGTATAAGCTGCAGAGGGAAACTTTTTCCACCCTGCAGCGTCCTATAAGCAGTGGAAAAGCAGAAGGAGGAGACGTGATATGCGCAGAAGATGGCAGATTTTCGCGGTTATTCTGTGCGCACTTGCGCTGATTCTTCTTCTGCCGCCGCGGAGGAGCGGCCGGATGCCGATTCTGACCTACCATCATGTGGTGCCTGACGGAAATGAATGCAACGAGATGACGGTGACGGTGTCCAAGCTGGAAGGGGATCTGGCGTGGCTGCGGGAGCATGGTTATACCACCGTGCTGCCCGGGGAGCTTGCCGCAGGCGTGGAGCTGCCGGAAAAGCCGGTCATGATTACCTTTGACGACGGCTATCGGTCAAACTACGAGCTTGCGTTTCCGCTGTTTGAACAATACGGCGCAAAGGCGGTCATTTCACTGATTGTGACCCTGACCGATCAGGAAAACCCCAGCTTCTGCTCCTGGTATATGCTGCGGGAAATGGAAGCGTCCGGTCTTGTGGAAATCGGCTCCCACAGTTATGCGCTGCATAATCTTGAAAGCGGCGGCGAACCTTCCGCAGACGGTGCCTGCGGTGTGCAGCGAAGAAGGGGAGAATCGGCGCAAACCTTTGACGCGCGGGTGCTGGACGATATCCGCCGCAGTCACGCAAGGCTCACGGAGGAGCTGGGCAGTGCGCCGACGGTGTTCTGCTTCCCGTTTGGCATCACGGATCCCGCAGCGCAAGGCTGCGTGGAAGCGCTTTTCCCGGTATCCTTTGTGACCCGGCCGCAGATGGCCGATCCGGCGCATTCGCTGCGGTATCTGCCGCGTTTTACGGTGACGATGGACGTGGATCTGGCAATACTGCTCAATGAGAACTGAAAAGACAGAAAACGCCCTGCAGTACAAACTGCAGGGCGTTTGATATACAGAAAATTCAGCGCTTGGAGTCGCTGTTGACGATCTTGGCAACGGCGGTCTGGCAGGCCTTGATGAGCTCGGGGTTGGAGTCAACGCTCATGACGTGGCGGACGTGGTCGGCACCGGACTTGCGGCCCATATCGCCCAGAGCGGTGACAGCGGCCATACGCACGGACAGCTCGGGGTCACGGGTGAGCAGAACCAGTTCATTATAGGCTTCATCCTGCTGGATGGGGGCCAGGGCGCGGCAGGCGGCGGTGCGCAGCTCGGCATCCTTATTCTTGCAATACTTGGCCAGAGCGGGAACCTTCTGCTTTTCGCCCAGAGCCTGAATCTTAGCAATGTGTCTCTCGTTACCCATGGTTAGAAATCTCCTTTACATGATAAAACGGAGCACTTTTCCACTTGGGGAAAGTCCTCCGAAAACTCGTTGACTATATTCTACGACAATTTTTTAACAAAGTCAATATACTCTCTGTAAATGTGAGAAAATGTTTACAATTTCAAACTGAAAAATGTGGGAACCGAAGCGAAATTCCGGCAGCCCGGGGATGTCACAAATCTTTCATTTTATCCTTACATCCCCTTCATAAAATCATGAAGATCAAGTCATAATTTCAAGTTATAATGGCAAACGTAAACAGGAGAACAATGCGGGCCGCCGCCGGTAAAAAAGAAAAAGAATCCGACGGGGTCCAATGCATGGGAAAATATGATCAGGAGGAATATCTATGAATAACGAGAACGAACGCTACTCCTTCAATGTCACACCTGCGGACGCTGAGGCGTCGGCACAGCAGCAGTACTATCAGCAGCCTTATGCTCCCCAGACCGATCCCGGTGAGGCCATGCGCAATGAGATGAAGAGCATGAAGAAATCCATGACCCGCATGGTTGCCATCTGCTGCGCGGTCTGCCTGATCATCGGCATCGGCGGCGGCGCACTGGTGGGCAGCATGCTCGGCCGCAGCAATAACCAGCCCGGTCCCGACTACACCAATACCACCCTCGCCGGAAATCTTCCGTCCACCGGGGATGAAAACGTCTCCACCACGACTACCGAGAATAAGGACGACCTCGAGATCGTCACCGGCCGCCTTTACGCCGTCTCCAACGGCGAGGGCGAGAGCATGAGCACCGAGAAGGTCGTCGAAGCGGTTGAGAACAGCGTCGTCTCCATCCGCGTCGAGACCCAGGTGAGCACCGGCTACTACCACCAGTCCACCACCGCTACTGGCGCCGGCTCCGGCGTCATCATCTCCGCCGACGGCTATATCGTCACCAATAACCACGTCATCGAAGGCGCCGACAAGATCATCATCACCACCACCGAAAACGAGGAATACGAAGCCGTCCTCGTCGGCTCCGATGATCTGACCGATATCGCCCTGCTCAAGGTGGAAGCCAAAGACCTTCCCTTTGCCGTCATCGGCAACTCCGATAACCTTAAGCGCGGCCAGACCGCCATTGTCATCGGCAATCCGCTGGGTACCCTCTCCGGCACCGTGACCGTGGGCGTGGTTTCCGGCCTTGACCGCAACATCACCATGTCCGACGGCGATACCATGAACCTGCTGCAGATCGACGCCGCCATCAACCCCGGCAACTCCGGCGGCGGTATGTTCAATGACAAGGGCGAACTGGTGGGTATCATCGTTGCCAAGAATACCGCCACCGAGATCGAGGGCCTGGGCTTTGCCATCCCCGTGACCGATATCCTGTCCATTCTGGATGAGCTCATGGAGAACGGCTACGTCAGCGGCCGTCCTGCCATCGGCATCACCACCATCGAGGTCAACAACGCCATGGATGCCATGATGTACCGCGTCAACTACCTGGGCGTCTATGTCGGATCCGTTGCCAATCCCGAGACCAATCCGCTGCAGGCCGGTGACTATATCATCTCCATCGACGGCACCGAGATCACTTCCAATACCCAGGTGGCGGACGCCTTGACCGATAAGCAGGCCGGCGACGTGCTGACCATGGAAATCCTGCGCAGCAATGAAAAGCTGACCATCGAGGTCACGCTGGTCGAGGAAGGCACCCTGAAACGCTAAACTCTTCCCGTTTTACGGGCATCTGATTTGCCGGAGCGGCAATTCCCTCCGCCCGGCATACTCCTCTCTGCGGAAGGGGTTCTCCCTCCCTTCCGTCCGCCGGATCTTTCGGCGGATGTCCCCTTCCGCCTTTTTATGCATGAAAAATCCCCCGCCCGGATCACTCTTAAAATTGTTCCGGGGCGGGGGATTTGTGTATTCAAAAGGATTACTCTTCCTCTTCACGCTTGGACAGGAGAATGATTTCGCGGAGCAAAGCCATGCGCATCTCGTGCGAGCTTCGCTGGGGGATGTTTTTGAGAATGTTGAGGATGATGGTCAGGGTCTCACGGATTTCCTGCGAATTGAAGCAGGTGATACCGGTCAGAGCCTGCTCAAGCGTTTGTCGGGCGGCAGTGGTGGGGCAGCTCGACTGGTTTTCGCGTACCAAACGGTCGATGATCGTACCGATGGGTACTGTTTCGCGTGTGCTGGCAAATTCAAGATAATTGTAAGTGTCAGCAGCGACGGTCACATCCATGGAGATCGGACGCGGATTGTGGTGCTTTAACATATCAAGCCCCTCCTTCGATTTGAGAATAATGATGCATATGAAAGATAATTTCATACTGCCGTTGATTATACAATATGAAATAATGTTGTACAATAGAAAGGAGATATTAAATGTTGAATATAAAGAGGATGCATAAAGAGTAATGTTATATAGGGGATATAAAAGCTGACTGCAGTTTTGCGGGCTATTCCTCTTCTTCACGCCGGGATAGGAGAGTGACTTCCCTGAGCAGGGCCGTACGCATCTCGTATGCAGTTTTCTGCGGAATATTTTTGAGGATGTTGAGGATGATGGTCAGGGTCTCGCGGGTTTCCTGTGCATTGAAACGGTCGGTGCCGGTCAGAATCTGCTCAAGGGCCTGACGGGCGACGTTTGCGGGACAATTTGATTGACTTTCGCGTATCAGGCGATCAATGATTGTGCCGATGGGCTGGGTTTCGCGTGTACTGAGAAACTCCAGGTAATCGTAAGTGTCGGCAGCGACGGTCACATCCATGGAGATCGGACGCTGGTTGAGCTGCAATTTCATGTCAGACGCCTCCTTGCTGTACGGTTATGAGTGTGCGCAATACAATCTGTAATGTTGTATACAAAATATTATACAACATGAAATATCTGTTGACAATAGGAATACGATATTAAATAATGAATAATAAGTCACCGCATAATATATAATGCTGTATATGGACGGTGATAGAATGGACAGTAAAGAGTTTTCGCAGCGTTTGTCGAAGCTGCGGGCTGCAAAAGGCGTTTCGGCACGGGATATGAGCCTGTCGCTGGGACAAAATGAAAACTATATCAGATTGATCGAGGCAGGAAAGTCGCTGCCGTCGATGCAGGCGTTTTTCAATATCTGCGAGTATCTGAAACTGACGCCGGAGGAGTTCTTCGAAACGGGAAATGTCAACCCCGTGCACATGAACACGCTCATCCGGGAACTCAAGCATCTGGATGCCAGACAGCTTGAACTGATTGAGGCGCTGGTAGCGGAGCTCAACCGGAAATGAGGCTCCTTACGGGCGGCTGTCACTATGTTACAGCATGGCGGACACTGCCGCAAGGGAGAGTTTGGATGTAACTTTTTTCGCGTATATGTAAAAAATCCGCAAATCCGGCATGCATTTGCAAAAGTGCTTGCGCAGGCGGCGGGTTTATGCTATACTCAGCTTACATACAATGCGGAATTGCATATGAATGAACAGGAGGTTGCATTTATGGCGAAGAAAAAGGCTTCTGATTTCCGTTACAATACCGGCGATACCAAGGTACCGTGGGCTGCGGTCGGCGAGAATTATAATGCCGACGACCTGATGAGCATTGTGGAGTTTTTGATGCAGGGTTCAGGCGAGGAATACGACAAGGCCCTGGCCGAAGTGCGCGAGAAGGTCTATGCCCTCTCGGACATTTCTGCACCTCCGGCGAAGCTCTCTCTGGATACCAAGGTTGCCCAGGCTGAAGAGGCTGTCGATGCCTTCCTCGGCACCGAGGGTTCTGCGTTCGTGCCCAACTGCACCGAAGGCTTTGAGATTGCCTACAAGTATGCAAACATCGGCCCCGGCGACGAAGTCATCGTCCCTGCCATTACCTTCATTGCCACCATGGCGTATCCGCTGTCCGTGGGCGCCAAGCTCGTTTTCTGCGACGTCGATCCCCGTACCCTGAACATGGATCCCACCGACCTCGAGCGCAAGATTACCGACAAGACCCGCATGATCGTCCCCGTTGACATCGGCGGTTATCCCTGTGATCTGGATCCCATCATGGAAATCGCCCGCAAGCATGACATCCTCGTGCTCGAGGACGGTGCGCATGCGCTGGGCGCTACCTATAAGGGCCGCAAGATCGGTACCATCGCCGACTTTACCGGTTTCTCCCTCCATGAGGTCAAGAACATCACCTCCTACGGCGAAGGCGGCATCCTGTCCACCACCGTGGACGCGTTCCGTCCCGTTATGAAGCGCTGCCGCTTCTTCGGCACTACCTTTGAGAAGAAGATCAATAACTGGCTCTACGACGTCGAGCTCATCCAGGGTAAGTATAAGCCCTTCATGGCGCTCAATGCTTCCGTCACCGAGATTCAGGCCATCGGCCTGATGAATCAGCTCGAGCGCATCGACAAGATCATCGCCGAGCGTACCCGCGTCGCCGAGTACCTCAACGAGCGTCTGTCTGTGTGCGACGCGGTTATTCCGCAGCTGCTGGGTGATGAGCAGACCCGTCCTTCCTTCCACCTCTATCAGCTCCAGATCGACCCCGCCAAGGCCGGCGGCGACGTACAGGTCTTAAAGCAGAAGCTCACCGAGAAGGGTGTCACCACCATCCCGCACTTTGGTCCTCTCTATCACTTTGAGGTCATTGCCAAGAACCCCGACTACGACGTGGAAGCCATTGCCGCTTCCTGCCCCAATACCGAGGAAGTGTTCAATCACCGCTTCACCCATCTGCCCTGCTACGGCCTGAGCGAAGAACAGCTCGTCTATATGGCCGATGCGATCCTCGAGAGCATCGACGAGATGCAGAAGGGCATCTGACCGTAAGGTTTTTAAAGGCACAGCAGCAAATCTGCTGTGCCTTTTCTTGCGTTTGCGGGTCGGTTGTGATATAATCCGGATAGAAAACCAAAGTCAGAGGAAAAACGAAGGATATGAATATAACACAGACCTTTTATGACAATCTGGCCTCGCAGTACGATAAACTCTTTCAGGACTGGCAGGCGACTACCGGAGAGCAGGCGGAGATCCTGGAACGTATCTTCGCAGGTGAGGGTTTTGACCGTACGGCACGCATCCTTGACTGCGCCTGCGGGATCGGAACGCAGGCCATAGGCCTTGCTGCTGCCGGATATACTGTGACCGCGTCGGACATCAGCGACGCGGAGCTTGCCGAGGCAGCAAAGCGGGCAAAGCAAAACGGCGTCGATTTCCGTCTGGCACACGCCGATTTCCGTGCGCTGGAGGAAATATTCTCCGAACAGTTTGACATCGTCATCGCCATGGATAACGCCCTGCCGCATATGCTCACCAATGCGGATATGCAGGCTGCGCTTACGAGTATTGCGGGGCGGGTGAGAGAAGGCGGTATCTTTGTCGCCAGCATCCGGGATTACGATACGATGCTGGAATCCAGGCCGCCGTATTCGCCGCCTTATATCCATAAGACCCCGGTCGGTCAGCGGGTTTCCTTTCAGACCTGGGAGTGGGAAGCGGACCATTATAAACTCATCCAGTACATTATCGACGATGAAAACGCCCTGCAGATCAGCAAATTCGAGTGCGAATACTGGGCTGTGCGCCGGGATGCCATGACGCAGATGCTTCTGGCGGCGGGTTTTACCGATGTACAGTGGAAATTCCCGGAGGAGACGGGTTTTTATCAGCCGATCGTCGCTGCAAAAAAGTAAACAGATAAAGAAAAACGTCCGCAGGGCGAAAAAACCTTGCAGACATCAATGTACCTGCCAAAACGGGTACCATCATTGATTGTGGGAGGTTATAACCATGGAACGAGTGTGTGAATTTCTGAAAAAGGCCGGTGCGTACTATCTGGCCACCGTTGAGGGCGATCAGCCCCGCGTGCGTCCCTTCGGCACGGCGCACATCTTTGAAGGTAAGCTCTATATCCAGACGGGAAAGGTAAAGCCTGCGTCAAAGCAGCTGGCGGCCAATCCCAAGGCGGAACTCTGTGCCTTCATGGACGGCGCATGGCTGCGGGTGAGCTGTGAACTCATCGAGGACGACCGCGTGGAGGCACGTAAATCCATGCTGGATGCCTACCCCAATCTGCGTGCGATGTACGACGAAAACGACGGCAATACCCAGGTGCTGTATCTGAAGAACGCCGTGGCGACTTTGAGCTCCTTCACCGCCGCTCCCGAAACCTGGACCTTCTGAGAAACGCATAAAAAAGACTAACCCCTGACTGTATGTGTCACAACCGATCACATCAGTCAGGGGTTAGCCCTCTGAACTCTTATTATCTAACATCATTTTAACCTCTCTTTCTTGGGGTGGACTTCAATTCCATCTTGAAGTCCCACTCAGTTTTTCACTGGTATCACCTCTTTCGTTGCTGTGGTTATAATATACCACACACTCTTTAAGAATGCAAGTCGGTAATATTCCCAAAGTGTTTGTCCACGGTTTGTGAGGAACGGAGATTTGCGCTTGCCGGAGGCTGTTATGGTTGACGGCACAGAAAAGCCTGTGTTATACTGAATATGTTGGGCATAAGGATTTGCCTGTAATGGATAAGCTGCGCCGGGGTATTCGAAAAATGAGTGCCCCGGTTTTTTTGCATGATTACAGTTGATACGACAGATGATATCAGTTGCTGTCTGCGCTTGGAACGGATAGGGGAGAAATGTTCCTAAAGATGAATTTTTGTTCAAAACAAACAAAATCGGAACGGCTTATTTAACACTTTGCATAAAACTGGAAGAAAAAGTGTCCGTCTTACATGGACGAGTCCGCGTAAGGTGAACTAGATTGTTCACAAGAGGGCGTTGAAACGACGGGATGGGGGTAGGATATTGTCCTGCCGACAGTGCGTCCTCCGCGGGGAGTGAAAAGTTGACAAGCTTTTGCGGATATGCTACACTCAAAGCATCCCAAATGTGTCCGTTGACGCGAAATCGAGAAAAAAGGAGCGGAAAAGATCATGAGTAACGACAGAAAACTGCGTGTGGCCCTGGTGGGTCTGGGAGGCCGCGGCCTGGGCGGCACGGCTCACGCCATTCATGCCTGCGACAACGTGGAGATCGCCGCCATCTGCGACCTGAAAGAGGACAGACTGGCCAAGGGCGTGGAGCTGATGAAGGAATTCGGCTACGATGCCACTCCCTACACCGATTACCGCTATATCCTTGAGCGTCGTGACATCGATGCCGTACTCGTCGCCACTTCCTGGCTGACCCATGTACAGATCGCCTGCGACTGCATGAGAGCCGGCAAGTACGTGGCCTTTGAGGTTGGCGGCGCGTTCTCCATCGAGCAGTGCCGCAAGCTGGTGGATGTCTATGAGGAAACCGGCGTGCCCTGCATGATGCTGGAGAACATCTCCTACGGTCGTCCCGAGCTTGCCGTCTTTAACATGGTACGCAAGGGCCTGTTTGGTGAGATCGTCCACGCCGAAGGCGGCTACTGCCACTTCTTCGAAACCCGTATGGTCGGCCAGATCCATGAGGGTTACTACCGCGTGCCCCATTATCTGCACCGCAACTGCGACAACTACCCCTGCCACGGCATGGCGCTGCCCTTCATGGCGCTGGACATCAACCGCGGCAACCGCTTTGTATCCCTCGTCTCCGTAGCCACCAAGACCGTCGGCCTGCGCAATGAGTCTGAGCGCGTCTTTGGCGTTGGGTCTCCTGAATCCCGGCTCGACTGGCAGCTGGGCGACGTCATCACCACCATCCTCAAGACCGCTCACGGCCAGACCGTCACCCTGACGCTGGACGATCAGCTGCCGCGTCCCTATTCCCGCCGCGGCATGATCCAGGGCAGCGCCGGTATCTACATGGAAGACGGCAATCAGATCTACATCGACGGCCGCTCTCCTTATAACGAAAACCGCGGTCATCCGATCTGGGAGCCTGCGGATGCGCTGCTCAAGGAATACGATCATCCCATCTGGAAGGAGCGCGAGGCGCAGGGAAGAACTGAAGGCGGTCACGGCGGCACCGACGCCATTGTCGTCGAAGCCTTCCTCGATGCCGTACGCAACGGGACCAATACTCCGCTGGATGCCTATGACTCCGCGACCTACATGGCAATTTCCGCTCTGTCCGAGCAGTCCATCGCCGAAGGCGGCAGCATGGTATTCTTCCCCGACTTCACCGACGGCAAGTGGATCGTGCGGGAACGTGACTATAAGTCCAAGTATTCTCTGGACGACGTGTACGACGATCTGTTTTAATCCCTGATTCCGCTTGCAAACCGTGATTGGAGGACAGCATGAAGTACGATCTTTCAAAACACCCGTATTTTGAGGCCTACACCGATCCTGAGACCGGTGTGACGAGCTACCTGCTTAAAGAACGGGTAGGTGAGCAGCAGATGAACTTCTACTTCACCAATTCCGGCATGACGCAGGACGGAGAATACCTCTGGTTTCAGGCTTTGAACTGGCCGGCGGAGATTTCCACTCTCGCGGCAGTCTCCATGAACCCGGAGAAGCCCGGGCTGCGGCATTTCCCCGCCGCCGGATTCTCCGGAGGCGGCAATCTGCCGGTGGTGATGCCGGGTAGTCACGATGTGCTGTTCGGTGTGCGGGAATCCATATATAAAGTCAGCCCGGACGGCAAGATCACGAAAGTCCTGTCACTGGATCCTGACTTCCTCAACAATCGCATCCCCACGCGGCTGATGACCCACGGCAGCATCTCCTGCGACGCGCGCCGCATCATTCTGGACATTCGCATGGCAGACAAAACCTACATCGCCACGGGTGATCTGGAAACCGGCGAAGTCACGATGGTCCATAAATTTGCCCGGCACTACGATCATGCCATGTACGCACCCAATGACCCCAACCTCATCCTCATCGATCAGGACTGGGAGCGGGATTCCATGACCGGCGAACGCTTCGACGTGGACGCCCGGATGTGGCTGATGGATCTGCGCGGCACGCGCTTTGAGCCGGTACTGCCCGGCAACTGGTTCCGGCACAACGGCTCCATTATCTGCCATGACTTCTGGTCAAAGGACGGCTGGCTCTGCTGGCCCGACCTGCTGGATCGTGTCTATGAGCACAACCCTGCCACACGTGAGACCAATCCCGTCTGGAACCGTGCCGCGTGCCATGCCCATACCATCGACCGCCGGTACTGGGTCTGTGACGACTCTCCTTATAAGTGGGGAAAACGTCCCTGCAAGGTGGTGTTCTTTGACCGTGAGAGCGGCAAGGAACTCGATATCTTCTCGGCGCTTCCTGTGCCGAACTGCCCGAAATCTGCCGTGTTTCATCTGGAACCCCATCCATCGTTCACCGATGACGGAGAATACATTGTCTCCATGACCACGGTTCGCGACGGACGGGTGGATCTGGCGGTGACGCCGGTGGAACCGCTGATTTCCATGTGCCGCGAGCGCGGAATCTATGCGGGTCCCGACGCGCAGCCCGGAAAAGACTGATACAATGCCCAATCCGCTGCGCGGCAGCGCCTTTTGGAACTATCCGGATATGGCGCGGGCAACCCAAATTGCAAAGTAAACGTGAAGGATCTGCTGTGGTTTCTGTTTCTGCGGCAGATCCTTTTTTACATGGTAAAGGATGATACAAAACTGACTTTTGTGCAATGCGTACAATGCGGGGGGG
>SVMB01000135.1 GCA_015067675.1 Oscillospiraceae bacterium
GATTGTTATTCATGATAGTACCTCCGTGTTATTAGTTGGTGAGATGGAAAAAGCACGATGCAAAGTCTTTCGACTCGACATCGTGCTTTCATGTTGTTTGCTTCCAACCCTGTCAGACAGATGCCGTAAAAATTTCGTTTTTTCGGATTACTGTCTTATCGGCACAGAGGTTTTCCGGCGCACGTTTTTTTCTGTTAATCCAAAGGATGACTGCGGCGATACCAGAACTCACGCTGAAGCTCAGGAAGTTTTGTATCGTTCTTGACAATACGGATGATATCCGCCATATCTTCGGCAGCGGCATTGAGGGCGATCTCACCCTTCTCCTGCGATGCAGCCGAAGGGGTTCCTGTAATGTTCTGCGGGTAATTGGCATACCAGAAAAGCCCGGAGTAAATCCGGCTGCCCAGATGATCAAGATCTCCCTTGGGCAAAACGGGTTCTGCCTCCTTCTGGTACTCCAGCTTCACAGTACCAGGAGCCGCCGCCATGACAAGGCTTGTCTCATTTTCGTCGGCGTGACCGCCTTGCGGCGTCTCCCAGATATCCAGCTTTGAAAACCGTCCTTCGCCGTAGGCAAAAGCAGAATATACGGAATAATCTACTTTCCGCTCACACTGACTCATGATGAAGTACTGCAGCCAGTTGGTGTTGCCGCCGTGACCGCTGACGATCAGGATCTTTTTGAAGCCGTTGCGGGCAAGCTCATCCAGCAGACACTCCAGCATCTTGCAGCAAAAGTCTGTAGGAAAGTTCACCGTACCGGCAAAACATGCCGCCTCATGGACCTGTCCGAACCAGTAGGCCGGAAAAACCACGCATGGCTCAATCTGCGCCGCGCGAACCGCGATTTCGTGGCATACCAGTCCGTCCGCACCGTAGGGCACATGATCTCCGTGACGCTCCAGCGAACCGATAGGCAGGATACAAACCTGTTCCTCGCGGGCAAGCTTCTTAAAATCAGGCGGTGTGAGGTATTCCCAGCGTACCTGCATAGCTCTTTCCCCTTTCCGGATATGCGTCCAAACAGTCTTTACTGCTTTTTGCGGCAGCCGTCGATCTGAATATTCTGACCGGAGATGTAGGAGGCCTCGTCGCTGGCAAGGAAGCAGACGAGATTGGCGTTCTCACGGTCGGTACCGGTTCTGCCCATGAAAGACAAATTGCTGGGCTGATAGAAGTCGATGTCTTCTTCCGCCGAAGGGCTCACACTGCCGGGAGAGACGCAGTTGACGAGAACACCCTTGTCCGTCACTTCCTTTGCAAGCGCTCTGGTAAGGGATATCACCGCGCCCTTGGTAGCCGAATAATGCGCCATGCCGGCATTGCCGTAGACACCGGCGACGGAGCCGATATTGATGATGCGTCCCCAGCCACGCTCGAGCATTCCGCCCAGCACTGCACGCGTGCAGTAGACCGTGCCCATGACGTTGATATCCATGTAACGCTTCCAGTCATCCACGCTCGTCTCCAGAAACGATTTATGACTGCGCCAGAGAGCGGCATTGTTGACCAGAATATCAATCTTACCAAGGCTTTCGATGCCGTCGCCCAGCGCTGAGGTCACGGCCTGCTCATCGCTGACATCGCAGACGTAGGTTTTGATGCGCACCTGATGCTTTGCAGCCAGTTCTTCAGCCAGCACGTTGAGCTTCTCTCCGTTAATATCGATGAGCACCAGATCCGCGCCGTTTTCCGCAAACTGCATTGCAACCGCACGGCCAATACCGACGCTTGCGCCGGTGACTGCTGCGACTTTACCCTTGAAATTCATGGTATAATCCACCTTTCTGTATTGAACAACCACGCATGGTTGCCTGTCATTCCTCTTCCGTATCCAGTATAAACGGCTGTATCTCACCGCTGAGCACGCGGGCAGCAAAATCAGCCTCATCTTTGATCGGCGTCGGCGATTCCATGCCGCCCAGCACTTTGCGCGCACTTCCGGCGTGATTGTCAGATCCCGCAAACGGGAGCAGCCCGTAGTTTTCCGCATAGATACCCGCCATTCGGTTTTCAAGTTCCGTCCGACAGGCGTTGAAGGTCTCCACACCGTGCACACAGCGCGGATATAGCCTGATATGGTCGATATATCCAGCTTCCCTGTAGGGATGCGCCTGAATCACCAGCGCACCTTCCTCCATCAGCATCGGCAACAGCGCGCTCTTCTCCATTCCCTCAATCTCGGGATGGGCAAGATACCAAGCCTTATCCAAACCGTATACCAGAAAATCCGTTCCGCCATAGGTCATTTCCACACCACAGAGAACCTGTATACCGAGCTCTTCGCTCAAACACAGCCCTTCCTCATAATCGGAGAAATAGAAGCGGATGCGCTCCTCATAAGGACTGCTGCGCTCAATATTGATGTTGCCGTCGATAAAGTGATTGGTGATGAATACCCCTGCAAAGCCCAGGCTTTTATAGTATTCAAGGTTTTCTCTGACACCCACCCGTCCGCATTTACTGACGGGTGAGGTGTGCAGATGCGTTTCGTAGCGATACATGATGTCTCCTCCGATATACGGCGGCGATTTACGCCTATTTTAACACAGCGTTTTCAGATTCACAAGAGCGCTTTCGGCACTGATTTGACGAAAACGACTCTGGTGGGATTATTCCTCATTCTTTCTCAGTAGGAAGTAGTCGTCCCCCATCGAATCGTCATTTGTAAAGTTGGAATGCCAGACCAGTGCTTCCCGCTTTCCTTCATAGACCCGGTCGGAGCCCGTGGCATTTGTAAACCGGCAGTTATTCACGATGAGCTTTGACGACTCGTTTTTGATCGCCACCGTATTGCGCAGGCCCATGAGTTTATTATTGAAGGAGCCGCTGTTGGTGATCACGTTTGAGCCGCCGCGCACGAGATACCCGATCGATGCCGTATCGGCGTAACAGCCATCCACAACATTGCCGGAACCGTTCAGTTCAAAGGAGATGGAATCAACCAGCATCTCCGGAACCCCGCAGGCAAGAATCTCCGCTTCCATGGCGTCGTCATAGCCGCCTTCGCGCATCTTCTTTTTCCGCTCGGCATACGCCACGGACCACTCCTTCACCGTCAGTCCCACAGGAGGTACTGTGCCTCCCCAGATATGGCAGCGGGTATAACGGTTGGCGCCGCCGGTATCGCGCACGCCGATGGTGTAGTCGATGACAAAGCAGTCGGTAAAATGCAGATCGCACTGCCTTGCACAAATGCCGATATTGCCCGCGAGTCCCGGCATGGTGCATTTGCAGTACACGTTGTTGGCAACCAGCTCATATAGTCTGCCGTCCATGACGCCGCCAACGCAAAGGCCGTAGGTTTTACCGTTGTGGAGACTGATGTTTGACAGGGTATAGTGATGAGCATTTTCCAGCAGCAGACAGCTGGCCAGTCCTGCGCCGTCGATATCGCCGCCGCGGATAAAGAGGCCAAGATTATCGTAGACCTCCCCTGCTTCATCATAGAGCGTCAGCTCATGGAAGTTTCCGTTGCCGTCGTAGGTCAGCACGAAGTTCATTTTCTCCACAGCAATGAGCCTGGCTGCTGGATGCATGTCCAGTGAGCAGCGATTTCGGATAAAGAGCGGCCGCGCAATGCGGTAATCTCCCTTTGGAATACAAAGGATACCGTTTGGTGCAGCGTCAATGGCACGCTGTATACGCGGCGAATCGTCGGTTTCATTACACAGCCGCGGAAAATCGGTCAGAATTGCGTCATACATCGGTATAACCTCCCTATCATCACAGCCAAAGCAGAGAAACTCACCTTAACGGTTGGGCAGAATATTCACCAGCGGAAGATCAAGGCCGTCCGGGTAAGGCTCCTCCCCTTCTCCCGCAGGATACACCGCGTCACGAAGGTCAAACAAGCCGTCCACTGCGCATTTGACGAAGTCGATGGTATTACGTGCAGAGAAACGATGGATCTTGGATTCATAGCCGCCGGAGACAATAAAGTTTGCCGGGACGATGTAATCAATATAGGATGTGGCGCAGAAGGCGATAAAGGTCTTGCGGAAGGGGCTGTGCCATTTGATCTCCTGTCCTAGCTCGGCGCAGGGCTCACCCGGAACGCCCACAAAAGCAACATCTCCGATGGACACAAGCTGGATTTCCTCTGAAAACGCTTCCTGGTTCACATAGTAGGATGCAAGCTTCTTCGGGTTTTTGTAATACCGGCCGCGCAGAGGTGCTGTAAAGGTACAGATGCGAGAGCCCACCTTCGGATCGGTGAGCTTAAACCGCCCGGGATTGCGTGTGGCATCCACCATCGCGCCGAGCATCGCTTTGCCAAGGCTCACGCCGACCTGTTTCATGCCGTCTGCACCCAGCTCATCCTGATGGGGGATCATATCACCGGCGGCTCCGGTGATGAACATGCATTCAGCGCCCGATTCCTCGGTTACATAGTCACGAAACGCACCGGGATAGTCCGCCGAAATCGTGTAGCAGCCAAGTCCGGGGCCGTGACCCGCCAGCGGATGGGCGGCATAGTTGCCGATGGCGTAAATGGGATCATGCTTACCGGGAGCGGTGAAGATCAGCGCACCGAATTCCTTATCGGCAAAGCCGTCGGCGATGGGCAGCATCTCCCGGCGGTGCGGCGTAAAGGACGCCATATTATCCCCTGCCGTATACCGGCGGTTACGGTTTTCGTCCACATTCGCAGAATAAAAGTACAGATCGCAGGGCGTAAACTTTCCATCCAGTCCGCGTACTTCCTCATATATTGCCGCTTCCAGTATCTCCACATAGGGACCGTTTTCCTTATCCTCCTGGTTTGCCTCGGCGATGGTCTGAGGACCGGAATGGTTGTGGGTACAGGTAAAAAGCACAGCTGATGGCTCGACGCCAAGGATATCGGCGCAGTTTTTGCGCACGCGCTTGACAAACCACTCATCCAGTGCCAGCAGATCAAAGGAGATAATGAGAACCTTTCGCTCTCCGTCATCACAGCAAAGACCGTTCATATAAAGGTCGTCTCTGATCTTCGAGGCAACGTCGGAAAAGCTGTAACCCGCCACAAGGCAGGGAATTTCAGGCGTGATGATACGTTTGAAGCTGGCAATCTGCATGGTTTTTTCCTCCCGAATTACTTTTGTGTCCGCATGGCGCGGGTACATCCTCATGGTTTAAGATGATTATATCATATATTGGCTGTTCTTTCTACATTGTTTTGATTGGAAAATGTATTAGCGGATTTGGCGAATGCGCTAAAGAAGCCCCGCAAGGGGATCAGCCGCTGCAGATTTCAGCGGCAGAAAAGGTTGACAGGAACTGAATTGTGATATATAATCGTGGTAAATTCATTGTACTCGTTTCCGATCACCGTTGATCTGCAGCAGCATCCCGGGATTTTTCATGAATTATTTGATTGTTTCATGGAGGTTTTTTCATGCATCACACGATCAGATTCGACACTTCCAAAACAGGCGGTAAATTCAAGATCCTCAACGGCACAAACGGTGGCCCCTGGCACAAGCGCCACGCTGCCGATCAGTATCGTTCCAATTTCGAAGACTATAAAAAGGCAAGAATTCCCTTCAGCAAAAACCACGACTCAGGTGTAGTCGACATTTACGGCGGTCCTTATTCCCATGACGTCACCAAGATCTTCCCCCGTTTTGAGGCTGATGTCAACGATCCTGCCTCCTACGACTTCGCCAATACCGACGAGTCCATCCTGGTCACATTGGAAGCCGGAACGCAGACTTATTTCAGACTCGGCGAAACCATCGAGCACCAAATCAAAAAGCACGCCACCCTGCCCCCTAAGGATTTCCAGAAGTGGGCAGAGATCTGTGAGCATATTATCATGCACTATAATGAAGGCTGGGCAAACGGATATCAGCTGAATATCCAGCACTGGATGATCTGGTGCGAGCCCGACCTGGATTCCGACAATTCTCCCAACAAGCGTTTGTGGGGCGGCACCAAGGCACAGTTCTTTGATCTGTACGAAATTACCTCCAAGCGGCTGAAGGCACGCTTCCCACACCTGAAGATCGGTGGTCCCGGTCTTGCCTGGGACGAAGATTGGGCTGCAGATTTCATTGCGGAAATGAAAAAACGCAATGCGCCCATAGACTTCTTCTCATGGCACATCTACTGCACCACCCCCGAGAAGGCCATGGGCAAAGCTGAGCGTCTGCGCGCATGCCTTGACAGCTGCGGCTATACAGAAACCGAGAACCACCTGACAGAGTGGAACTATATCAAGGGATGGAATGAAGAATTCGTCTATTCCCTCAAAAGCATTCACGGTATGAAGGGTGCTGCCTTCGAAATGGCCTGCATCAGCGCGGCTCAGCGCAGTTCCATTGATGTGATGCTCTACTACGATACCCGTCCCAACGTTTGCTGTGGTCTGTTCGATCTGTATACTTATGAGCGCCTCAAGGGCTACTATCCTTTCTACTGGTATGGCATGTTCTATGACATGGAGGCAGAGATCGTTGCCGAAAATAAGGTTGAGGATATCTACACCCTCTGCGGTGTCAGCCCCGAGGGCAAGCTGATGGCGGTCATTACCCACTATACCGATGATGATTACGCCATGAGTAAAAGCATTTCCATCGATTTTGGCAGACCCGGCAAGTACGAGATCTACCTGCTGGACGAAGAGCATGACGGTGAGCTTTACGGCACCACTCGTGACCTGGACTTCGAAATGAAGAGAAACTCCGTGATCCTCATTAAAGAAATCTAATAACCGAAGGGGCATCGCAGCAACGCGATGCCCCTTCCACTCTCAGCGCCGACGGAGAAAGTTTTCGGGGCCGGCAAGGCAAGACTTGCTAAAGCTGAGTTTGTGCAAATATTTGCGGTGAAAATACATTGGATTTCGACATAAAAAAGCCTTGCTATTCGAAAATAGCAAGGCTTTCATCTGGTTGCGGAGGGAGGACTTGAACCTCCGACCTCCGGGTTATGAGCCCGACGAGCTACCAACTGCTCTACTCCGCGATATAAAGTTATAAGGGAATGGTGCCGGAGACCGGGCTTGAACCGGTACGGGATCACTCCCACGGGATTTTAAGTCCAGATC
>SVMB01000019.1 GCA_015067675.1 Oscillospiraceae bacterium
GGGTCTTGCTCCCATTGCTTGATTGACGATTTTTCCGTTTTCCATTACCACCAGCGTGGGAATACTCATAATTCGGAACCGGGCTGCCAGCTCCGGATTTTCATCCACATTGATTTTGCCGACCTTGATATCGGGACGCTCCTTCGCGATCTCCTCTACCATGGGAACCACTATGCGGCAAGGGCTGCACCAGGGTGCCCAGAAGTCCAGCAGAACTTTCTTTTCGGAGTTTATCACTTCGTTTTGAAAGTTGTTGTTATTGATATTGATAGCTGCCATTGGTTAGCCCTCCTTGTTTTTCTTTATGGCCTCATTATAACAGGGATAAAGTGGTTCTTCCGTGATGTCATCACTTTAATTTCGGGAATATGAAAAAAACTGCCGGACCCTTTATCCGGCAGTTTTCGCTTATCCAGTTACTGTCTCGCCCGGCCAGTCATTGATGCCACCGAATTCCACAATATTGGTATATCCCAAGGCTGCCAGTTTTTCAGATGCCTGCCTGCTTCGATTGCCGCTGCGGCAGTATACCAGGATCAGCTGATCCTTATCCGGCAGTTGTGGTATCTCCTTCGTACCAATGGTTTCGTTTGGAACATTGATGGCTCCGGGAATGTGCTTATCCGCAAACTCTTCCGGTGTGCGTACATCCAGAATGATATATCCGGATTCTTCTTTCATCAGGGTTATGGCCTCATCCATGTTGACCTGGCGGTAAGTAAGCTCTTCCACAGGTGCGGCGCAGCCTGCCAAGAGAAGTGCCGCCAGTAAAACCGGCAGAATCTTTTTCATGGTCATTCCTCCTTTAGCTTCGTGCTATGTCGTCTGCACTCAGTACAACGCCGGTGATGCTGCTGGCCTCATCGGAAGCCGGGAACACAAATGCATTGGCAAAGTCCTGGGCTTCATGCCGGATTTCGCCATATTGGAGCAGAAGGTGTGTCTGCACACATGGGGTGTGATATTTGGAAGCTGAACTTTATAGATACTGTTGTACTTGTTGAGGATATGCTTGAAGTAATGTTCCCAGTGGAGCGCGACCGTTGGCATTTCATTTTTTTCTGTTACAGAACACTTAAACAGTCTCTTCTTTGGAAGAGCGAAGTTTTGCAAAGGCATGCGGCGATATGTTATTTATCTCTTTGAAAACTTTGGAAAAATAATTGCTGTCTTTATAGCCGACGGAATGCGCGATCTCGTTAATGCTGAGTGTTGTATTGCGAAGAAGTTCCTCTGCGTTTTTTATTCGCACATATGTTATAAATTGGTTGATACCGATACCGGAAACGTTTCGGAATTTCTTCGATAAATAATCTTTGTTTATGAAGAATTTTTTCGAAAGAAATTCCAGGGATAAATCACTGTCATAATGCTTTCTTATGTATGAGGAAATGTTATAAATAACCTCAGCGGAATCTGCCTGAGACGGAGGGAAGTCACATTTCAGTCTGCAAAGAACAGCGATAAATTCCGCAAGACAAAATTTTATTATGTAATCACTGTATTCTTCGTTCTTCTCATACTCCTTTTTTAATCTGAATGCAATTTCTTCGATTTTCTGAGCAGAGTTTGGCGGGATATAAATGAATTTTGCGTCGGAAAGAAGGCCAACAAGCGGCTTTACTTCTTCCGGAAGATAATTGGTTTTAAACTGAATTAAAATTCTGCTGCATTTGCTGCAGGATTCACTGTCTGTGCTGTGATGTGCATATGGAGGAATAAAAACCAACATATCCTTTTTTGATACAAAAATTTTATCACCTAAAAAGTGTTTTGTGTATCCTTCCAATTGGTAATATATCTCATAAAAATTGTGATAATGTACATGCGTTGTTTTTCTTCTCGTTGTCACAATATTTTGATTAACAAAAACATCATTGAACAACCTATCCCTTAAAACAGGTTCCAACTTATTTCACCTCCGGTATGTATTTTAACTCTTATTCGTATAGATGTCAATATTTTCGTGTTTTATCTATATAAAACCAAAATAATCAAGGTAAAGAGAAAGAAATTGGTGTATTGTTTTATTGCAAATAAACCACCAAACAGAAAGGGGTAAACAAAAATGAAGAAAAAAAGATATGTACTGGTTGGTGTTGGTGTACGTTCGAGATTTTATTATCATTCAATTGCACGCGACTTTCCTGAAACGTGCGAATTGACCGCACTTTGTGATGTGAACAGAACACGAATGGAATATGCGCAGAAGGTGCTGAAGGATACATATAATTATCCTGAAGTTTCACTTTATGGTATTGATGAATTTGATAAAATGATTGAAGAACAAAAACCTGATACCGTAATTATCTGTTCGATTGACCGTACCCATCATAAATATATCAAAAGAGCCATGGAACTTGGCTGCGATGTTGTAACTGAAAAGCCGATGACAATGGATGCTGAAAAATGTCAGGTGATTCTCGACACAGTTAAGAGAACGGGCAAAGACTTAAGAGTGGCTTTTAACTACAGATATTCTCCATATAACTCAATCGTTCGCAAACTTATTATGGAGGATACAATTGGTGAAATTAAACAGGTTCATTTTGAATGGATGCTGGACACAATGCATGGTGCAGAATATTTCAGAAGATGGCACAGAGACAAACGCAATAGCGGCGGTCTCTTAGTACATAAAGCAACACATCATTTTGACCTTGTAAACTTCTGGTTGGATACAAATCCAAAGCAGGTATTTGCTTTTGGTGATTTGATGTTCTATGGCAGAGAAAATGCTGAAAACAGAGGTATAACAAAGTTTTATTACAGAACAAAAGGTTCTGAAAACGCAAAGGGGGATCCGTTTGCACTACCCAATGAACTTATAGAAGATCAATTACACAAGGATATGTATTTCAATGCAGAACAGGATGACGGTTACCTTCGTGACCAGAGCGTTTTCAGCGATGGTATCAGCATAGAGGATACGATGAATGTTCTTGTTAAATATGAAAACGGTGCACAGCTTTCGTATTCGCTGAATGCTTTTTCTCCAATAGAAGGTTTTAAAGTGTTTTTTACAGGAACAAAGGGTAGAATTGAGCTTGTTGTTACGCAAAGAATTCCAAATCCTGATGATGTTGAATCAATTCATGACGCGGCAATTGCAAGAAAGTCAATTACAGTTTTTCCGATGTTTAAAAAACCTTACAGTGTTGAAATTCCTGAGGCTGAAGGCGGACACGGCGGTGCTGACCCAATCCTTCTTGCAGACATTTTCGGCGAACCTAAGCCGGATCCATTGAAGAGAGCGGCAGGTCATATTGCAGGAGCAATGAGCTGTCTTACAGGTATTGCAGCAAATAAATCAATTGCAACCGGTATGCCTGTTGATATTAAGTCGTTAGTTGATTTTTAGAAAATGGCTGTGTTTTTGAATGCTTGAATTCATGTTGGTGTATATTTGAGGTTTTTTTTGTATAAAAAATGAGTAAAAGGAAAAAGCTTTTCTCTTGGTTTTGAAATTGATTTTGCGGGTGTTTCTTGCGAAAAAGGAACACAGATATCCTGAATCTTCAACATTTTTTTCGTCTTGTCATGAATGGATTGGAGAGAAAAAATGAATAGTATGCACCGTCTCTAAAAAATATGAATTTATTGTGAACTTGCAAAAAAGGCATTGACATTAACGATTTGCTGCGCTAAAATACATGCCATAAAAGCTGTGACGAAGAATGAGCAAAGCAAGTAGCGTTTCAGAGAGCCGATGGCTGGTGTGAATCGGTATGCAAAACCTTTGTCTCTCTCCCTTCTGAGCTGGAAGCCTGAGAGCGTATGGACAAAGACGTCCGAGTCGTGTATAGGGCAACCCGAGTTTGCTGCGTCAGTGCATAGAGGTTGATTGACTTCGAAAATCAAAGGCGTCGACGAAGACGGAAACTGCAACGATTTTCACAGAGAGCCGGGGATGGTGCGATCCCGGTAAAGGACTGCGGATTTCCCATCCCTTCTGAGCCGGAAGCCCCAAAGGTTCTGACACCCAGTAGGCGTTTCCCGAGAATGCTGCGTTAGTGCATAGAAGTTGTCTGACTTCGAAGAGGTGGCGGATTTTCTGTCCGCAATTTGAGTGGTACCGCGAGTGTTTTATATTGATATAGACACCCGTCTCAAAGCAAATTTATGGCTTTGAGACGGGTGTTTTTTTGTCCCAAAGCCGAATCTGAATCATTATTTGAAAGGCGGAAGGCAAAATGTTATCTCTCGACAAAGTATTCAATGCACAGACGGTACTGCGGAACATCGTTCGCGAAACAAAGCTTGTTCGGGCTTATGGAATTGCTCCTGATTGTGAGTTGTATCTGAAACCTGAGAATCTGCAGATCACCGGTTCCTTCAAGGTCAGAGGTTCGGCCTATAAAATTGCAATGCTCAGTGAAGAAGAAAAGCAGAAGGGCGTCATTGCCTGCTCTGCAGGTAACCATGCGCAGGGTGTTGCACTTGCAGCAACCAAGAACGGCATCAAATCGCTCATTTGCCTTCCGGATACCGCTCCTATCTCCAAAGTTGAGGCGACAAAGGGCTTCGGCGCGGAAGTGTGCCTGGTTGAAGGCTGCTACGATGACGCCTATCAGAAAGCACTTGAACTGAAAGAAAGCAAAGGCTATACGTTCGTGCATCCCTTTGACGATGAAAATGTCATCGCAGGTCAGGGCACCATTGCCCTTGAAATCTTCAATGACCTCGATAACATTGATGCCATCGTCGTTCCCGTCGGCGGCGGCGGGCTGATCTCCGGCATCGCCTACACCGTGAAGCAGATTTGCCCGCAGGTCAAGGTTTACGGCGTGCAGGCAGCAGGTGCACCGAGTATGTATAACTCCGTGAAGTGCGGTGAGATCGAGAGCCTTTCCTCGGTTTCCACCATCGCAGACGGCATCGCCGTCAAGAAGCCGGGAGAAAACACATTCGCGCTGATCAGCGAGTATGTGGATGAAATCGCACTGGTATCCGACGACGAGGTGGCAAGCGCGATTCTGGCACTGATTGAGAAACAGAAGATGATCGCGGAGGGCGCGGGCGCAGCTGCGGTTGCCGCGGTCATGTTTGATAAATTTGACTTGAAGGGCAAGCGCGTCGTCGCCGTGGTATCGGGCGGCAATATCGATGTAACGAGCCTTTCACGCGTCATTGACCGCGGTCTGCTCAAGTCGGGACGATCCACGAGCCTGCTCATCGAGCTCATCGACAAGCCCGGACAGCTCAAGGATATCTCCCGTATCATCGCCGACTGCGGCGGCAATGTGACCGGCGTTCATTACGAAAAGGGCGATACCGAGAGCGTCAACGGCTGCTTCCTTCGCATTGATATGGAAACAAGAGACTTCGATCACGTTAACCTGATTACGAAATCATTGCGTGCCGAAGGGTTCAAAATCGTTTGATTCATAAAGCGCCTACAAGCGCGATTCTATCATACAAAAACAGCGAGAGGTGAGATCATGCTTTTGTCAGGAGCAGATATCCTTGTAAAAACATTGATTGAACAGGGCTGCGAGACCGTTTTCGGATATCCGGGCGGCCAGATTCTGAATGTGTACGACAGCCTGTATCGATATCAGGATGAAATTAACCATGTGCTGACCGCCCACGAACAGGGTGCGGCGCACGCAGCGGACGGATATGCAAGAACCACCGGAAAGGTCGGCGTGGTTATTTCCACTTCCGGTCCGGGAGCCACCAATCTGGTCACAGGCATTGCCACCGCGTATCTGGATTCGATTCCAATGGTTGCGATTTGCGGAAATGTACCGACAACGCAGATTGGCACCGACAGCTTTCAGGAAATTGACATTACAGGCGTTACCTTGCCGATCACCAAGCACAATTACTTCGTCAGCGATGTTGAGGAGCTGGCAGATACCATTCGTGAGGCCTTTAAGCTCGCCAAATCCGGCCGGCCGGGCCCCGTGCTGATCGATGTACCGAAGGATGTGCAGATTGCAAAATGCGAATACGAGCCGCAGCTGCCCGTAGAGAAGGATCCGCCCTTTGCCGCAAAGGACGTTCGCATCGAAGAAGCGGCAGAGATCATCAATGCGGCAAAACGCCCCTTTATTTACTTTGGCGGCGGCGTCATCACGGCAGACGCGGAGAATGAGGTGCTTGCACTTGCAGAAAAGATTGATGCGCCGATCGGTTGTTCCTTGATGGGGCTTTCGGCGATCCCAACCGATCATCCGCGGTTTTTGGGGATGCAGGGTATGCACGGTCACTACGCATCGTCTATGTCCATGCATCACGCCGATGTCATCATTTCTCTTGGCGTTCGCTTTAATGATCGGGTTACGGGGAATCGTTCGAAATTTGCAAAGGGCGCCAGGATCGTTCACATCGATGTGGACGGATCGGAACTGAATAAAACGGTCAACTCTGTTTGCGGGCTTCGCGGGGATGTGAAGCTGACAATTGAAAAACTTCTTCCGCTCTTAAAGAAAGAAACAAAGCCCGAATGGATGGAAACGGTAACGGCTTTCAGGGCAGAGGAAGAGGGCTACCTTGATAACCGTGAGGGACTCACACCCCGCCGGGCAATGCTGACACTGAACAGGTATCTCGGCGCGAACACCGCTGTTTGCACAGACGTTGGTCAGCATCAGATGTGGGCGGCGCAAAGCCTTGCTTTCAAAACCGCAAGACGCTTTGCATCCAGCGGCGGTCTGGGCACCATGGGCTACGGCTTCGGTGCGGCAATCGGTGCAGCGTACGGAACAGGTGAGCGCAGCGTGCTCGTCACCGGTGACGGCAGCTTTGGCATGAATCTCAACGAGCTGGCAACTGCTGTGAGGTACAACGTTCCTGTGGTGGTCATCATTATGAACAACGGTGTGCTGGGCATGGTTCGTCAGTGGCAGACGCTGTTCTACGACAGGCATTACTCCAACTCCGTTCTGGAACGTAAAACCGATTTTGCAGCCTTCGCCAGAGCATTCGGTGCAGACGGCGAAGCGGTCACGACTCCCGAAGAGCTGGATTGCGCGCTGGAAAAGGCGTTTCAGACCGAAGGTCCTTATATCATCGACTGCAGGATAGACAAGGACGAGTTCGTCCTTCCCATGCTACCGCCCGGCGGCAGTATGGATGACATCATCACGAAACTGGAGGTGGCATTATGAACCGATATACACTCGCGGTATTGGTGCGAAACCAGTTCGGCGTGCTCAACCGACTGACCAGCATGTTTCGCCGCCGTCAGTTCAATATCAGTTCCATTACCGCAAGCGAGACGGAATCTCCTGAATATTCCCGTATCACGTTCAGTTTTGACGGAGAAGAAAACGGAAAGCAGCAATTGGTC
This sequence comes from Oscillospiraceae bacterium, assembly GCA_015067675.1. Taxonomy (GTDB): domain Bacteria; phylum Bacillota; class Clostridia; order Oscillospirales; family QAMX01; genus SIG502. The sequence goes on from SVMB01000019.1 coordinate 7,298, forward strand.
AATCAGCTCTACAAGCTGCCGGATGTCTGCTCGATCAAAGAACTGACGGCAGGAAATTCATTGAGCTGTGAGCTGATGCTCATCAAGCTGCAGAACGATCCGGCCTTGCGTGATGAAATCCATGCGGCGGCGGAAGCATTCAAGGCTGAAACAATTGATTATACCAGGGATTCCATTGTGCTGCGCGTGATCGGAAACAGCACAAAGATGGACGACTTTATCTCCCTCATGCGCGACTTCACAATTCTTGAAATCTGCCGTACCGGTACGGCTTCGATTGAAAAAGGCAGCGCAACGCTGCGTCAAACCATGAATTTATAATCAGAAAGAGGTAACTACCATGACGAACAGAATCTTTTATCAGCAGGACTGCGATCTTCAGAAGCTCAGCGGCAAGACGGTTGCCATCATCGGCTACGGCTCTCAGGGCCATGCACACGCACTCAATCTGAAAGACTCCGGCGTGGACGTTATCGTTGGTCTGTACGAAGGCTCAAAGAGCTGGGCAAAGGCTGAAGCGCAGGGACTGAAAGTGATGACTGCCGCCGATGCGGCAAAGGCGGCCGATATCATCATGATCCTCATCAACGACGAAAAGCAGGCGGCACTTTACAGGGAATCCATCGAACCCAATCTCACCGAAGGTAAGACTCTGGCTTTTGCTCACGGCTTCAACATCCATTTCGGCTGCATCAAGCCGCCGAAGGATGTCAACGTCATCATGATCGCGCCAAAAGGCCCCGGTCATACCGTTCGCTCCGAGTATCAGGCCGGCAAGGGCGTTCCGTGTCTGATCGCAGTGGAACAGGACGCTACAGGTGATGCCTGGGATCTGGGTCTTGCTTATGCTCTCGGCATCGGCGGTGCAAGAGCGGGCGTGCTGGAAACCACCTTCCGTACCGAGACGGAAACCGACCTGTTCGGTGAGCAGGCAGTGCTTTGCGGCGGCGTCTGCGCACTGATGCAGGCAGGCTATGAAACCCTGGTTGAGGCGGGTTACGATCCGAGAAACGCCTACTTTGAGTGCATCCACGAGATGAAGCTGATCGTTGATCTGATCTATCAGAGCGGCTTTGCAGGAATGCGTTACTCCATCTCCAATACTGCCGAGTACGGCGATTATGTCACCGGTCCCAAGATCATCACCGAGGAAACCAAAAAGACCATGAAGAAGATCCTCGCCGACATCCAGGACGGTACCTTTGCCAAGGATTTCCTGCTGGATATGTCCTCCGCAGGCGCGCAGGTACATTTCAACGCCATGAGAAAGAAAGCATCCGAGCATCCGTCTGAGGTCGTTGGCGCGGATATCCGCAAGCTGTATAGCTGGAGCGACGAGGATAAGCTCATCAATAACTGACAGGAGGTGGCAGTATGCCGAAGGAAAATGTTGTTACGGGTGTTCACAATGCCCCTCACCGCAGCTTGTTTCATGCATTGGGTCTGACAGAGGAAGAACAGAAGCGGCCGCTGATCGGTATCGTATCATCTTACAATGAAATTGTGCCCGGACACATGAATCTCGACAAGATCGTGGATGCGGTGAAGCTCGGTGTTGCGATGGCCGGCGGTACGCCCATCGTATTCCCGGCAATTGCCGTCTGCGACGGTATTGCCATGGGTCACACGGGGATGAAATACTCTCTTGTCACCCGTGATCTGATTGCCGATTCCACCGAAGCGATGGCGCTCGCCCACGGCTTTGACGGACTTGTCATGGTACCCAACTGCGACAAGAACGTGCCGGGACTTCTCATGGCGGCGGCAAGAGTGAATATCCCTACCATATTTGTCAGCGGCGGTCCCATGCTTGCAGGACGCGTGGAAGGCAAAAAAACCAGTCTTTCCTCCATGTTTGAAGCGGTCGGTGCTTATAACGCAGGCAAAATCACCGACGAAAAGCTCTATGAATACGAATGTAAAACCTGTCCCACCTGCGGCTCCTGTTCGGGTATGTACACGGCAAATTCCATGAACTGCCTGACCGAAGCTCTGGGCATGGGACTTCGCGGAAACGGCACGATTCCTGCGGTCTATTCCGCCCGTATTGAGCTGGCAAAGCACGCAGGCATGGCAGTGATGGAACTGGTTCGCAGAAATATCTGCCCCCGTGATATCATGACCAAAGAGGCGCTGATGAACGCGCTGACCGTGGATATGGCGCTTGGCTGCTCTACAAACTCCATGCTGCATCTCCCTGCCATTGCCCACGAGTGCGGTGTGGAGCTGAATCTGGACATTGCAAACGAGATCAGTGCAAAAACCCCCAATCTCTGCCATCTGGCACCGGCCGGCCGTACCTATATGGAGGATTTAAACGAGGCAGGCGGTGTGTATGCCGTTATGAATGAGCTGACGAAAAAGAATCTGCTCCATACCGATTGTATGACCATCACGGGTATGACCATCGGTGAAAACATTGCGGGCTGTGTAAATCTCAATCCCGAGGTGATCCGTCCGATTGTTAATCCGTACAGCCAAACGGGTGGAATTGCGGTGCTGAAAGGCAATCTTGCACCCGAGGGCAGCGTGGTCAAGCGTTCGGCGGTGCTTCCCGAAATGCTGGTACATGAAGGTCCCGCCAAGGTATTTGACTCGGAAGAAGATGCGCAGGCAGCAATCAATGCGGGTAAGATCGTGGCGGGCGACGTGGTGGTCATCCGCTACGAAGGACCCAAAGGCGGTCCCGGCATGCGTGAAATGCTAAACCCTACCTCCGCCATCATGGGTATGGGACTGGGCTCAAGCGTTGCCCTCATCACCGACGGACGTTTCAGCGGTGCAACGAGAGGTGCCTGCATCGGTCATGTGACGCCTGAAGCGGCTTCCGGCGGAATGATCGGTGTGGTCGAGGATGGAGATATCATCAGTATCAATATCCCTGAAAATACCATTGAACTCAAAGTGGACGAAGCGGTTCTCGCTGAACGCATGAAAAACTTTGTGCCAAAGACCAAAGAACTGTCCGGTTATCTCAAACGGTATGCAGCTCTTGTGTCCGGCGGCGCGTCGGGGGCAATCTTGAACTGATATGGAGAATATAAAAGTAAAACTGAAATCTTTGTGTGTTTTCCGCGATCTGCTAGACGATCCGGTGATTTCCACACTGCTGCGGTATCTGGAAAAACCGGCAATCGCCGTTTACTCCGCCTTTGTCTCGGCTTTGTACGAGGCAAACGGCGGAAATCTCGGCGAATACATCAAAGAGATCTGCACAAGCAGCAGTAATGTTTACGTCAGAACTGTTGGGCGAAAGCAAGCGGTTCCCGGGTATATGCAGACAGCCCTGGAGGAAGAACTTTCGATCCTGCAGGAAGCCGCGGAACTGACGAAAGAAGATCTGTGCGGGCTTTTGAACTACAAAGGGTATCTGCCGGATTTCACGACCACAAAGCTGAGGCTGTCCGAGATCTATCTGCACCGCACCGAGAATATCGGGAAATTCGGTTACGGTATTTATGCAAAGAATCGGATGTTCTGTGTGGACGAGCAGGGCAACATTGTCCCCGTTCTGCATCCGGATCAAACGGAGCTTTCGGGCCTTGTTGATTATGAACGTGAAAGAGCGATCATTATCAACAACACAAAAGCCTTATTACAGGGAAAACCAGCCGCGAATATTCTGCTTACGGGCGATGCCGGAACCGGTAAATCTTCGACTGTAAAGGCGGTTGCCAACGAGCTTTGGAAGGAAGGCTTGCGCATTGTTGAGATTCGCAAGGATCAGCTCCGCAGCATTCCCAAGGTACTGGATGAGCTGTCGGGCAATCCGCTGAAATTCGTGCTGTTTATTGATGACCTTTCCTTCATGAAGGATGATGATAACTTCAACGCGCTCAAAGCTGTATTGGAGGGCTCGGTAACGGCAAAGTCTGACAATGTGGTGATTTACGCTACCAGCAACCGCCGACACATCATCAAGGAAACCTTTTCAGAACGTGAGGGTGATGATATCCATCGCAACGATACGATGCAGGAACTGGTTTCATTGTCGGAACGCTTCGGTATTCACGTAACCTTCTCAAAGCCCAACAAGGAAACCTTCCTTCATATCGTTCATCACCTGGCAGAGGAAAACGGCATTGATATGCAGGCAGAGAAGCTTGATCTGCTTGCCGAGCGATTTGCACTTGAACGCGGCGGCAGAAGTGCAAGACTTGCCAGACAGTTTATTGACGGAATACTCGCAGGATAAATGAAAGCTGTATTTTGCGGATCGGAATGACGGTGAATATTGCATCTGCTGCTTTCTCTTATCCTTCCACAAGCATGTTCACAAACAGCCCGCCGACCACAGAGCGGTTCTGGAAGTCCATCCGCCGATTGATGCTTGTGCAGTGCCAGTCGGTGATCGGAACGCGGTCAAGGGTGTCGTTGATGAAAGCGTACTCCGCGTCGATCACTTTGTTGAGGTACTCTTTGTCGTCGGTCATGACCGTCGTCCAGAAATTCCAGATGTTGATCGTGTAATCCTGCCGCATATCAAGGGGAATGCCGTATGGATTGAGCTTCTCACGATATACAGCCACTTCGCGCTCAAAAACCTCCGGACGGAAGACGTTCAACTCCAGAAGCTTATCCCAGATGATGTTGTATTTCAGGCTCCAGCTGTCCTCAAGGTCAAATGCAAGCCGTGAACTGCCATAGCTGCCGACGCTCAGCGCTTCCCATTTCCCGGCGTATTCTTTTGCGATGGCAGTGTAGTGCTCGTCACCATAAAGCACGCCGTAGCAGGCGATGCCCAGAATTGCCTTGATGCTCAGATTGCAGCTGTGCGCAAACTTCCCGGTGAAATCGTCGGTACAGAGCTGCAGAGCAGGGTCAAAGCCGTTTTCAACGAGGTAATCGGCGGTTTTCTTCAGCAATTCCCTGTACTCTTCGATAAACGACCTGTCTTTTGCGCCGTATTTCACTGCCGATAACGCGCAGAGCAGCAGATTGCCGCATTCCTCCAGCGGCATCTGCATATTGGGATTCTGCTCACCGTTGACCGCACCGTAAACCTGTCCGTTGGCAACGGGATATCGGCCCACGTCGTGGGGGACAAAGTCAAACGGCCACTTGTCAGAGCAGGCAAACCTGGCAATGGGACGGATCATCGCAAACATCAGGTCGGGATTGTATTTGTAGAACAGGGGAGAGGATTCGTAGGTGCAGTCAAGGGTTCCCATGCAGCCGTTGGAGTGACACTCCTTGGAAAGGAACAGATCATGCCCTTCGCTGTCGCACACCAGCTTGTGCGCCGCGACAGACTGCCGGTAGGCAAGGGACACGATCTCGGCATAGTGATCCGAAACCTTCCGGGCGTCATTGAGGACACGGGCATCAAATTCTGCGCAAAGCTGTTTGATGCGTCCGTACTCGTTGATCGAGGCTTCAAACATCTCATCGAAGCTGCCGTAGTATTTTTTATAATAGCCTTCCAGTTTCTCGCCGAAATATTCCACCGAGTAGATATCATCGTATCCGAATGTGATCACGCCGCTGCGCTCATTTTTACGTACGCAGACATACGGATATTCCCTGAACACCTCGTATTCCTCGTCGAAGGAGAGAAGCTCCGCCGGTTCCCAGGACTTGCTTGTACCGTTTATAAGCTGCGCGGAGGGCTCGGAAATGTGAATGTAACCCCAGTCGATGCACACGCTGTCGCCGACTTTGGAAAGCGGCGCCTGCTCGCTCTTTCCGAAATACACAGAAGATTTGCCTTTCCGGCAGATAACCTTTCCGTCATAGGTGTCAACACTGCACTCAGTCGACATGTCAAAGTAGAACTCAACCGAGTGCTCTTTTCCGTCGATGACCTCAAGCGCATATTCCATGTACGAAACAGGTCTTGATAAAAGATCAAGCCTGTCGAGAACGAGCGGAGAGAGAAAAGAGAGCTTTGCGCGGATGACATCATTTTCAAACGTGTAGTAGGTAGCCGTGGGCGTAACTTTCACACTTGTCTGCGGGATATTCGCCATCAGGCGGTAAGGGGCTGATTGCCTGTCGCTGTTGTGCACGCGCTGCCCCATGAGGGAATAGAACTCCCCGTCCAGATAAACCCCTGCACTGATGGGATTGCGCCGGCCGGTCCAGTGTTTCGTGACGTCATCATACAGGTGGTCGCTCATCGACCAGATGCTGAAAAACGGATCGATGGTCAAAAGCGGTATTGCACAATATCTCAGGTTTTTCATATGAGCTGTTCCTTTCTCGTTGAGGTCAGTACCGTTTTCTGATATACTGCAGCCGGAGACCATGAAAATCTTCGCTCTGTGAGTGGGAAAATAACAGAGGATGCGTATCAGACAGGTATGGTCCGTCAGGCGCATCAATATATCCGGCTCCATTATAACGCAAAATAGTGGTTGAGTATATGATTGAATTGCTAATTTGTTTAACAGGATTGCTGTTATGAAGAAAAAGGAGCATGATTGTCTGACGGTTTTCCTTCAAGGATTCGAAATAACCCGCTGGTTTTATGATACAGAAAAAGCCCGGATGAGCCTGTTTTGGGAGGCCATCCGGGCTTTGGTGTATTGCTGAAAGAAGAAAATGAAAACAAAGGAAAGCCTCATTCAGCGCCGCAGATAGATATTACCGTTCTGCGTATTGATGAGAAGCGAATCTCCCAGGAAGGCACAGCACTCCACTTCCTGGTCACCGAAGATGGTACCGGAAAGGTCTTCCCGCAGCACGAAATCACGGGCCTGCAGATCAATGCAGCACAGCGCATCTGGGTACTTTTCCTTTCCTGCGCCGAACAGATACCATAGCTTCCCGTCGCGGATTGTGCCGCCCTGGGTAAAGAGTGCATACAGCGGAAGCTCAAACTGATCGACAATGTCCGAGGAATGCAGGGTCACGTCTCCGGTACCGGGCGTGGGCAGGGGGAATTTTGTGATGATATAGGTGTTGTCGGGGCGTGTGAATTCCTTCTTCGTCCGATGACGGGCAGAGAACATGTAGTACCAGCCGCCCTGCACATCCACCAACGACGCAGGCCATCCCCAGCCGGGGGTGACAAAGGGAGTGGAGTCGATGCCGTCGTTGCGGTAGTATATCCGCTGCACTGTCTCGGCGGTGAAAACGCCGTCTTTCTCGCGGATTTGCTCCACTGCGCAGTAGGATATGTAACCATTCTCATCGGTTTCACCGCTGTTTCCGGCGGTGACATACAGCAGAGGATATTTTTCACCCTCAAGCGTCGGGCCAAACATGGCATCGTTTGCGTGATTGGTGTAGCGTACGTCCGGGTCGCCGGTGTTATAGGAACCGAGACGGAAAACACCGATGGGCTCACGGGTACATGACGAAAGATCGTAGGCGGCGCAGATGCCGGTGTGAAACAGAACAAATCCGGTGTTGCCGTGGATGGCAAAGCCCTGAATGCTTTCTTTTTTACCGGTAAACGCTTCGGTCGGATTGGTTATTTCCATGTACAGCTCATACATGCAGCAGTACCCCTCTCTTTTCAAGCTCAGAGCGCAGCCGAGCAGTATCCAGCGTCCGTACATCCGAGCCGGACAGACAGGCCAGCGCCGCCGCAGTACCGGCAGCCTGTCCCATACCCATGCAGGGAGGCATCACGCGCACCGCTCCGGCGGCTTCACTGTCGGCGGAAAGACAGCGTCCCGCAACCAGCAGGTTGGAACGGTTTTCGGGAACCAGACAGCCATACGGAATGCCGTAGTATTTTCCCTCCGGGATGGTGATGTATTCATTGCTGGTGGGGCCGAATCTGCCGTGGACGTCCACGGAATTGGCCGCAAGCATGATCGCGTCATCCGGAACTCTGCATTCCAGAATATCGTCCAGCGAAAGCGTTTTCATACCGTGGATGTGACGGGTTTCACGGATGCCGAGGGTACTGCCGGTCTGGAGAAGCTTGGCGTTTTCACAGCCGGGAACGTATTTTTTCAGGAAACGGAAAATCTCGTCTGCCTGCTCGCGGCCGATTTGCTCGCCGTCGGTGAGACTTTCGGAGCAGGTTCCGTCAATACCCATAATGCGCGAGGTGTTGATACTCCACTCGTCCTCATCGACGCCGCGGAAGAGACCGATGGATACGCGGTTGAGCGTCCAGTCACCGGCTTCACGGGCACGGGATACCCACCAGTGCAGGGAACGGTAGTTGACGCCGTCCTTGCGGTAGAAGTTGGACCAATTCGCTTCGATGTCGGCGTCGATTTTTGCGCTGTCCACGTTGCCGATGCGGAAAAACATGGTGGCGGGCTGCATACGGCCGGCACCGTTGCCCATCGTATAGGGAACGCCTGCCGCTGCGGCACAGTCACCGTCGCCCGTGCAGTCTACGATGACTTTGGCATCGATTGCACAAAGCCCCTCTTTCCTGGCGATAATCACACGCTTCACGCGCTCACCTTCGGTGATTGCATCGACAAAGGACGTGTGATAAAGCACCTTGACGCCGGCCTCTTTCAGCATTCTGTCCGCAAGCAGCTTGAGCGCTTCTGCCCTGAAGGGAGTGACATGAATGTGACCGGCGGTGATGTAAGAAGTAAACGCCGATGCTGCCGGAATGCCGGATGGATGAAGGGCGCCGCCCATGTCCACCAGACGATCCACGATTTCTTCAAACAGGCCGCGGATGAGCATCGTCTTGCCGCCGCTGTCGTAGCAGGTCATAAAAGGCGCGACAAGACCTGCCGTTGCCATGCCGCCGCAGAATCCGGCCTGCTCAATCAGCAGGGTATTTGCACCTGCACGGGCAGAGGCAAGCGCTGCACAGAGTCCCGCAGGGCCGCCGCCGATGATCAGGACATCTGCATTCTCGGTTGCGAGTTCTTTGGAATATACGATCATTTTACTTTTCCTCAAGCTTTTCACAAAGTACTCTGGCTACTTCTTTGCCCAGAACCGCAAACGCTTCCGGCGTCAGATGGCAGGTGTCCTTGAACTGTTCGCTGCCCCAATCGCGCATATACCGATTGAGATCGTTGATTTCCACGCCGTTTTCCGCTGCAATCTTCACGGCGATACTGTTATAGCGGGCGATGGATTCGGTGGAGCGGGGATTGACGCCGCCTGTGTCGCCGCCGTCGGGATTCATGGGCGTGGTGGTGGCAAAAATCAGCCGGGCATTCGGGAAAAAGCGGCGCAGCAGGGTGATGATCATTTGGATATTTTTGGCGTATTCGCTTTCTGTGGTCAGGGGTTCGCTGTAGCCGTTCCAATGCGCTGCGTCCCAGTGTCCGCAGTTGAACTGGATGATATCCACGCATTCGGGCTTGTCAAACAGTGCGACCCATTTTTTGAGGGAAAAAATGACGTACTGCGTGCTGCGGCAGTTGTCGTTTACATAAAACACCTCCGCTTTCTCCGAAAGCTCTTCCTTTACAGTGGCGCAGTAACCGATCCGGATCGAGTCGCCGATCAGAAAGATGTTCTTTCTGGTGTCGCTGCAGGTAAATTCCGACTTTGCAATACCGTTTTCTACCCAATTCATGATTTTGCCTCCATTCTCTATATGTCTGATGTTGACATTGCGCCTGATTGCAGTATACTAATTATGACATTCATATTTGCATTAAGAAAGCCTTATTTGTGATGATTATTTATGCTTTTGTGATATGGGGGACGCTGTGAAGGAAAAGATACGGGAAGGGTTGCAAAAGGGAAAATACCGGGAGAGCGGTTCCGGAGGTTACATCAACGCAGAGGCGGGGTGGACGGATTATCTCATCTCCGAAAGGATCATTTTCTCTCATCGGATCAATGACTATTCGGCGGGAGATCTGCTGGAAGAGCTCCATGCCCATGGTTATTACGAACTGACGCTGAATGCTGCAGGGGAAGGCGTCCAGTACATCTCGGACGGACAGGGCATTGTAGTGGAGCCGGGGATGGCGATACTGACAAAGCCGCTGAAATTTCATGTTTTCCGTCTGGATGCACCGATCTGCTATGACCGGTATGTGCTCTACTTCCGGGACCCGTCTGCGGTTTTCCCCGATTGTTCCGTTATGGATTTTGTGGGGATGGGAAACGATTCGTTTGCCGCTTTTGCCCTGTCGGGGCAGCGGCTGCTGACGCAGATAAGGGCAGCGGAAGCTGCACTCTCGGATGCAGATACGCCGTATGCTATGGCAAAGGCCTATCTGGAAATCTGCGGACTGTTTTTAACGCTGTCTGATCAGAAAACAATTTCCGCCCGCAGCGTACATCCGCCGCAGTTCATCAGCTGCATCAAGGAATACATCGATGCCAATTTCCTGCAGATTCATTCTGTCAGCGATGTTGCAGCCCATTTTTTCTACAGCCGTGAATACATTTCCCGAAGCTTCCGGCAATATTACAACACGCCGGTCTACGAATATATTCTGAAGCGGAAGATCCTTTACTGCTGTATGCTGCTGGAAGATGGAGAAAATGTGGAAACCGCGGCCCGCAGCGCAGGTTTTGGCAATATGTCAAGTTTTATCAAGGTGTTCCGGAGATACAACGGCTGCACGCCGTCGGAATACAGAGCAAAAACCAGATAACGGTATCCGGCCTGTATATGCCGAAAGAGCCCACCGGTCAGAGGAGCGGTGGGCTCTGCTGCGTTTGTATAGAATCCGTCAGCCGTGAACGGATTTTCACGACTCACAGGCCGTAGAAAACGCGCATGGCCTCCTCAACATTGGCTTCCATCGCTTTTCGGGCAGCGTCGGCGATGTCGAGGAAGAAGGTCACGTCCTGATGACTGATCAGCTCTTTGACGCCGCCTGCGCCTGCGCGGGACATATAGCTGTAGTAGTTGACCTTGCGGATGCCGTTTTGGATCGCCGTGCGGTAATCCTCGTGGCTGACGCCGGAGCCGCCGTGCATGACGAGGGGCAGCCCGGTCTTTTCATAAATAGTCTTCACAAGCGCCAGATCCAGTACAGGCTTTGACTTGTAGATACCGTGGGCGGTGCCAAAGCTCGGAGCCAGGGCATCAATGCCGGTCTCGCGGCAGAATTCCACGGCCATGGCGGGATCGGTGTATACAGGTCCCGTGGGATTGGGAGAGAGACCGCCCTCACGGGCTGGCATGGCACCCAGCTCTGCCTCAATATCAACGCCGCAGCTATGAGCCATCTCGGCGGCCTTTCTGGTGTTGGCGAGATTTTCTTCATAAGGCAGAAGGCTTCCGTCATACATCACGCTGGTCACGCCCAGCTTCAGAGCTTCTTCCATATACGCAAGATCCTCGCAGTGGTCAAGATGCACGCAGACCGGTACCCGGGCGGCTTTTGCGGCAGCGAGCATCGCGGGAACCAGCACATGAATGGGCGCACTTTCTTCAAACAGCGGCAGATGGGCAATCATGACGGGGACATTTAAGGTTTCGGCGGTATGAATGACGGCCAGAACCTGTTCAAGATTCGGTGTATTGAACATACCGATCGCGCAGTTCTTTTGCTCGGCGATCGCGAGAAGCTCAGACATTTTAGCAAGCATGGCAGAAAACCTCTTTCACTGATGATGTGGGTGTTTTTGAGGAGAGCAGCAGGTTTACTTCCGCAGCAGTCGCAGCTCGGGCTCCCCGATGTAGTTGAGCCCGAAGTTTTTCACCATCGCCCTGGCCTTCACGATGGATGCCTCATCATAGGCACTTTCCACGTCGTGGGCGTCAAAGCCGAAAGTCACGGGCGCTTTTTCCTGTCCGGCGATGACCCAGAAGGCATCGTTGGGGTAGATGCGATTTTCGCGGATGCCGAGGAAGTTGATTTCCAGCGGCGTTGCTGTTTCCACAGCCGCGCGGCAGAGCCTGCGCATATGACGCTCGTAGACGGCAGGATCGCCTGAGAAGCGGAAGAGATCAGGATGGGCGACGTAGGAGAAGACGCCTGTGTTCATGGCCTCGATCACGGTGGAAACATAGAAAGCAATGCTTTCCTCGTCAGCGTGATCGCGCATACTGTGCAGCGAGGGGCCGGGATGTTCAGGCACGCAGAAGTGCTCTCCCAGAATCAGGTATTCGGCGCCTGCAGCTTTCACATCAGCAAGCATCTGGGGGAAACAGTCGCGGTAGTACTCCATCTCGAAGCCGATGTACAGTTCAATCTGGTCGCGATACTTCTCGCGCAGCGCGCGAAGGGTCTCAAAATACGCCGGAACCTGATCGGTCGGAACACGGTAGGCGGACTCAAAGCCGTCGTCAAAGCGCAGCGGTACATGATCGGAAAAGCCCATGCGGCGAATGCCGCCGCTGATGGCGCGCAGAATGTATTCTTCCTCGGTACCGGTGGCATGGCTGCACCGGGCAGTGTGTGTGTGGAAGTTGTAGGTCATGATGATTCTCCTTGGATGTGTTGAGAGTGGCGGCATACGGCTGCTTTATCTGGTCAGAGGTTCACGCTGTCCAACTCGGCAAGCCGGGAATAGGGTAGGTCACGGGGAAGAACACCTGACGCGAGACTCCGGGCGGCAGCGGTCCCCGCAGCTTCGCCCAGCTGCAGCATGGTACGCGAGAGTCTCGCGCTGGATGCCGCCAGATGGGAAAACGATGCGCCGCGGCAGGCGACCAGGAGGTTGTCGATCTCCCGCGGAAGCAGGCATTCATAGGGGATGGTGTAGCGGCCGGTGTCCTGACAACCCTGACTTCCCTGACCGTGGGTATCGGCAGGATGATCGGCCACGGCGATGGGATGACGGGCAGCCGCACCTTTGGGACAGCCGCGGTGCAGATCATCGATGGTCAGCACGTATTCGCCTCGCAGACGATAGGTTTCCCGCAGACCGAGCAGGGGAAACAGATGGGTGATCTGCCAGCCGGTCAGACCATAGCGCCGGGCAAGCCAGCGCATGTAGCTGAAGGCACGGGCCTCGCAGATGTGCCGGAGTTCATCGTAGGAATGCCGCAGGTAGAGTTCGCCTTCGGCGGTTGGCAGCATGTTGACACAGATGCCGCCGCGGGGATAGACATCAAAGCAGCTGACCGGACTGTCGGAGCTTTCCATATGGGCTTCCCAGTCGGAAAGGTCTACGTCGCGGTACTGCTCGGGAATCTGTGTGATGGTCTCAATGGTATGGGTGATGCGAAAACTTTGGGTAATGCCGTTGAGGCGGGATGTGGGCGCAGCCGGTGCGGCGGTCTCCCCAAAATCGGCAGCGGCATCCTCTCCGATAGCATAGGCGCAGCCGGCCATGCGGGCAGCAGCGATATCGGCGGTGCAGTCGATGACCAGACGGGGACGGATGGTCATGACACCGTTGGGCGTCTGAACAGTGCAGGCGGTAATGGTGCGGCTGTCGGTTGTGAGGGAGACAAACCGGGAGTTATAATATAAGGATAGATGACCGCCGGGATCGGCTTCTGCCATCAGATCGTTCATAACCTGCGCCATGGCGTCCGGTTCATAGTGGAAGCGGCGAAAAGCATCCGGCTGCAGGCCAAACCGTGCGAGGGTACTTTCATAAGGATCGCCGCAGCGGTCGGAGACTGCCCAGCGGGTATCGGCGGAGACATAGGCGGTGGTTTTTGCGACGAAACCGTCACCGGAGGCCATCAGCCGTCGGGCAATTTCCGTGTGGAGACCGGGCAGGGAGATGCCGGGCTCCCAGTTATTGACGCCGCCGTAAGTGGAAGTGCCGCCGGGACCGGGACACTGCTCAACCGCAATGACATGCGCGCCTCCGGCAAGTGCGCGATACACCGCGCCGAAACCGGCTGAGCCGATGCCGAGGATGAGGATATCTGTGTCAATACAGTTCATGCCGCGTCCTCCTTTAATACAGGCTTTCAGGGCAACCCGATGATATCTACATTTTACCACAGGCAGCCCGGAATTTCCAGTCTGTGTTTTGTGCGAATGAAACCTGCGGGGAGTCTTGTGGAAGGACTGCGTATGTGCTATAATGACGCTATGATCCGGAAGGAAGAAAGGTTGGTAACGACTATGTACAGCCATGCATACAACGAAAAAAGCGGACTTATCGAGATTACCCGAAACGGCAGCTTCTGGTTTTCCGTTCCGGCGGCGGTGAGCGTCAACGGATGCGCATACGCGCCGTCAGTGGCCGAAAACACGCAGGATCGGCTCGTTCTTGCCGATGAAACCGGCAGCATTTGCTTTCAGTTTCGGGCCGACAGCATCGAAGTGTCGTTCAATCGGCGCTTTGACGCAGATACGCCGATTTATGAGGCAAAATATTTCCGGAATGACCGCAGCGGTATGAATCTGGACGGCTTTGACCGGGCTTTCTGCCCCCAGCCCCGGCGCAATGACGGCCACAATATGGATTTCTACAAAAACCTGCCCGATTGCTCGCTGACAGGCTATTTCAGCCCCTCCATCCTCAACTTTTCCATCGGCAGCGGGCTTGGATGGGTGTCCTTCGGCCTGCTGGATATTCCGGACAGTTCCTACTACCGGCTCTGCGAGGACTTTTCAATTCTTGCCGAGTCCTGCGGCGGCAATAAGGTTATCCGTGCGGGTGAAACCTACCGCATGCCCCGGCTGCTGATTACCTTCCCGGAGGATGAGTGGCAGGCAATCACGCTCTTCCGCGAAAAGCTCATGGCCTATGGCCTGTATACGCCCGCGAAGCCTGCACTCTCCGAAGTCCCCGCGTGGTGGCGTGAACCCATCATCTGTACCTACGGTGATGAGCTGTCCACGCATATGCTGGACGACGTGGATATGATCGATCCGCGCTTCAATGTCGACTGGGTACGCATGCTCGTGGATACCGCCGAGAAAAAGTGGGGTATCCGGCACATGAATATCGTCCTTGATGCCTTCTGGCAGATTCAGTTTGCTCTGGATCCCAGGGCTGATGAGAGCCGCTTTGGCGATATGCGTGCGTTCACCGATGAGATGCATGCCAGAGGCCATCACGTGCTGGCCTGGATTACGCCCATGTTTGACAGTATTGCCAACGGCTTTGAAACCCGCAGCCAGCGGCTGGGTGTACTTTCAAACCGTGAGCTTGCGCCGCTGGGAGTGGAGGGAAGCCGCTCCATTGAACTGACCTCCGACAACGCTGCTCTCTATTACCGCGAGGTTGCCCGGCAGCTTTTCGGTGACGGCGAGGGGGAATATCACTTCGACGGCGTAAAAATGGACTACATGGCGCTGCAGCGCAATCCCGCGCTGCACGGTCCCTATGCCCATCCGGAAAAGGGACTGGGTATGCGGGAGCTGAAGCTTTTCTATGAGATGTTCCGGGACGCTGCCAAGAGCGTGCGGGAAGAGGTGCTCATCAACTGCTCCGTAACCGATCCGCGCTTTGAGCATCTCATCGACCTAAACCGCCTCCACGACACCCACGCCGGCTGCATCGAAAAAGAGATGCGCGCCCGGGTATCCACGCTGGCCTGTCCTGAGCTTCTCATCGACTCCGACGGTGCACTCATGCTCACCGACTGGGCAAAGCGGCACTATATCTGCGCAGCGATTTATTCCATCCCCTCCAACTACTACACCCTGCGCTACCATGACCGTCCCATGGACGAGCGGGATCTCCCCGGCATGGGAACGCTTTTGCAGATGGCAAAGCTGCGTCCCGACGGACGTGCACTGATGGAGAGCTTCGGCAATTGGAGGCTGGAAGGAGAATCTGGCGACGTGAGAGGCCGGAGCCTCGACGGCCATACGCTGGTGTTTTACCCCTGGGAGAAGTCGGAGAAGGGCTATCTCTTCACCTGGCAGAACGAGACGGTGATCATACCGCTGCAGGGGCGCAAATTCGGGAAGCTCGAGCCCGCGGCCGAGGGCTATCAGGTGGATTACGCCCGGGATCAGGTCATCATCCGGCTCAAACCCGGCGTGCTCTACAGCTTTGAAAGTATCGACGAGGGCAACGGCATCGACAATCTCTTCCGTACAAAGGCGCCCGACGCCGCGGTGGAGATGGATTATTCCAACTGATATACCCGGTATGAACTATAAAAGCCAAGCGACAGTTTGACGCTTGGCTTTTACGTTTGAGGGCAGAGCCGGATTCAACCGGTTATTTCATGATCTCCGTAATCTGCTCAATGAATTGCTCTGCATTGTTCATGATATATTCTTTGTCGTTGATTGAGATTTGTCCGGACACTGTCACAACGATCTTGACAGAGGATGAATCATCGACAGCAGCGTAAATGATCAGCAGTTTAGGGCCGATGTTGGACATGTTGCCGTCTGAAAACGGGGTAAGAGGACTTCTGATGTAAGGGTATTGTTCCAATAAGGATAAAATGGCGCCTTTCTGCTCGGCGGTAATATCATTATAATCAACCGTATTGGACTCCGGTTTGCCGTAACTGACCGTGTGTTCGGACAAGGACAACGTGAACGTGCAATCCTCAGTCAGGAGCTTTGAAAACGACAGGGGCTTATAATAGATACAAATGCAAATCAGCAGAACAACTGCAATGGACAGACGATAGATTGTTGACTTTTTCATCCGGATTACCTCCTTGCCAAATCCATGTTGTGTGGGGAGGCGTTCTTGACGGGGGATCAGATACGCTTGAGGAAGCGGAAATCCTTGGGGGCAATGCAGAGCGTCTGCACGTGCTCGCCGCTTTCGCGATCCAGCCAGGCATCGGCAAGCGTCACCGTGACCGGGACTTCGCCGAGATTGGATACCACCAGATACTGTTCCTCGTTGGTAAAGAGCGTGGCAAAGGTGTCGGCAGACAGGGACTCTCTGAACATGGGCGACTCACGGATGTCCATGTGGACGATGCTTCCCTCGGTGACCATGGGCTTGTAGAGGGAGAGCATCCCGCTCCAGTAATCCAGCTCGCCCGGATCGTCGGGGAGAGACGACCAGTGGCTGTAGACATATGGGCCGTTTGGATGGCTGCGGCAGAACTCGCTGACGGCCATGCGCTTTGTATAGGCGCTGTAGCGGGTCTCGTAGGGGAATGTGGGATGGCACATGCCCATGCCGGTCCAGGGTCTGCCGTGGGTCAGCAGAGGAAACTGCACGAAGGGGATGGTCAGGGCATAATAGTAGCGGGGATTATCCCGGGGCAGATACCGCTTGTCGGGGCAGGGGACTATGTAGAGCGGAGAGTCCTTGTAGAGCAGCGTCTTTTTGGCGTCGGTTTCACCTTCACCGATCCAGAGATAGTCGTATGCCCGCTCGTGGTAGACGCCGTGGGTGCTGTCATCGTGGAGCTTGTACACGCCGCCGCGGCGATGAACCTCTTCATAGAAGATGCACAGCAGATCCTCTATATAAGGATCATACTCCATGGCGTGTCGATCAAAGGGCAGCCCCGCATCGCGCTGCTTGTAAATCATTTTGTTGAGTCCGTCGTAACCCCAGTCGTTGTAGATGCCGTCAAAGCCGTAGCGGTCGATGACCTCGAGGGCTTTGGGGATGATGAAGCTGCGCCAGGCGGCGCTGTCGGCAGAACCCTTGCGATAGTGCAGGATGACACCGTCGTAGGTGTAGTTGGTGTGGCAGAAGGCTTCCTGGAAATCAGCAGCTTTGGGCTGCAGATAGCCGGAGGAAATGTAGGGAATGATCCTGATGCCATTTTCGTGGCAGAGCTCGACGAAACGCTTCATGCCTTCGGGATCCTGCGGCGTATACTTGTCGGCACCGTAGAGGAGCATCGCGTCGTTCCATTCCTCATGAACCTGAATCATCTCCACGCCGCGCTCGGCGAGGGTGCGCAGAAGCTGATGATCGTATTCGGTGGGCATGGCGGAGATGGGCTGCGGATAGTCTCCAAGGCTGTAGGTGACCTGACCGGGCATGTAATTGCGGATACGCTCCTTGCGGGAGCAGCCGGCGGCATTCTGCTCGGCAAAGCGGATATTTTCAATGCGGGCGCGCTGAGATTCCAGTGAATACTTCATATCATCAGGACTCCTTTCCATCAGGTTCTGATTCTATTGTAAAAGGAAACACGGGTCCTGTCAATCATATGTATGGATGTTGAACAGAAAAAACGGAGAAGATCAACAATTGTTGATCTTGAGTTGAACTTGACTTGCAATTAGGCTGTCATAATGCTAATTGTCAAATTGCATTCATTGCAAAGTATATGTGCGGCCTCGACCGCACCGAAAAGAGGATAATGTATGCCGAAAAAGGTTTTTATATGCAGTGACAGCACCTGTGATCTGGGTGAGGAACTCATTCGCCGTTATGACGTGCAGATTCTGCCGTTGGGTGTCAATCTGGGCGAGAAGCTCTATACGGACGGTGTGGACATCGATCCCGATACGATCTACAGCCACTATGAGCAGACCGGCGAGCTGCCCAAGACCTCTGCGGTCAACGTGGATGAATTCATGACGTTCTTTGAACGGTATGCAAAAGAGGACGCTTCTGTGGTGGTGTTCACCATCAGCTCCGAGATGTCCTCCACCTTTAATAATGCAAGACTTGCGGCGCAGGAGTTTGAGGATGTTCACGTGGTGGATACCCGCAATCTTTCCACCGGCGGCGGTCTGCTGGTCATCACTGCGGCGGAAATGGCGCAGGAAGGCAGAAGCGCTGCCGAAATCGCCGCTGCCTGCGAGAAAATTGCGGCAAATGTGGACGCCTCCTTTGTGATCGACAATCTGGAATACCTGCACAAGGGCGGACGCTGCACGGCTCTGGCTGCTCTGGGGGCAAATCTGCTCAAGCTCAAGCCCTGCATCATGGTGCGCGGCGGCAAGATGGGCGTGGGCAAGAAGTACCGCGGACAGTTTGGGGCGGTGCTGGAGAAGTACGTGGCGGACATGGTCGGCGACGGCGCCGGTATCCGGAAGGATCACATCTTTGTCACCCATGCCGGCTGCGATGAGGCGATTGTGAAGCAGTGCGTGTCGCAGGTGAAGAAGCTGGGCGTCTTTAAGGAGATCCATGTGACCCGTGCCGGCTGCACCGTTTCCTCCCACTGCGGACGCAATACCCTGGGTGTGCTGTTTATCCGCGAAAGTGCTGTCTGAGAAGCGGCAGATACATATTGACGATCGTGAACGGAAGCCGCATGATGCGGTTTCCGTTCTTTTTTGAAGCAGTTTATATCAAAATACTGCTAACATACCGAAAAAACACGAAAAACTGCAATTTGAAGGAAAGAAAAGGGCGTAACTGACAAAATAGGGTTTCAAAAAGTCGTTACATTGCTGTAATCTGCTGTGGAAGTTCCGGGAAGAGTATGCTATAATACCGTCACAATTCTTTGTCCGGGAACGGACGAGCCAACAGGGCTGTTGACTTGAAAAAAGAGGCATACTATGAAAATTGTCATTTTTGGCTGCGGTAAGATCGGCACTTCGATCATCGAAAGCCTGGTCGGCGAAGGTCACGACATCGTTGTGGTGGACAAGGATCCCGGCGTGGTGGAAGAAGTCTCCAATATCTATGATGTAATGGGACTGTGCGGTTCAGGCGTGGACTCCGATATCATGTCGGAGGCGGGCGTCGCGGATGCAGAGCTCTTTATTGCCGTGACGGGCTCGGATGAGCTGAACATGCTGGGCTGCTTCCTGGCAGGCAAGATGGGCGCGCGTTATACCGTTGCCCGTATCCGCAATCCTGAATATAACGACGAGAGTCTGGGCTTTATCAAACAGCATCTGGATCTTTCTGTGGCGCTCAATCCGGAGAGGCTGGTGGCCCAGGAGATCATGAACATCCTGCATTTTCCCACGGCTGCCAAGGTGGAATCCTTTTCCGGCCGCAACCTGCAGATTGTAAACGTGTTCCTCAAGGACGATTCGCTGATGGTGGGCATGAAGCTGTCGGAGCTGCGTAAAAAGTACCGGGAGAAGTTCCTGATCTGCAACGTAGTGCGCGGGGATGAGGTCTATGTTCCGAACGGTGACTTTATCATGAAGCCCGGCGACCGCATCGGCATCACCGCTGCCCGCGGCGATATGTTAAAGCTTCTGCGTGATATCGGCATGCCGCAGAAGCAGCCGAAAAACGTCATCATCCTCGGTGCCAGCCGTATCGCCTATTATCTGGCCAAGCTGCTGATCGCAGCGGGTATTGAGGTCACGATCATTGACCGGGATAAGCAGCGCTGTGAGGAATTTGCGCTGGCAATCCCGGAAGCAGTGCTCATTCACGGCGACGGCATGAAGCAGGAAGTGCTGCGGGAAGAGGGCATTGCCGCGACGGATGCTTATATTGCGCTGACCGGCACGGATGAAGAAAATGTGCTGTCGGCCTTCTATGCCGGAAGCCAGAAGGTACCGGTGGTAATTGCCAAGATCAACCGCCAGGAAATGGTACTGACGGCGGAGAAGCTGGGAATATCCTGCATTGTATCGCCGCTGAACATTGTGTCCGACATCATCTCCCGCTATGCCCGCGCGCTGCACAATTCCATCGGCAGTAATGTGGAAACCCTCTATAAGCTCATGGACGGGAAGGCCGAGATTCTGGAGTTTAAGGTGTTCGACGACTTCCCCTACTGCAAGATACCGCTTAAAGAGCTTAATCTCAAGAAGAGCATACTGCTCGTCGGTATCGTACGCGGCCGGCGTCCGATTCTGCCCACCGGTGAGGAAATGATCCTGCCCGGGGATCGTGTCATCGTGCAGTCGGCAGGACAGCCGCTGGGCGATCTGGCCGACATCGTGGGCTGAAAGGAGCAGCTGCGATGAACCGAAAACTGGTATTCAATATTTTGGGGCGGCTGCTTACAGCGCTGGCAGGACTTTTGTGTCTGCCGGCAGGTGTGTCGGTGTATTATGCGGAGTGGAGATCTGTTGCGGCCTTTATCCTGACAGCTGCGCTGTCGGTGGTGCTGGGCGTATCCATGCAGCTGCCGACCAGACGTCACAGCGGCGTGCTCTATGCCAGGGAAGGCTTTCTGATTGTTGCGCTGGTATGGGTTGTGGCATCGGCAATCGGTGCGCTGCCTTTTGTCGTCAGCGGCGAGATCCCGTCCTATATTGACGCGATGTTTGAAACGGTCAGCGGGTTCACCACGACCGGTGCATCGATTCTGCCGGACGTGGAAAGCATGAGCCGCGGCATGCTCTTCTGGCGCAGCTTTACCCACTGGATCGGCGGTATGGGTGTTCTGGTATTTATCATCGCCTTTTTGTCCAACGTATCCGAGCGCTCCATCCACATCCTGCGCGCGGAGATGCCGGGCCCTGTTGTAGGTAAGCTGGTGCCGCGCTCCAAGGACACATCGAAGGTGCTCTACATCATCTACATTGCCATGACGCTTGTGCTGATTGCCTTGCTGATGTTGGGCGGTATGCCCGGCTTTGACAGCGTAGTGCACGCCTTCGGTACGGCCGGTACCGGCGGCTTTGGCATCAGGGCGGACAGTATTGCCGGGTATTCGCACTATCTGCAGTGGGTGATTTCGATTTTCATGCTGCTCTTCGGCGTGAATTTCAACGTCTACTATCTGCTGCTTATCCGCCGCGTTCGGGCAGCGATGGAGAGTACCGAGATGTGGACCTTCTTCGGCATTGTCGGTATTTCGGCAGCGCTGATCACGGCAAACATCTGGCCGCAGTACGGCTCGTTCTGGGAATCGCTGCGTCAGTCGGTGTTTCAGGTATCCTCAATTGTTACGACCACCGGCTACGCCACGGCAGATTTTAACCTCTGGCCGTCGTTTTCCAAGAGTATCCTGCTCATTCTCATGTTCATCGGCGCCTGTGCCGGTTCCACCGGCGGCGGACTGAAGGTGTCGCGTCTGGTGATCCTGTTCAAGCTTATTTTTCAGGAGATCCGCCGGATGCTGCATCCGCGCGCGGTGACGACGGTGAAGTTTGAGGGCAAGCAGGTGGAGGAGCACACACTGTCAAGTGTTGCAACCTATTTTGCCGTCTACATGATATGCATCATTCTGATTTTCCTGCTGCTGTCTCTGGAACCATTTGATCTGGAGACGAACTTCACAGCGGCGGTATCCTGCTTTAATAACATCGGTCCGGGACTGGCTGCAGTTGGCCCGATGGGTTCCTATGCGGGCTATTCACCGCTTTCCAAGATTCTTTTAACACTGGCGATGCTTATGGGCAGGCTGGAAATCTTCCCGATGCTGATTGCGATGAACCCTTCGACCTGGAAGAAAAGATAAAACTGATAAAAGAGGCGAAAGCAGAAGGCTTTCGCCTCTTTTTTTGCGGAAACTGCCGGAAAAGCTTGCAATATGTGGGGAAGTGGTATATGATGAAGGTAAAGACAACGGCAGTGCTGCGGAGGGATGATGGATGACGGAACTTGAGATCATGGAACGTGCGCAAATGTATATGGAGAATCTTGCCAACGGCATCAATCCGCTGAACGGCGAGTTTATCCCGGAGGATGAGCTGGTCAATAACGTCAGAATATCCCGCTGCTTTTTCTATGTGGCGGATGTGCTGCGGCAGGTGATTGAAAACGGCGGCGTGTCAGCGGCGAAGCCCGGGAAGAAGGGGAAGAAGCAGCCGTTTAGTCTGACGACGGAGCAGCGGGAACGGTATGAATTATCGAATGTTCCGCTGACCGTGACGGAATTTGCAAAGCGGATAAGCGCACTCGGTGATACAGAGAATATGCAGAAGCTTTGCTACAAAAGCATCCGGAAATGGTTTGTTGACGTGGGGTTTCTGCTTGAAGAAGAGCATGAGGGAAAACGCTCTGTGCATCCGACAGATGCCGGACTGCAGAACGGAATATGGGAAGAAGAAAGAGAGCGTTTGTCCGGAGGTACCTATAAAGTGGTACGATACGGCCCTGACGCGCAGCAGTTGGTGATGGATAATCTTGACGCAATCATCGCCATCAACAACCAACCAAAGAAGGAAAAGACGTATGAAGCAAACAATATCTGACGAAAGAGAGAAACAGACAATGGTGGAAGTGGTAGCGGCTCTGATACGGGATGGCAATCGGTTCATGGCCTGTCAGCGTCCGGCGCATAAGGCACGGGGGCTTTTATGGGAATTTGTCGGCGGCAAGGTTGAACCCGGGGAGACCCATGAAGAGGCGCTCATCAGGGAGTGCCGGGAGGAACTGGACGTGGAGGTGTGTGTAGGCGACGTCTACATGGCGCTGACCCATGTGTATCCCGACCTGACGGTACATCTGACGCTCTTCAACGCACAGATTGCGAAAGGCGAGCCGAAAATGCTCGAGCACAACGATATCCGCTGGATTACCGTAGAGGAGATCCCGGAATATGAATTCTGCCCGGCGGATGAGGAGATACTGGAGGAGCTTATCAAGCGGGGACTGCCGCAGTAACAGGCGGTACGGAAAGAAGGTAAAACGATGACAGATCGTATCGCTTATTTGAAGACGGTAACCAAAAAAGCAAGTTGCGATATTGCAGCCTATCAGGAACTGGACGAGCGCATATACGGGAAGCCATCCGAAATGCCGGAATTATTCCGTAAGGCTGAGTTTTTGCGCTGCTTTGCCGAGGAAATCCCGGTGGTGATCGACGAGCAGGAGCTCATTGTAGGTTCCATGCGCTTCTGGGATATCCCAAAACGCCGCGCCAGGAACAAGGGTCACATCATCGTGGATTATCGGATGATCCTGCGGGAAGGCGTGGGCGGCATTCGGGAGAAGATTGCCAGGCTTACGACTGAAGATGCAAAGGCATTCGCTCAGGCAGTTGACGCGTTTGCCGTATTCATCCGCCGATATGCCGATGAGGCGGCGCGGATGGGCATGTCGGAAGCTGCCGCAGACTGCCGCAGGCTTTTGCAGGATCCGCCGGAGACATTCCGGCAGGCGCTGCAGCTTGTCTGGTTTGTCCATCTGTTCCTGCACGCCGAAGGCATGGTATCCGCGGTATCTTTCGGCAGATTCGACGATTATCTGTATCCGTTTTATCGGCGGGATATGGAGAACGGAGTTATCACCCGTGAAGCTGCGGAGGAGCTGGTGATGTGCTTTTATCTCAAGGCCTGTGAAGGGGATGAAAGCCAGAACCTGACGCTGGGCGGCGATATCGAAAACGATCTGACCTGCCTGTGTCTGGAGGCTGCAGCGGAACTGAAAGTTCAGCAGCCTTCCATTTCTGTCAGACTGTGTGATGAAACCTCGGACGCGGTATGGTCACGCGTGCTGCGGCTGATCAAGGCAAAAAACGGTATGCCTGCGCTGTTCAATGATCCGGTGATCATCCGTTCGCTGGAGAATGCAAAGGTGGAAACACAGGATGCGAAAAACTACGCAATCGTGGGCTGTTACGAGGCCAATTCCGACGGAAATACCTTTGGTACAACTGCCAATGCAGGCAGCGTTCGGTTGTACGAGATTCTGCTGGCGTTTCTGGACGCCGACGACGAATATGCCGACTTCAATGCACTTTATCAGGCGTTCCGGGCATTCCTGACGGAGAAATATAACACCGATATCCTTGACCAGTTCCGCAGGAACTGGGAAGCGATACGCAGTTCCTGCGTATCCCCGTTTGAGAGTGCATGCATGGGCAGTTGTCTGAAAAGCGGTGTTGCGGCAGAATTGGGCGGCTGCAAATACACGATGGCCGGCATTAACATCCTTGGCATCGGCACACTGGTAGACAGCCTGTACGCAATCAGGCGGATTGTGTTCGAAGAAAAACTGTGTACATACCGCGACTTTGTCTGTCAGGTGAAGAATAATTTCCCTGACCGGGCGCTGGCACAGCGATGCAGAAATCTCCCGGGAAAGTACGGGACAGACAATCCCCAGACCAATGAACTTGCCCATGAGCTGTCTGTTCTGATTGCTGATCTGGTAGAAAACGGCTTTATCCACGAGGGCGTGACGCCTTACGCCGGTCTGTTCCTGTTTCTGCAGGATGTACATTCCGCGCGTTATCCGGCGACGCCGGACGGCAGACTGGATGGAGAGCGCGTCTCCTACGGAATCGGAGCATCTGATTGCTGTGATGGGAAAACCCTGACCTCGGTGATCAACTCCGCCGCACATATTGCCAATGACCGCTTTGCCGACGGAAATCCGCTGATGTTCAGCATCCCGGAAAAGGACGTGGAGGGCGAAAAGGGAGATATGGTACTCAAATCGCTGATCAAAGGATATTTTGAAAAGGGCGGCTTTCATCTGCAGTTCAACGTGACCGATTCCGAAACACTGCGGCAGGCAAAGGCGAACCCGCAGGAATACAGCGATCTGATTGTGCGCATCAGCGGCTACAGTGAGTATTTTACAAAGCTCGATGACAGAGTTCAAACGGCTCTGATTGAGCGATCCTGAAAAAAGAGGAAAACAGAGCGCAGCTGCCTTTTGAGGCGGCTGCGCTCTGTTGTTTGCATAAAGTTCGTGGGACTTACCCCATAAATACCCGTCGGATGGCTTCCAGATACCCGTAACCGTTGAGGTCATCCGGTTCCAGATAGCTCGTTTCCGTCCATTCGTTCCAGCTGTTGATCGTGATGAGAGGAACGGGGAGATCGTGGGTGTCCACGTATTCCCTGGCGGCGATGAGCGCTTTTTCAAACTCGGCGGGGGTGTTTTCACGGCAGATGGTGGGCAGGAATTTGTCAAAGCGGGGATTGTTGTCCCAACCGATGGAAACATGGGGGAAGTAGGGCACGTCGAAGTCACGCTCAAAGTCTGCCCACTGGCGGCGGATATCCGCAAAAGCCTCTGCATAGGTGCGGTTCATGTCGGTCATGTGGACGAACTGGTAGTTGGTCAGGCTGTCAAAGCCCAGTGCACGCACGACTTCTTTGCGATTGAGGGTACGCTCGGTGTCAATGCCGGTGGCGTTGAAGGCGGCGTGCTCGCTCCATGAGGTGAACTGCAGATGCAGATCGGGGAAGCCCTCCCGTCGTACCTCTTCGCGGAACCAGTCAAGCGCTTCACGCGCACGATCTACACCGCCAAGCCCCTTGATCAGGTTGTTGGTGTCGTAGATCATCAGCACCGGTGCGCCGTTGATTTTATAGTAGCAGGGCAGATGGAAATACTGGTCGATCATGCGCCGGGCGGCGTTCTGAAAACGGGGGAAGCTGACCGCGCCCTCCCAGATAACCACATTACCGGCCTCGGTGGAGGAAAGAGGTTTGGACCAGAGGTGGTTAGCGTCATGGTTTGCCCACATGAGGTAGAATTTCATCTTGTCGTGGTTTTTCGCCTTGAGGAAACCGTCGTTGAGGCAGTTTTCAAGGAACGGGCGGCCGTCATACCAGTACCAGTCGTAGATAAAGACGTTGACGCCGTGACGGGTGGCCTCATCAATCTGCATTTCCATGACAGCGGGATCGGCTTCGTTGACATAACCCCAAAGCGGCCGCCGGGGCCAGGAATGGCCGTCAAACTTGGCAGTGGCCTTCTGTACGGTCTGCCATTCGCCGTTGCCCTCGGGCCAGAAGATGCGGGAGCGCAGCTCGTCGCCGGTATAGGAAGGCCAGACGAAAGCCGCGATATCGTAGCGGGAAGTGTTCATATCAGAATCCTCACGTTAAGAGTGACTGGATGGAAGCACCCGTCAGGAAAGGGTCTTCATGGTGATGTCGTTTGCATTGAAGGCTTCGTTGGTGTTGCCCAGGGAGGAGAGATCCTCGGCATGGCAGAGCATGGCCAGCTCCTGGACAGAGATCGCCTGCGCGGGGGCAAAGTCCTCACCCATGGCGTAGGATACGATGTGGGCTTTGAGCCACTGGGCACCGGGATCATCCTCGCGCAGATTGAGCGTGCAGACAATCAGCTTACCTGCGCCCACGGCGTACTCAAACAGCAGTGCTTCGCGGCGGACATTCTTGTAGGCCGAGGCAATATCAATGATGGGCTTATGGGGCAGGCGGGGAAGTTCGACCACGGCAGAGCAGCTGTCGTTCATCATTTGGCGGAACTGCCAGGAACAGTAGCCGTCGTGGGGGAAGTCCTGCATAAGGGGATGATCTTCGATGACGGTTGCCAGATGGCCGGTGGTGCGTCCGGCGACGGAGAGCTGGAAGGTGACGTCGAGCGAGGAGAAGGGACCGGCGCCAAAGAGCACGACGCGCTTTCCTGCCTTCATGGCGGCAAGCAGGGATTCGGCATCCATGGTATCGGCCACGATGACACCGGCAGCCTTCAGCGCACGGGCAGAGGGAAGCTTTTCTGCCTTCGGGAACACGTAGAGATCCCAGCAGTTTTCGGCATCGGTATTGCCGCCGGAGAGCGAGGCCGTGAGCTTGAGCGCCGTGGGCTTTTCGCAGCGGGGCATGGTGAAGGAGAGCGTATAGAGGTTCGTGATTGCACCGGCGGGGATGTCGGAGAGGCGCACTTCGCGGCGCAGCAGGACATCGCTGCCTGCATTCACGCGCAGACGGAGTACGGCACGGTCCAGCGCCTTGCCGTAATTGGACACCAGAACCGGGATTTCGACTTTTTCACCGGCAGCGAAGTTGCGGCATTCGGGCAGATCGGTCAGGAGTACCACATCGCTGTTGTAACGCAGGACATTTGCCACGGTCTCGCCGGGCTTGAGTTCGTAAAACTCGTTCATCATACCCACGCAGTAACCGAAGGTATGCCAGTGGGTATCGATATCGCCGAGGAAGTCGTAACCGGCGAAGGTATTGCAGCGGCGTACGGTTTCAAAGCAGTGCTTGCGCTGCAGACTCTGCCAGTGAGCGGAGTTGCGGTAGTAGACCGGGGCGTGATCCAGCAGTCCATTGTTTTCCAGATGCTTTTCAACCGAGGACATGAACTCAGTATCGCCGATGCGGCTGCCGCGGTAGCGGGACTGGAGGCTTAAATCAATATAGGTACCCTGAATGCAGATTTCGTGGGTGAGCAGAGGCTTGCCGTAGATGGAGTTGCGGTGATCCAGCAGCTCGTGGTCACCCTTGTCGGAGGTGTAGCTGGTGAGACCGAGAGAATAGGTATTATAGACATCGCAGAACTTGCCAAGCTCTGCCAGACGTCTGGGATTATGGGGGAAGGGCTCATCCACCCGGCAGTCGCCGTAGCTGTGATACTCGATGCCGCGCATGGCGGACATGGGGGAGAAGAGGGAGTCGGAGCCGGTGTGCACGAGATCCGCGCATTTGCGCAGATGCTCGATGTAATCCTCGTCGATGACCATTTCGTTGCCGGAGGAGTACATGATGGCGGAGGTATGACGGCGGCAGGCGGCGACGATCTCGCACCACTCATCAAAGGTGGTGTTGTTGGGGGTCTCGACTTCAATGAGGATACCCAGCTCGTCGGCAGCTTCCAGATATTCATCCATGGGAACCCAGGTGTGGAAGCGGATGGAGTTGAAGCCCAGTCCTTTGAGAGTGCGGATCACATTACGGTAGTAGTTCTTCTCGCGGGTGGGATGCACGGTGAGAGGATGGTAGCAGTGCTCACAGGTGCCGCGGAAGAAGTAAGGCTCGCCGTTGAGGAAGAGGCGTGTTCCGTCCACGGTAAGGCGGCGTACGCCGAAGCGGCGGGAGAGGGTCTGATGCGCGGTGGTCACAACCGCAGTGTAGAGCCGGGGACTCGCGGGGCTCCAGCGTTCAAAGCCTGCGGCGTCGATGGTGACGCAGGATTCACCGGCAGGAATTACCGCCTCAGTCACGGTACGCTTGCCGTCGAGGATCTTCACGGTACGTTCAATGGCGTCGGTACCTGCGGTATGCACGGTGAAAGCAGAACAGTCGGCGGCGACAGTGATCCAGGCGTCGCGCAGACCGTCGGGACAGAAGCAGATCTCCACGTCGCCGTAGATACCGCCGGTGCACTCGTTGGCGGCACGGGAGGTAAGACCGGAGACCGGGCGGCCCATGTAGCCTGCCAGACGGTTGTTGGATACGGCGAGGGTGATGGTATTTTCACCGGCCTTGAGCACGCCGGCGGGGATATCGAAGTAGAACTCAACGGAATAGCCCTCGTGACGGCCCAGATACTGGCCGTTGATCCAGGCAGAGACGGTATTCTGAGCGCCGCCGATGCGCAGACGGGTATCGGCGCTCAGACTGTCGGCGCCGACGGTGAAGCGGCGCTGATGCATGAAGCAGCCCACGGGATTGGGCAGGGCCATATCGGGCACATAACCCGCCTGCGGATAGCGCTGGAGGGTGTAAAGGGGATTCCAGTGGAGTTTTGTGTGCAGATAGGTGGTGCGGAAGGTCTCATACTGATCCTCCCAGTAACCGGGCACATCACATAAGGCCTGAGAGACACGGTTTTCATCCGCGCCTACGGTGGGGAACTGCGGCTCTGCCGCGTCGGTATAAGGAAGCTCGGAGATGTAATCGGTCAGCCATTTGCCGTTGAGGGAAAGAGTAGGATTCATATACGGTTCCTCCGAAGAATGTATGTTGAAAAGAAAAAACGCATCTGTGGATAGTTTAGCACAGATGCGTGAAGATGGCAATGCTTATGTTCCGAACTCTTCAATCTTACCCTGCAGTTTCTCAACAAACAATCCCACGTGATAACCGTCGCAGACGGCATGATGAATCTGAATGGCCAGCGGGAGCAAGCGCTTTCCGTCGCGTTCAAAGTATTTGCCCATGGTAAAGATGGGCAGCAGAAACCGGCCTTCATCGTATACGTTGAGATTGAGCGATGTAAACTCAAGCCAAGGTACCATGGAAATGTTGAATGCGTTTTCCGGTGTTCCGGCTTTGGGAGTGTAGCGTGTGGAATGGGCGTATTCGCTGACATCGGCTTCGTAGCTGCGCAAAAACGTGCTGTAATCATCGGAAAAATACGACCAGATTCCGGAAAAGTTCTTGTTTTCCTTGTTGAAAACGGTGTACATGGGGTGCATGGAGTCGTAAACACCAAGCCCCTCTTTGGTGAGTGACATGCGAAACTCGGGCATTTCATTCACGGTTTTGGTCAGCAGCCAGATCATCGCGGGATAAAGCCGCTCCTCTTTCAGTCGGGTAATATCCAGATTGACCGTGACGGAGAAAGAGCAGACCACTTCTTTGATGAAATGCTCGTAAAACTCCCGGCGTTCCCAGTTTTCGATGTCAATGAGTTGAAAGGCCATGCCGATGCCTCCTGTTGATAAGGTTTTTGAGCATTCTGAAAAAAGCAATTGTCAATAAACGGGTAACTTTAGGGGGATGCTATCTTCAGGGATAAGGCAGGAGGGCTATTCGCTGCATACATACCGCAGCTCTTCCATGTGATCCTCGATCAGTCCCGTCTCTTCAAATCCGAAGGAGAGGTACAGATGCTTTGCCACCGTATTTCCGACGGATACGCCGGTGTAGATCTCGCGGGCATTATGGGCTGCGCGCAGATAATCCACAGCAAGGCGCAGCGCCTGACGACCGTAGCCGCGATTCTGGCAGCGCTCGTCGATGAAGAACTTCCAGAGGGTGTACTGGTCTCTGGCCTGGTAATACCCCAGCATCACAAAACCGACGGGAATATCGTCTGCATATATCGCAAAGGGAAAAGCCGTGTCGCGGTACAGCCATGCCTGGGCAAGCGCGTGTGAAACGGTTGATACAAAGCCTGTCTGATGATCCGCGACGTGCAGCGCGATCACCTCGTCAAAATTATCATGTGTTATCTTCCTGAGCTCCACCATATCAACACCAGCCTATATTCTGTGTTCTGACAGCATTGTATCATATTCCATTGGCTTTTTCAATGACGAAAGGTATGCAAATGAGGACGATGAGACAGGAGGAAAATAACAAAAGGGTCATGAACCGGCTGCTTCATGACCCTTTTCATGGTATGTCTGTCGGGAGTGAAATCGAAGTCCCTCAGAGAACCGGGGACGACGGCAATCAGTCGTCGATGAACGGGAAGCCTTCCCAGACGGGCTTGCCGGGATAGCGGATGGCCTTTGTCTCGCCGTGCAGCACCTTGAGAACCGAGTAAGCCATGGCCTCCTGCTCCATCTCGCCGGGATAAACGGAGATGGGGGCGATCCAGCCGCAGCGGCGCCGGATACCCTCTACGATATCGTCGTATCTCACAAGACCACCGGTGAGGAGAATGCCGTCAACCTTACCTTCCAGAACGGCACTCATGGAGCCGATCTGCTTGCAGCACTGATAAATCATCGTGTTCCAGACCAGAACGGCCTTGGGGTCGTTCTCTTCCACCATCTGGTGAACGGTTTTGGCGTTGGAGGTGCCGAAGAAGGAGACAAAGCCGCCGGCGCGGGAGCACATGGTGCGCACTTCCTGAATGGAATGCTCTTCGATGTAGTCCAGAAGCGGCAGAACGGGCACGCTGCCGATGCGGGTGGGCGTAAAGGCGCCGTCACCGCCGGCGCCGACGTTACCGTCGGTCATACGGCCGTGGTCGTGGGCGTAAATGGTGATGCCGCCGTCGATATGGGCGACGACGAAGTTGCAGTCTTCATACTTTCTGCCCATGCTTTCCGCATGCTTTTCGGCAATGGCCTTCTGGTTCAGCGGATGAGCCTGGGCGTTGCGGTAAATACCCTTGATACCGGTCAGGCGGGCATAATCGTTGAATTCATCCACATTGGTGGGGTTGAGGGTATACATCTCGCCGCCGAATTCCGTGCACATTTCGTAGGCAAGCAGAACGCCCAGCTTGGCTGCGTGCTCACTGCCGCCGACACCCTTTACCGTATCGTTGTACAGGGTATCGTCGATGAAGGTAACGCCGGTGCGCTGGGGATGGGCGCCGCCGCCGCGGCCGACATAGACGTCGATATCGGACGGCTCGAGATCATGGCGCTTCAGGATATCGATGATGACCTGCTTTCTGAAAGGAACCTGATCGTTGACATGGGGATATTGCAGAAGAACGGGAGCATCGTGGAATACGCTTTCCTCGAAAAGCTCGGTGTATTCTTCAAAAACGCTGATTTTGGTAGAGGTGGAACCGGGATTGATAATAAGGAGTTTCATCGTATACCTTCCTTTTTGCTTGGAATAGACCAAAAGATATTATACTCGCATCTTTTGAAAAAAGCAATCGGCAAAACCCCCGGATAAGTGCCAGAGTTGAAAAAAAGAATATGAACATTTTGTACCGCAGATACTGCGGAAAAGGAAAGTCGTCAGATGATGTGCCGCTGGTTAAGAAAAATCGCCGCAAGTTGGCGTTTGCGGCGATGGGTGAAACGCTAAATGGGGTAGGTCTATCTCTTTTTGTACACAACCAATTCTGGGTTTGCGCGGGTTTCTTCATAAACAGAGACAAGCAGAAAATCCATATTTGCGGCAATCCCAAAGCAACGGTTTCCGCCAAAGATGCATTCCAATTGCTTCCCAAGATAGGCTGTGTTGTCATCAAGGAATTTCACGGTCTGACCGTTTGGAAGACGGTACTCAAGGTTAATGTGTCTGCCCATTACTACATCCAGATCTTCAACCATCGGCATTCCTTCGATATTCAGGTCATTAAGCTCACGGACGAGCTGCTGCTTGAATTCTTCGAACTTGTCTGTTCCGCCGAGGTTTTTGTACTGTTTCCAGTAATCGAGCTTGGGAAGCATATCCTTCAGATAGGAACGGATCTGTTCGGAGGAAAAGTTCTCACTTACCATGTTTTTTGTGCAGACTTCAATTAACGCATCCATATCGTGATACGTATACTTACCTTCGGAATAACACCATTTACAGTAATCTTCATTGAAGAAACCGTCTGTTTCACGGCTGATGTCGGAGTCCCCGAGCGGCATGCCGCAGCACTGGCAAACAAGCTGTCTTGGCGAGCCGAGGAGCGTATTGATTGATACATCGAACAATTTTGACAGCAGCTTTAAGGTTTCTGTATTTGGCGTAGTATCACCGTTTTCCCAACGCGAAACGGCCTGACGGGTTACAAACAATTTCTCTGCAAGCTCATCCTGCGACATGCCTCTCCTGGTTCTGAGCTCAAAAATAATTTCTTTTGTTTCCATACGATGAATCACCTCGCAGATATTATACCGCAGGCATTGATATTTGAAAAGCAACCCGCTGTTGCTGTTGGTACGATCTATTCTGATGCGCACAACAGATGAAACTTTAAAGCATGAATGATGCGATCAAATGAAAAACCTCTTTTGTCCAGACAGACAAAAGAGGTTTTGGTATACCCGACTGGAGTCGAACCAGCGGCCTTCAGAGTCGGAGTCTGACGCTCTATCCAACTGAGCTACGGGTACGTGGATTGTTACCTGTATATTGTAGCAGATAATCCCGGATTTGTAAAGAGGAAATTTTGTCGAGATTGGAAAGGTTTGTCTGTAATTTAACAAATCATCTATTGTGTTGTGTGACCGCGGGGTATAGAATATAATAAAGAAATCTGCGCATGAAATCCAGTTGTATGCAGCCGATTAAACCCGGAAGTAAGGAGCAGTGCAATGTTTGCAAAATTCAGTGTCCGAAAGCCGTTTACCGTGCTGGTAGCGGTGGTGCTGGTGCTGGTTCTGGGCGTCGTGTCGTTTTCCAACATGACCCCGGATCTGCTGCCGAGCATCGATCTTCCCTATGTCATCGTCGTCACGACTTACGTGGGCGCGTCCCCCGAAGCCGTGGAGGAAGAGGTGACAAAGCCCATCGAGCAGAGTATGGCGACGATGGACGGTATCAAGAGCCTGTCATCCACCTCATCGGAAAACGTGTCCATGATTACGATGGAGTTTGAAGATGACGTGGACATGAACTACACGTCGCTGAAAATCCGCGAACGCGTGGATGCGCTGCAGTCCGGGTGGAATGAAAAGGTCGGTACGCCGACGATTCTGCAGATCAACCCGGATATGCTGCCGGTTTCGGTTGCGGCGGTGAGCATGGAAGGCGCGGATATCTATGAACTTTCGGAGTTCGTGGAGGGAACGCTGCTGCAGCGGCTGGAAGGCGTCGAGGGCGTGGCCAGTATCTCCACGTCGGGTATTGTGGATAAGAGCCTTGCCGTGACGCTGTCGGAAGAGAAGATTGAAGCGCTCAACGATAAGCTGCGCGCGGAAATCGATGAGCAGTTTGCCGATGCGGAGCGTGAACTGGGAGATGCCAAAACCGAACTTGAGGATAAACTCGGTGAGGCAAACGATGGCCGGGATGCGCTGGCAGACGGCCGCGAGGAGATTGCTGAGCAGCAGAAAAAGCTCATGCAGGAGCTTGCGGCGGCGCGCAATGAACTCAATGCCAATCAGGAAGCCCTTGCCGCAGGCAAGCTGGAGATTGTGAATGCCCAGGCAGAGCTTGCCGCACAGCTGACGACGCTCGATGAGACGCACGCCCAGCTCAGCGAGCTTCTTGAAAACGCCCAGGCGCTGGAAGAGGCGATTTCACAGCTTGAGGATGGCATTACAGCGCTTAGAGAAGCTGAAAATACCGCGCAGCAGCTGGAACAGGCCGACGCAGCGATGGTGGCGGCGGTCATGTCCATGGGCATGACCGAAAGCCAGGCCAGAAGCTATCTTTCGGCGCATTCACCGGAATATCAGCAGCTGACGGAAGGTATGCGTATGCTCAGCGAGCAGCTCAGCTCGCAGGGCTTTAGCAGTACGACCCTGTTTGCCACCATCGGCGATATGGAAAGACAGCTCAAAGAGGCCAAATCCGCGCTCAAAGCAATTGATGAAGGTCTTGCCGAACAGGGCATGACCCGTGAGGATATTCCGGAAAAGCTGGAGGAAATTGCCGCGGGACGTGAACAGCTCGTGGAGGCACAGGCAGAGCTGGATGCAAAGCTTGCTGAGGTGGAAAGCGGAGAAAAGACCATCGAAGATGCGCTTGAAGAGCTGACCGCGCAGGAGGCTTCCGCTTCTCAGCAGCTCAGCGCGGCGCTCACTGAGGTGATTGTCAATCAGAGCGCTCTGGATTCCGGCGTTACTCAGCTGGAGAGTGCGCTGGAGGAGATTGAGAAGCAGCGCGATTCCATGGCCGATGCCCAGGAGGATGCCTACAAGGCAGCCAACATGGCTGATACGATCACCATGACCATGGTGGCACAGATTCTCTACGCGCAGAACTTCTCCATGCCTGCGGGATATGTGCAGGACGGCGTGGAATCGGTGCTGGTACGTGTGGGTGAGGAAATCGACACGGTGGAAGCGCTTTCTGAGCTTCTGCTGTTTGAAAATGAGAGCCTGGGAGCCGTACGGCTGGGCGATGTGGCTGAGATCGAGGTCGTGGATAACTCGGATGAGACCTATGGCCGCATCAACGGCGAAAACGGCGTGCTGCTGTCCTTCAGCAAGCAGTCCGGTTACGCGACGGCGACGGTTTCGGAGAATATCCTTGCCAAGATGGACGAGATCTCGGCCGATTACGAGGATATCCGCTTTACGACCCTGATGGATCAGGGTGACTCCATCGACCTGATTGTGAGCTCGGTGCTTGAAAATCTGGTACTGGGTGCGATCCTCGCGATCCTGATCCTGATGCTGTTCCTGCGCGATCTGCGTCCGACGGTGGTAATTGCCTGTTCGATTCCGCTGTCTGTCATGTTTGCCATCGTCCTGATGTACTTCTCGGGCGTGACGCTCAACATCATCAGCCTTTCGGGTCTTGCTGTTGCTGTCGGCATGCTGGTGGATAACTCCATCGTTGTCATCGAAAACATCTATCGTCTGCGCAATCTCGGTGTCTCCCGCATCAAGGCTGCGGTATCCGGTACCGTACAGGTGACGGCAGCCATCACGGCCTCCACGCTGACCACGGTCTGCGTCTTTGTGCCGATTGCGTTCATCGACGGCCTGACCCGGCAGCTGTTCATGGACATGGCACTGACCATCGGCTATTCGCTGCTGGCAAGCCTGATTGTAGCCCTGACGCTGGTGCCCTGCATTGCGGCAGGTACCCTGCGCAAGACCAAGGAAGACAGCCGCTGGCTGGTGGGTATGCAGGACTGGTATGAAAAGCTTTTGAAGTTCTGCCTGAACCGCCGTGCAATTGCCCTGGTGCTGGCGGTAGCACTGCTGGTGCTGAGCGTGGTATTGGCGGTGTCCAAGGGATTTACATACATGCCCGACGTGGAAAGCACGGAGGTCATGGTATCCCTGTATGTGCCCGAGCATGAGGACGGCAGTGCGCCGACTCTGGAGGAAACTGCGGCGCTGGCCGATGAGGCGGCAGCGCGGATTATGGAGATTGAGGGCGTTGAGACTGTCGGCGCAATGCTCTCTTCCGGTATGACCGCCGTGATCGGTATCAGCGGTTCCGGCGGCAGTACCGACAGCGTGACGATGTATGCTCTGCTGGAGGATGACGCGGCCATTTCGATGAACCTGCTGGCGAAAGAGATTGAAACGCGTTGTGCGGATCTGCCCTGCGAGATCTCGGCCAGTTCCCAGAACTCCATGTCCAGCATGGCCTCGGGCCTTGGCGGCTCCGGCATCGGTGTTCGCATCTACGGAAATGATCTGGATGTGCTGCAGCAGCTTGCCTATGATGTGGGCGACCAGATTGCCGCAGTGGAAGGCGTGGCGGAGGTCTCCGACGGCCGTGACGAGGCAGTGCGTGAGCTGCGTATTGTGTTCGACCGCGACCTGGCGATGAAGGAAGGCCTGACGGTGGCGCAGGCGTATCAGCAGCTGGCAGCTTCCCTGGCGGAGTCTGCCGGGGCAACGACCCTGCGTACGGATGGTGACAGCCTGACGGTAAACATCATCAACGGCAGTGTGCCGACGGCTTCCGAGCTGCCGGATTACGTCTTTAAAGCGACCGGCGCGGACGGTACGATGAAGGAACTGAAGCTGTCCGATATCGCTTCCATTGAGGAAGGCGAGAGCCTGCCCTCCATTCAGCGAAGTGAGCAGCGCCGCTACATCAATGTATCGGCGACAGTGGCCGAAGGCCATAACGTGACGCTTGTGGCCGCCGACGTGGAGGAAGCCCTTGACGACTTTGAACTGCCGGTGGGCTGTGAGCTTGTGTTCACCGGTGAAAACGAGACGATCATGAGCGCGATGGAGGATCTGCTCCTGCTGCTGGCGCTGGGTATTCTGATTGTATACCTGATTATGGTGGCACAGTTCCAGAGCCTGAAATCGCCGTTTATCGTGCTGTTCGTCATCCCGCTTGCCATGACCGGCGGATTGCTGGCGCTGCTCATCTGCGGTATGGAGATCAGCGTTGTGGCGATGATTGGCTTTGTCATGCTGGTTGGTGTCATCGTTAACAACGGTATCGTGCTGGTGGATGCCATCAATCAGCTCCGTGCCGAGGGTAAGGAACGCCGCGAGGCCATTGTGGAAGCCTGCCGGATGCGTATGCGTCCGGTTCTGATGACCGCGCTGACGACGATTCTGGGTCTTCTGCCGATGGGACTGGGCATCGGAACGGGTGCTGGTCTTGTTCAGCCTGTGGCGGTGGTCAGCATCGGCGGTCTGGTGTATGCAACGCTCATGACGCTGCTGATTGTGCCGATTGTGTACGATCTGCTGCACAAGAAAGCGCTGAAAGTCATCAGCGATGAAGAACTGGAAGTTATCAACGACTAAAATGTTATAAAAATATCCCCGGATTCCGTTTTTATATGGAATCCGGGGATATTTTCGTTATTTCCGGTTGGGTCGCCGCTTGAGGCCGAGCAATCGGATGAGGTCGGGTGTCATGGATGCGTCGGCAGGGTGAAACATCACCCATTTGCCGTCGTGGAAGGTATGAGCGTTTTCATAGGTTTCACGCACGACGGCGGAGAGCTCGTCTGCAATCGCTTCCACCTTGGCGCGTTCATCCTTGCCGAAGATGATCTGGATGCCCAGGTCATGGTCGTCGGCATTGAGGGTACACAGGGTCTTGCCGCCGCGGCGATATTTCAGCTCATAAACCCAATGGCTGTAGCCTTTGTCCCAGAGCAGTTCCATTTCGTACTTTTCTTCGATTGCACGCCGCAGATTCTCCCAGACGGCGTACAAATCTTCGCCCAGAAGGACGGTTAATTCCTGCGGGGAGGGGAGTTTTTCAAGCATGACGGTGCTCCCTTGCTGTTACCAGTCGAAGTTCTTCTCAATGTCCGGATAGGGATTGATGTTCCAGTGCTCACGCTGGGGAAGCCCCGCACGCATACGATCCATGAATTCCATGAACTCTGTGTAGTCGGGCAGCTTGTGACGGTGCACGCCGGGGCGGAACCAGGCAGCAGCATTGCCGCCGCAGCCGAGGTACTTGTAGCATTCCTTGACGGCCATGAAGTTCTGCCAGGCACCGATGGGATTGATCCAGTAGTCCTGCTGGCCCTCGAACTGGATGTAGTAACGAGGGGCGATCAGAGCACCGAAGTAGTGCATATCGTAGGGCAGATCCTGCTCGCGACCGGAATAAGGCTCAAGCTTGTTGCCCATCCAGTGGCGCAGACCTCTGAGCATATCGGAAAGGCGCTCGCTGCGGGCGCCGTGGTCGCCCTGCTCAGTGATAACGGCACGATAGGAGACGGTACCGTGGCAGCCGGAGTTGTTGGGAGCGACGTATTTGATGCGCTCATCCACGGCAGCGGCGAGCATGACGGTCTTGCCGCCGCGGGAGTGACCGGTGATGCCAACTTCCGTTTCGTCAACGAAGGAGAGCTGTTCAAAGACGTCCATAACGACCGAATAGCCCCAGGCCCAGGCGGAGATTGCGGTAAATTCCTTCTGCTCGGGGTAGACATCATACAGACCGCCGGTACGCTCGTAGGCGGCGCCGTTGGTGGGCTGACCCTGGATGTCCTTGACGATCTCAAGACGGTTGAACTTGGCGGCGATCATGCCGCGGTTCATGGCTTCCTGCACGACATCACTTTCCATATTGGCGTAGCAGCCGTCGCCGGTGAGGATCACGGGGTACTTTTCACCCTCTGCCCAGGGGCCGCCATCCTTGGGAGAAATCCCCTCCACGTAGGGAATGTACATTTCCAGCAGGAAGGAGATCTGACGCTCGCGGGATCCGGCGGTGATTTTGAACCACTCGGAGGTGGCAGCGCCACGCTGGGGCCTTTCATGGTTAAGCTTTTCGTATGTGACAATCTCGGGACGGGGCGGCATGCCGCCGAATTCAAAATCCACCACCCAATCACGGATCTGATCCCGATACTGCCACCATTCATCGGGGGTCATGCGCGTACCGTCGGGTTTGAGGAAGGGGTCGGGCATCTTGCCCAGAAACGTTACGTTGCGGTTCATGATGATACCTCCGTTATCGGCAATTAAGACGGTAATTCAGCTTACCAGTCAAAGTTTTTCTCAATGTCCGGATAGGGATTGATGTTCCAATGCTCACGCTGGGGAAGTCCCGCGCGCATACGATCCATGAAATCCAGGAACTCGGTGTAGTCAGGCAGCTTGTGGCGATGCACGCCGGGGCGGAACCAGGCAGCCGCATTGTCGCCGCAGCCGAGGTACTTGTAGCATTCCTTGACGGCCATGAAGTTCTGCCAGGCGCCGATGGGATTGATCCAGTAGTCCTGCTGTCCCTCAAACTGGATGTAGTAACGGGGGGCGATCAGGGCGCCGAAGTAGTGCATATCGTAGGGAAGATCCTGCTCACGGCCGGAATAGGGCACCAGCTTCTTGCCCATCCAGTGGGTGAGATTGCGCAGCATATCCTCCAGACGCTCGGTCTGACGGCGGATATCGCCCTGCTCGGTGGCGACGGTGCGGTAGGACACGGCGCCGTGGCAGCCGGAGTTGTTGGGGCAGACGTACTTGATGCGCTCATCCACGACAGCGGCGAGCATGACGGTCTTGCCGCCGCGGGAGTGACCGGTGATGCCGACTTCCGTTTCGTCCACGAAGGAGAGCTGCTCAAAGACGTCCATACAGACCATGTAACCCCAGGCCCAGGCGGAAATGGCGGTGAAATCCTTGTTGTCGGGGTAGATGTCGTAGATACCGCCCTCACGGCAGTCACGCACGTCGCAGGCGATCTCAAGACGGTTGAAGCGGGCAGCAATGTAGCCGCGGCGTTTGGCCTCGTCGATGACATCCTTTTCCATGTTGGGGTAGCAGCCGTCGCCGGTGAGGATTACGGGGTACTTTTCGCCTTCCTGCCAGTCAGCCAGCGGATCGGCGCACTTTTCGGGGATATGGGGAACGTTGAGCTCCAGCATGAAGGTGAGCTGACGCTCCTTGGAACCGGCCGTGATCTTGTACCAGATGCCAAGGCCGCCGCGGGGGGGATGGGGTTTGTTGAGACGCTGGAACTTGAGAACCTCGGGACGGGGCGGCATGCCGCCGTATTCAAAATCTACCAGATAATCACGAAGGGCATCGCGCTGCTGCCACCACTCGTCGGGAGTCATGCGCGTACCGTCGGGTTTGAGGAAGGGATCGGGCATCTTGCCCAGAAATCGCAGATTACGGTTCATTTGTCAAAGCTCCTTTATTCCGTGTAGATTTTATGCTGTTACCATTATATCACAACGATGACAAGGGGACAAGTATCACCGGTTAAAGTTTATGGAGAACAAAAACCCTCCCGCATATGCCGATATGCGGGAGGGTTTGATGAAACCGATACGTTATAACAGCGCATTGAGTGCTTCCATGGTGCTTTTATCCGGAGTCGGTAGGTCTGCCATGGGAAAGGGGATACCAAGTGCATCGTATTTGACCTGACAGACCTTGCGGAAGGGCAGAAGCTCGATGCTGTCCACGCAGGGGTGCGCGTCGGCGATGGCCTTCAGGGCGCGGATGTTATCCTCTGTACCGTTGAGCGTCGGGATGATGACCTGCCGGATGGTTGTGGGGATGCCGCGCTGCTGCAGAGTGTCGAGAAAAGCAAGCGGCTTTTCAAGCGCGCAGCCCACATGGCGGCGGTAGTGCCCGTCTGAGGTGTATTTGATAT
Organism: Oscillospiraceae bacterium; assembly: GCA_015067675.1. Taxonomy (GTDB): domain Bacteria; phylum Bacillota; class Clostridia; order Oscillospirales; family QAMX01; genus SIG502. The sequence continues at coordinate 47,827 of SVMB01000019.1, forward strand.
CCAGCAGTACCCGGTCGGTCTCGTCAAGCAGGGATAGGACGGCATCGTTCAGGATGCTGCCGGAGGTGTCTAGGCAGGTATTGATACCTTCTGCATGACAGAGCCTGAAAACCTCCCGGGCAAAGTCCGGCTGCAGCAGCGGCTCGCCGCCGGAAAGGGTGATGCCGCCTGATTTGCCGAAGTATTCCCGGAATCGGCAGGCGCGGCGCACGATGTCGGAGGCTTCATAAACCGTGCCGTCATTACAGTTCCAGGTGTCGGGATTGTGACAGCAGCCGCAGCGCAGATTACAGCCCTGCAGGAATACCACAAAGCGCACGCCGGGCCCGTCAAGCGTTCCCATGCTCTGGATGGAGTGGACGCGGCCGGTGAGAGAGGCGTTGTTCATGCTCAAAGCGCCTCGTGGAAGGTGCGGCTGATAACCTCGCGCTGCTGCTC
>SVMB01000136.1 GCA_015067675.1 Oscillospiraceae bacterium
TCTGTACAGCGCCTGCCTGCCACGGCTGCAGCCGGAAGCTGACGGCGGTACCAACTTTACCCTGCCAGGCAGCCAGCATTTCAAGGAGCACTTCATCGCTGACCGCGCCCTGCTCGGCGATACCGGAACCATCGGGACTGGCGGAAAGATAGCCGGCGATGCTGCCGTCGGGACGCAGCGCCAGCCAGGGCTGATTCTCCCAGGCAATCATGGAATTCCACACGTCGCGGCAGTCATATGCTTCACTGCGCACGGCATGAATCGCCGCTGCTTCGTTGAAGGCATTGGCAGCCCGGATACCGTCGAGATTGTCGCGGGTGAGCCGCTCAAAGCGCAGATCGGAGGAGAAACCGGGCAGTCCCCGCTGGACATTGTGAGCAGTCAGGCTGAACGAATAGACCGAGCCGCAGGGCTCATAGCCAAAGCGCTCATAGCGCTGGCGCATACCGCCCAGGCGGGAGGCATCCGCGCCGATGCGGTCAAGCTCTTCCATCGCAGCCGCCATGAGCGCGGCCATGTAGCCTCTGCCCTCGTAGTCCCAGTGGGTCGCCACGTTGCCCACGGTGGAGAACAGGACATCCTGCCCTGCGATCTTTGCCGGAATCGGATAGATACCCAGCAGGGCCCGCAGGCCTCCGTCCTCCCAGATACCCAGATGCATGCCCATATGTTCGTCATCCCGGATGCACATCTTGGGCAGGGACTGATCAAAATGCATCTCGCGATTGTTGTGGCGGGTAAAAACCGCGTTGAGCAGTTCAAGCCACTCATCGTAATTGGCGACGGTCAATCTTTTGATTTCCATATTGCTGTCTCCTTTTCAGATCAAATGTCAGAGAATATTCAGTTCAGCCAGCCGGTACCATCCGGCCTCCTGCGGCGCGTCCATTGCCATGTATACAGAGGGGCATTCAGGGCTTCCCTCTCCGATGGACGCTTCCAGCGCATAAGCGCCCGTGGGGATATCGCCGGGTAGGGTGACTGTGAAGTTTTCAAAGCTGTCGCCGGGAAGCCAGTTTCGGATATCAAGGCCGGTATCAAGCACCCATGCGCCGCGCTGATTTCTCAGCCGCAGGCGGAAGGGCAGATCCCGGTAGATCGGTGCCACGCCCCGGTTTTCAAGCCACATCCCCATGTCGAGGGTATCTCCCGCTGCGGCGTCTCCCGGGAAATCCAGCAGACGCACGGCAAAACGGTAACCCATTTTCTTCTGCCAGCGCTCAATCTGCTTTTCCCAGACCCGTGGGCATGGAGAGGACTTGGCATTGAAGTGGCTGATGTGCCATTTGAGGGACTGCTCGATGATGTAATCAATGTCCCAGCCCTGCTCATACCAGTGCATGACCGTCCAACAGGACTCAAAGCTCATGGGAGCTTCCTTCCACAGGTCAGGAAATCCCGCAATCACCCGGGGATAGTAGTACATATGATACCTCATGTCGCCCAGACAGTCGGCGCGCATGCCGACAGGACGGGTGAGGTTTGCGTAGGAAATGAGCCGCGACCCCGCTACCGGGCAGATGACGGGGGTTTTGTGAAATGATCCGGTGAAAGCATCGATCAGCACGTGCTGCAGCGTCTCCGGTACGAAGTCCAGGTTATGCCCCTCGCCCCAGGCACCGGTCAGGGACAGATCCACGCTGCATAGCAGCGGGTGCCCGTCATACCGTGCGCCCAGCGCCTGCACGGCGCGTGCAAAGGCGTAAAAGAACTCCGGATCATCGGGAGATTCCTTGACCCGGGCAGTCTCGGGACGCTCAGGATGGGGAATGCGCTCAGCCAGCCAGTCCGGGATATCCTGATTAGGCCGGGTGGTATGGGGCATCAGGCGCAGCATCAGCGACTGCCCATGGGCTGCGGCGGTTGAGAGCAGCTCATCGACCATCGCATAGTTGAAGATGCCCTCTCTGGGCTCGAAATCTTTCCAGCAGACACGGATATAGGCAATGGAAGCATCTGGATGAAAGCCCTCATCCGCACCGTTTTCCCCTACACCGTGGAAAAGCGGATAAAACTCCTTCTTCCAGCCGTCGGTATCGGCGTCAAAGAGCTTCCCGCCCCGGAAATGCTGGAATGTGGAGAATCCCATGTACGGGTTGATCAGAAGCTCATCGTTTGGCATGAAGCGCACCGATGAGGTGGGATATCGTTTCATGATGGCAGCTCCTTTTTCGTTCATGCTAAGACCAGTATACAAAAACCCTTCGCGGAAGGCAAGAGTGTCGTCCGGAAAATCTGCCGCCACGAATCCCCCTGCTTTTTTCCGTCATCTCCAGCCAAGCAAAAACCGCCGCCCACATCCCGTATACAGGACATCGGCGGCGGTCGGGAGAATTATCGTTTCTTCGGGATTACAAACACATAAGCATCCGGGCTGAACGTTCCCGCCACCAGTCGGCGATACATCCGCTCATGCTTTCCCCAGCCGGAAGTATGCGCTCCCCTGCGCTGGATATCCAGCCGGAAGGGATCCCCCGGAATCAGCGGGAAATCGCTTTTCCGCAACCGGAAGGTATACTCCCGCCAGCCGTCATACTCCCGGATATCACAGGCCCATTTGGCAAGCTCCGCCTGCTGGCGTTCTCCGTGAAGATTGTGGGCCGTCTGCTCAGAGGCAAAGTACGCGCCGTTCTCTCCCACGGGAATCGCTGCGCTGGGATGAAAGATCGTCCATTCCGGTCGGATCAGGAACTCTCCCTCTCCCCGGAGTCTGAGCTGCAGGATATAGGAATCCTCATCCTCGGCCATACGTGCCTGCGTATCGGGATCCTCCGGACGCTCGTAAGCAACGATGCAGTTCTTGGAGTCCCCAAAGCCCTCGATCTTCTCCCCGTTATGGCAATAGAAGCTGTCCCACGGGGCTTCTTCGATGGTTTCCGCCGTGATCTCATAGCGTTTGGAGGCTTCCTCCAGACCGTAATAGAACGGCAGCGCGGGCTCACCTGCGGCAATACGTGCGCGGGTTCGGGGAAATTCCGTCTCCAGCAGCTCACCCAGCTTCTTCACGCGCCAGTCAAGCTTCTCCGGGAAGTACTTGAAACCTTCGGCCTCGGAGTGATAGCCCAGACGGTTATCGTTCTCGCAGAGCGCCGAGAGCTCCCGGCTTGTGTTCAGCTCGGTGCGCACGATCGCTTCCATCTCATCAAGGATTGCTCCGGCATCGCCGTGTCCCAGACCCAGCATATCCCGCAGCTGATAGAAGCGTATGATGCGCATGCCGCTTGCAAACTGCAGATCCAATGCCGAGGCCACACTCTTCTGCTCAAAGCGCATCTCCTCGCCCCGGTCATCCAGCGTCTGCATGATCGCCATGCCTTTTTTCCAGCCCTCACACATACGCCTGCTCAGTTCCATCGCTTCCTCATGGGTGTGACCCTGCATGCATTCTCCCATGCGGTCGCCGCCCACCATGTCAATGGTCTGCCAGGTACCCGACAGCGGCATATCAATTGGTTCCAGATGCAGTGGCCACGCAGGGCCGTCCTGCATGGGGCCAAACCACTCAAAGGCCACGTTGACCGGGAAGTTGGAATATCCTTCCTCAAAGCATTTCCAGGCTTCAACCACCCGATCCGCGTCGCTGCCCCACCAGATGCCCGCAAGATGCCGCAGGAAATCGTCAGCATTGTCAAAAAACGGCTCAAAGGACAGTTCCGCCGCCGCTTTACTCATCAGCGACGGGTAATTGCCGAAATACCAGCACTGCATGGCACCGGAAATGCCATGCTCATACATATAACGGTATTTTTTATACAGAATCCCCGGCACCGGCACATACGGCACGGTGGAAACCTCATGTGAAGAGCAGACCTGCAGCTTTGCATACATCGGCAGGTCGCGTTTGCGTGTCACGGCCTCGGATACCTCAAAGACTCTGCCCGGGCCAACGTAGCTGAGCCAATAGTCGATGGCGATGCGTTCCTTTCCAAGCTGCTCCGTCAGTCCCCAGTCCTCGAAGTTCTGCATGAGGATCACGTCATCACTGCGGCGTCGGCAGGATTCACGTACGGACTCAAATTTCCAGCCGCGCTGGGCATAGGGCCAGCTGATAAACTCCGCCTCCGGCTTCACTGCATGCATGCCGCGGGCAAGAGCAGCCTCACATTCGGCGAGAATCTGCGCCTCGCTTTTGCCTGCGCAGTTGGGACAGGTAATTTCCACACCGCCCTGAGAAGCACAGTGGGTCAGGCTCTCGCCGCAGGAGATATTGATATAGCCCGCAAGCCCCGGTGCCAGGGTAAAGAGAGTGCGGGTGCACTCCTCGGCGTAGGCGATTCCCTTTTCTGTGCTGATACAGAACGCATCAATTTCGCCGTAGAGGCGCTGCCCCAGCAGCTCCGGATGGGTCTTGCGCAGAAGCTCGTTTTTATAGGTGGAGGAGGGTTCAACCCCCAGCAGATAGACCCGGATACCATAGCGGGCGCACTGTGCGATGGTGCGGTTAAGCTTATCCATGCGACGCCGCCAGTCCTGACTATATTCAGGGATGATTTCCGATGGCACCAGATCCCGGAAATGGGTATAGATCCACACGCCGTTGACGCCGTCATGGGCAAGGCGGTTTAAGTAGCCGTCGGGATAGTAATCCACATCGTCGCCCAGCTCCTCGCCGTTCTTGGGAGGACGGTTGGTGGGACTGAAAAAGCAGCGGGTGATACGGGTTTTGACATGGGGCTTTCGCGCAGTTTCCCCCAGCGGCAGGAAGCTGCCCTCCCGGCGGTGCATCTCGTCCTCGATCCAGACCAGCGCCCGGCGAATGCCTTCGGTATCCCCGGCGGAGACGACGCATTCCTCCAGCGTCACGTTCACGCTCCACGCTTCATGGCAGTCAGATGCTCCGCAAACTGTCCTGATGGGATAGGTCCCACCATCGTGACCGTATACCTTCAAAAACAGCGAGAAATCATCATACATGGTGTCGAGCAGTCCGTCCGGATCGGGAAAGTCCTTCTCAAGCCTGATGGAGGGCACAAACACCTCAGATCCGGCGGCAGGACGTACATTCCAGCGTGCCGGGCGGCAGATATGCATGGGTTTTTTGAGATCCTCCACAAAGGACAGCGGCGGCTGATTGTCAAAAAAGGGATCAATCGCTTCACGATAACGCATAGGCAGACTCCTTTCACGTAAAAACCCGGGTTTCCAAGTCCATTGTAGCACGGCAAAGGCCGAATTGCAACCCATTGACCATGCGCTTCCCCGTTTCAACCTGCAGTTGAAATTTTCTCTCTATTTACGATATTGAACCGGCGCGCAGGATATGCTATGCTTAAACCACAGACACCGCGGGTCTGAAAACGACTTCTGAAAACGGAGATGATACTATGGTCAGGATCGGTGAAAAAATCCGGCAGCTTCGCCGCAGCCGTGGGATCTCCCAGGAGGTTCTGGCAGGTGCGCTCGGTGTGAGCTTCCAGTCGGTCTCCAAGTGGGAAAACGACCTCACCATGCCCGACGTGGCGCTTGTTCCGGCAATCGCCGCTTTCTTTGACGTATCCACCGACGAGTTATTTGACTACGACCGCGTGCGCACCGCCCGTGAGGTAGACGCAATCGTTGACGAGCACAGCCGCTGGTACGATACCGACCGGATAAAGTGCGAGGCCGTCCTGCGGGAGGGTCTGCGGCGGTTCCCCGGAAATGAAGTGCTGCTCAACTGCCTTGTGGGCGTGATCCCGGTACCGGAGCGCGCAGGAGAGGTGATCGAGCTCTGCCGTGCGCTGGCGGAATCCGCCCATACGGACGAGACGCGCATCGATGCATGGCGGATCATGGCAGAGGCCTATGTATCCCTCGGCGAGCAGGCCCTTGCCCGGGAAGCAATCGAGCATATCCCGGAGATATACTTTACAAAGCTCGGCGTTGCCGCGCGGCTGCTCACCGGTGAAGAGCGATTCCGTGCCGCGGCAAGGCAGGCAAATCTCTCGCTATCCGAGCTTCTTGATATGCTCGACATCCTCACAGAGCATTTCGCCGCTTCCGGCGAGCCTGAGAAAGCCGCCGTCAAGCGTCGACAGGCAAGAGACGTGCTGTGCGCCTTTGCCGAGGATTTCCCGACGCCCTACACCAAAGCTGCCTGCGATGCTTACAAAGGCCGATATGATTCGTAACAAACAAAAATCCCGCCCGCAGGAACTCCTGCGGGCGGGAATCGTTTTACGTGATTGCAATAACTTAGGCGCGGCCGTTGCAGCCCAGAACGTTGACCAGCTTGTGCTTGACAATGTTCTTGATGTTGGCACGGGCGGGCTTGAGGTACTGACGGGGATCGAAGTGATCGGGATGCTCGTCGAAGTACTCACGGATGGAGGAGGTCAGGGCCAGACGCAGGTCGGAGTCAATGTTGATCTTACAGACAGCGCTGCGGGCAGCCTGACGCAGCTGCTCTTCCGGAACACCAACGGCGTCGGGCATCTTGCCGCCGTGAGCGTTGATCACGCTGACAAACTCCTGGGGAACAGAGGAAGCGCCGTGCAGAACGATGGGGAAGCCGGGCAGACGGCGGGAAACTTCTTCCAGGATGTCGAAACGGAGCGGAGGGGGAACCAGGATGCCGCGCTCGTCACGGGTGCACTGGGCAGCGGTGAACTTGTAAGCGCCGTGGGAGGTACCGATAGCGATGGCCAGAGAGTCAACGCCGGTCTTCTCGACGAACT
>SVMB01000020.1 GCA_015067675.1 Oscillospiraceae bacterium
GTAAGGCTGACGATGACCCTGCTTTCTGCGGTAGTTCTTCTTGGCGTTGTACTTGTAAACGGTAACCTTCTTGGCCTTGCCGTTCTTGACAACCTTAGCATCAACGCTGGCGCCGGTAACATAGGGAGCACCAATCTTGACACCATTCTCGTCGCCACAGAGCAGAACCTTGTCAAACTTCACTTCAGAAGCTTCCTCAGCGTCCATACGCTCGATGAACACGACCTCACCCTCGGTGACTTTGAACTGCTTGCCGCCGGTTTCGATGATAGCATACAGCATTTCCGGTAGCACCTCTCTTTCATAAACGCAGACCATGCTGCGCGGACTCGCTCCGTCAGGCGCACAAACGTGTCTTGTGAAGTCAGGGCATGCCAAAACTCCGCCTGCCAGGATGCGGCCTTATAAATATAACACAAAGACGTTTAGGTGTCAATGGCTTTTTGATAACTTGTCATCGTTTTGGATAAGTTTGTCGAGAAAATGCATGATGCGCACTGAAAACGATGGTGTTATGTACGATATACCGGAAGTGCAGCTCTCCCCTGCCCCTAAAGTTTCAGCAGACTGCGGATAATCGGTTCAAAGCCCTGCGCAATCTTATAAAAACCGAGGTCTGTTGCGTGTAAACCGTCAACGGTATACTCTTCAAAGCTCCCGGGAGCCAGGTCTTCTCCGTCGACAAACCAGATGTTTTGATCCCCTTGCGCACGCAGTTTCTCAACGAGCTCACGCTGGAATTTTTTTGTTGCCATGCGCTTTTCATGAATCTTTGGCTGCCGCAGTTCCTTTGCAACCGGAACGCGGCTGACAACAAGGAACGGTGTATCGGGATGCATTTCACGGTAGATGCGGATAAACTCGGGATAACGCGCCTGTTGTGCTTCTAGCTCCGTGGTATTGGCTTCGGTATCCATGATGAACAGCGAGCAATCTTTGATCCTGCGGATTTCGTATGCGGCCTCCGGCTCACAGCGTCCACCGTTTGAAAAGCCGAGGTTAATAAAGGGCACGTTTAGTCTTCGTGAAAGGATGTTGGTATAGGACATACCGGGTCGGCTGGCGCATCCACCCTGGGTGATGGACGTACCGTAAACGATGACCGGCTGGTCTATCAGGCGCGGAGACGGCGGCTCAAGAACGGCATCTGCATCAAAGCCGATGAGCAGTTCGCTGATCCCCTGATACAGCGGGAAATTGAGCACACATTCGAGCATGTGGGGTTCTTCAAACTCTGCCAGGACAGCCTCGTAACGATCGAGCGTTGGATCAAAACGTGTAGAGCCATAATAGCGCGGCATTCCGGCGGGCGAAAGATAAAGGTCAAATCCGCTCTGTGCGATGCAGGTCATATGGTCCCATTTAGCATCATTGTTGTGTCGAACACGGATGACCATCTTGTGGAAGCAGCCGCGGAAACGAAGCTGACCGCCGGAGGTGTGCCAGGCGAGCGGTTCAACGTAGTCTGAAAGCGTATAGGGCGGATTCATGGAAAGGCGTCTGAATACGTGTTCTTCCTTATAAAAGGGGAAACCTTCCAGAACGAAGGGGTTGTGATCGACTGAATACCAGACAAGTTCAGGTTTTTGCATGATTATATCCTCCGTACAAATACACTCACAGACCCAGAAGCTTTTTCACGACCGGTTCCATATTTTCAGCCATCATCCAGAAGCCCAGATCGGTTGCATGCACGCCGTCAACCGTGTTCTCTTCAAAATAGTCAGGATAGAGCGCTTCGCCATCCAGGAACCAGATGTTGTGATCACCTTCCGCCTGCAGCTTTTCCACAAGATTCTTCTGAAACGCCTTCATTTTGATACGGAGATCATAATATGTCGGCTGCAGGAGCTCCTTGGCATACGGCGCCTTGCTGACAACCAGATACGGGGTATCGGGGTTTGCTTCACGATAAATGCGGATGAATGCAGGGTAATTTTGCTGCATGGTTTCCAGATTCACGGCATTGGCTTCGGCGTCGTGGATAAAGAGAGAAGCTTTGATTCTGCGGACTTCATATGCCACTTCGGGTTCGCTTCTTCCGGAGCCGGAAAAGCCGAGATTGACGAAAGGTACATTGAGACGACGGGAGAGGATATTGGTATAAACCATGCCGGGGCGGCTGCAGCATCCGCCCTGGGTGATGGATGTGCCATAGACCACCACGGGAGCTTCAATCACGCGGGCTGCGGGTGCTTCTACAACGGCATCGGCGTCAAAACCGATGAGAACAGTCTGTACACCGCGATACAGTGGGAAGTTGAGCACGCACTCAAAGGTCTGCGGCTCCTCAAATTCAGCCATGGCTGATTCGTAGCGATCTGTCCCGCGGGTAAAGCGTGTGGAACTGTAATACCGCGGTGTCCCCTCCTTGCCCAGATACAGATCAAAGCCGCCGCGGTTAATCGAGGTCATGTGATCAGACTCTGTTGCCGGAGCGCAGCATACTTTCACGCGCATTTTTCTGAATGTGGCATGGAATCGAATCTGGCCGCCGCTGGTGCACCAGGCCAGTGATTCGACACCTTCCGGCAGCGTGAACGGAGGTGCGGCTGAAAGACGGCGATAGAGCCCCTCCTCCTTATAATACGGAAATCCCTCAAGAACAAATGGAGCCTGCGTCGGTGAATACCAGATGAAATCGGGCTTTTGCATCATGCTTACCTCCGTAGTAGACAAAACTGTTTCTTTCTATCATTTTAACAGATGGCATGATGCTTTTCAAGTCTATTTAAGCATATCAAATGATAGTGTGCAGTCAAGATACAGCGTGTTTTCGCTGATGAAAAGTCTATCGAGACTGCATCCCTGCTGTAAAAGCGCCTCCTGAGCATATTTGGAAAAATCGGCATATACACGTTCGGGAATCAGAGAAACCGGGAGCTTTATCCCGGCAGCACTCAGCTCATTTGGCGTGAGTTTAAGACTTCCGTCGATGCATGCGATGGTAAACATGGCCTCAAGCGAGATATTATCCGGCAGCAGACGAACAGTAAGTATCAGAAGTCGGCTGTCCGATGTGTGATTCTCAATCATACGGGTAAGGGCGTCGCGCTTTACAGTTCCGTGGATCAGAAATCGATCAGGATCCTCCAGTTCAACAGTGTCAATCTTCAGACCAATATCTGCTGATGCTGCAGCTTCAGCCATATAATCGCAGAGCTGTGCTGATGACCAGCGCAGTGAGATCTGCGTCACGGGCGGGGCGGCGGATGTGGTAACTGAGGGAGCTGTCTGGTGTGCACGTTCTGTGATGTAATGTGTAGAAGGCATCATATACGCATCGGCAGAAGCAGAACCGGAAGCCGCGATTCCCCCATCGGGTGAAAAAAGCATCACGCCGACCAGCATGACCGCTGCCAGCATACAGGGATAAAAAATTGCCGCGTAAAAACGGCCGGATGTTTTATTGTGATCCATACGAACCTCCTAGAAAACATGACAGATACGTTATTATATGCGCACAAAAGCGTACATTATGATGCAAGACCTGTCCGAATCGCATCGATATATTTTATTCTCGAGTGTTCGAAGATTTTTCGTGACAAATCAAGCTATACGTGATATAATTATACTACAATCGGACAAGGAGGGTTTTAAAATGCCTGCACTGGAAATCTTCAAGGAAAAACTCCAAAAGCGCGAAGTAGTATTCGGTTCCACTTTCAGCTCCGTCAATAACATCTACTTACCCAAGACGTTCAAGGGTGCCGGTGTTGACTACATGCTGTTCGACGCCGAGCACGGCAACTTTAACCCTGAAAATGCTGTGGACATGCTGCAGATGTGCCGTGCAGTTGACCTGCCCACGATCATGCGTGTTCAGGACTGCGAGTATCACTGCATCTCCAAGTGCCTGGATATGGGCGCCGACGGCGTTCTGATTCCCCGTACCGAAACGCTTGAGCAGGTTGAGCTTGCCATCTCTTCCATGCGTTTCTTCCCCCGCGGCCGCAAGGGCTGCGGCGGCATCGGTCTGCTGCGTCCCGGTGAGGGCATTGACGAGTTTAACGAAAACCGTCTCCTGTTCCTGCAGATCGAGTCTCCCACCGGTGTGAAGAATCTGCCTGAGATGCTGCGTCTGCACGGTGACGAAGTTGCCGGCATCATCATCGGCCCCTGTGATATGTCTATCACCAGCGGAACCAAGCTTATGACCAAGTCTGAAATCGTCATCAGCCAGATCCATGACGTGATTGCGATCTGCCAGCAGTATGAGAAGTCTGTCGGCCTCAACCTCGGCACCGGCGACATCCCCTACTGGGTCGGCGAAGGCATGAACATTCTCTGGTGCGGTTCTGATCTGGGCTTCATGAGCGCCGGTGTCCGCAATGCTCTCCAGGTGGTGAAATCGTTATGAGTGAAAAAATCGTTATTGTTAATGTAAACCGCGGCAAGCCCATTGATTCCAACGAGCTTGAGGCAAAGATCTTTGCCAAATACCCCACGGAGTATCGTGCTGCTGCCACAATGAATGCCGACGAAGTCGTTGCTGCCGCCGGTGATGCGCAGGTTATCCTGTTTACCGCCGCAAAGTTTACCAATGAGCTGTTTGATCGCCTGCCAAATCTGCGCCTGATGGTGCGTTACGGTATGGGCTATGACACCGTTGATCTGGCTGCTGCCCGTGCACATGGTGTTGACGTCTGCAATGCTCCCTCCTACGGCGCCACTGCCGTTGCAGAGCATGCCTTCTCTCTGCTGATGGCTGTCAACCGCCGCATTCTCTCCTATGACACGGCAATCCGTGATGGACGTTGGGGCCAGCACGCCGATTATCTGCCCATGCAGATGCGCGGCAAGACTTTGGGTATCCTTGGATTTGGCCGTATAGCACGTAATGTGGCGCAGTATGGTCAGGGCTTTGGCATGAAGGTGATGGCCTATGATCCGTTCCTCCCTGCCGAGGCAATGGAGAAAGTCGGTGTGCAGAAAGCAGAGCTTGACGAAGTGTTGTCACAGGCTGATTTTCTCAGTGTCAACGCACCGCTGACCGATTCCACCTATCATATGCTCAATGCCGAAGCTTTTGCGAAGATGAAGCCCGAGGCCGTGCTCGTCAACACTTCTCGTGGTGCTCTCATTGACGAGGATGCTCTTTATGACGCCCTTGCCACTCATCGTATCCGTGCCGCCGGTATCGATGTGTATGAAAATTATCCCAAGGAAGTCGGCAATCGCTTCCATAAGCTGGATAATGTGATCCTGACGCCCCATGTTGCGTGGGATACTGTCGAGAGTGCCGTTGCACTTAAAGAAGAAGTCGCTGCGGAAGTCGAGCGCTTCCTGCGCGGTGAACCCAATCTCAATATTGTCAATCGCTGACACGAATTGAAAAACACCGGTTTCGGATCAGGTCCGAAACCGGTGTTTTTTAATCAATCTTCAAGAATACATTCTTCAGACGGCGTTCCTGGCCTGTCATCAGGTCATAAAGCGCATTCATGCGATCGAGGAGCAGTCGGTCATCGGTCTGCTCATGTTCAAGAACGAGTATACGGAACGGCACGGTAAAGACCTTGCCGTAAACGGAGGTCTTGCGAAGACCGCTGCGCAGATAAAACCCCTGCCGGCGAAGCTGAAGGGTACGTTCTGCATCGGTATCAGCGTAATCAGGATCTTCGATTTCAACCAGGATACCCTGGTAGTCGCTGTAATGTGCGGAAAATTCAGCAAGAAAACGTCCGCCGTAGCCTGCATTACGATTCTCCGGAAGAATCGCATAATAATCCAGCAGCAGATGTCCGTTATCCGGGAGCTTGGTGAAATAGGCATAGCCGACCATGGTTTCACCGTCAAAGAGCCCCAGACAATCATAGGAGCCTGCCTCGATCAGCCGCTCAATCATGGCGCTGGGTTTGAGTTCGTTCTTGGGGAAGTCGCGGGTCATGTGCGTTTCGTAAACATATGCCCGCTGCTCAGGTGTTAGATTCTGGCAATGCATGTGTAACCTCGATTGATAACGTGATAAACGAAACGTTTGAGTCAACTAACGTGGAGTAGTCTTAGAAGGAAGCCGTCCAATCAGGGTCCCAGGGATAGCGCATACGCATCAGTTCACCGCCGCGCTTTGCGGATTCTTCCGCATAAATGCCGGGCAGTGTCATGGCAAGGCCTTCTTTAAGCGTGATCGGGGCCGGACCGCCATTCTGGATGGCAATGAAGAAGTGATCGAGCATGGCAAAGTCAACACCGCCGTGGCCGGCTACCATGCGCGGATCGTTGGCATACGCCGGAGGCATATATTCGCCGCCAATCTCCTTGAGTTTGGTGTCCAGTTCGTTCTGAGAATTGTAGCGGATCACTGCCTTGCCCATACGCTCGGTCTTTTCCATATAGCCCTGTGTGCCGAATACTCGGTAGGTGTGGTGTCCGATGTCGGCACGGCAGCGACCGTTGCGCATGACGCGGATGACAATACCGGAGTCTGTCTGGAACTGGGCGCACTGCATATCATCCTTATTGATGCTGTTGCCGTAGTCGTCAGCATGGCGGCCGGTACCAAAACAGGTAACCTTGCGCAGAACTTCGGGAACGATCGTCAGCAGCGGGCCAAGGGAATGGGTACAGTAACGAATTGGGCTGAGCAGCTTGCGCCAGTCACCGTTTTCATTGAGATGTATGGAGCTTTCAGAACCGGGAAGGGACCAGTGAATATACTCAGCTTCCATGCAGTAGGGATTGCCAAGAAGTCCCTTCTTGAAAAACTCGTTGAGCAGTACCGTGAATTTCTGTTCGTTGGGATTGGAACCGACCGAAATAATCGCCGAGGATTTTTCGGCTGCTTTCCAAAGTTCTTCGGCTTCCGAAAGACTTGCGACGACGGGGATATCGGAGAGGACGTTAATGTTGCGGGCAAGGGCCTTGCAGCAGAATTCAGCGTGGATATCCGCACCGGTCTCTACAATCACTACATCCAGATCAGCCTTTTCGAGCATTGTGTCGTAGTCTTCAAAAAACTGTGCGTTCGGAAACATTTCTGCCATCGGCGCATCGGAAAGCCACTGTTTTTCATACCAGTTATGAGGACGGATGTCACATGCGGCAGCAGGTTCGACAATATCGCCGAAGCCTTTGGCAGAAAGATTGAGCATATGGCGTCCACGATGACCCAGTCCAACAACACCGACACGGATCTTTTTCATAAGAAATCCTCCTGTTCAGAGAACATAAAACTCAACTCATAGCTCAAAAAATATATCCGGATTCCTGTGCCAGGTTTTGACACAGGAATCCGGGCTATGTATGCTGTGAACTTACTTGTCCAGACGGCTCAGCGGATTCTGGCGGTGGCACTCTTCCATGATGGCGATCTGCTGTGCAACCTGCTTGAAGGTAACGTTGAAAGGCTTACCTTCGGTCAGATAGTTGTAAACGTCATCGTAGAGGCGCTTGGTATCGCTGGAGAAAACATTATCGTGAACATAAGGCTCAACCCATTCTTCCTCATACCAGGTCAGCTGTTCACGGCAGTAGGAGGGCAGACGATCCTCGGTGAACAGAGGTTCACGGATCAGATGCTGCTCGGGAGCTTCCTCGGGCTTGAAGTACTTCCAACGAACAGACTTGGTGTCGACGGTCAGAGTACCGCAGGAACCCTGGATGTGGTAAGCATAGGGAGAATAGGCATCGCTGGAGGAAATCTCGATGTCGATGAGAGGACGATCGGGAGCCTTGAGGATGATCTTAACGAAGTCCTCGGCATCGCCGAAGGAGTTGACACGGTCCATGTGGCAGAAGACCTGGGGCATACCGTCATAGTAGTCCAGGAACTCAAGAGCCTGGCCGACGGGATGCGGGCCGGTGTTGTAGAGAGAGCCGGCGCAGTATTCCTGCACGGTCTGCCAGTCCCAGCGACGGCTGTAGCCGTTGGCATAAACCTTGACTTCAACCAGACGACCCAGGACGCCGGAAGCGGCGATCTCGCGGGCCTTGGCGAACTGGCTGCGGTAACGGGACTGCAGGAAAATGGCGTACATACAGCCGGTTTCCTTGATGGTCTGCTCGAGTTCCTTGACCTGTGCCGTGTTGGCAGCAATGGGCTTCTCCTGCAGAACATTGAAACCGTGGCGCATCAGATCGATGGCGATGGGCTGGTGCATGTGGCTGGGAGTGGAGTTCACCACGAAATCGATATCCGTACGGCCGAACAGATCCTCGTACTTCTCATAAACCTGGCAGCCGGGATATTCCTTCAGAGCACGCTCACGGCGCTCTTCCAGCGGATCGACAACGGCGACAACCTTGAAGCGCTCATCCTTGAGGATGTGCGAACCGTGGATGTTTCGTCCGCTGCGGCCCTGACCGAGGATGGCAACGTTTAAAACCTTCATCGTATGTTCTCCTTTACAATGATCGGATTTGCGGCAAACAGCAGCAAATCTCAACTTGCCTTTAGTATACCACAGCTTTTGTGCAAAAGCAATGTTTTTGCACAAAAGCTTAAAATTTGTGCGTACAGAACTTCACACGGTTCTCGGCCAGAATCCTGTCACGTTCCATGTTCCAGATCCTGGCATATGCTTCATTGGTGCGGGCACGCACCAGTTCCGTATTTTCGGCATGGTAATCGTTGGACTCACTTCCATAATACCCCCAGGCAATGATGGTGCGGGCACCGGCATCATAAGCGGCCTCGGTTGCGGCGATGATCTCCTCTTCCCTGCCGCGTGGCGTGCCGTAGGTTTGAATCCAGATATTATGATCCTTGTCGAAACGCTGGCTGACCTCAAGGTTCTTTCGCGCACCCTCATAGACAAACTGATAGGGATTCACACCCTTATGTCCAAGCCAGTAGGGGTCAGAACCGATGTTATCAACCATCGGCAGTGAACAGAGACGATCAATCGTGGCGAGATTGATGCCGTGGGTGGCGCCGAGCATTACACAGACCGCATTTTGCAGTCCCTTGGATGCACTGTAGGCAGTTACATCGGCAAAATAGTCCAGAATACTGTTGATGCGGAACTCCTCGACGTTTGCATCGGCAATCAGCGGCATTTCATAGCCATATTTCTCAGCAAAAAGCTTGCGGCAGCGCGGGCAGGCACAGCCATAGAAGGTCTGCTCCCCTACCGTTTTGACCGGAAGATGCGGCTCATCCCAGAAGATGGTCCTGGCACCGAGATAATCAACGGTATCGATCCATTCATGGGTGAAACGTCTGAAATCGGGACTTCTCCAGCAGGTGCGCACCGGATCCATTTCGCCGTTTGAATAAATCACGTGTGCGTCCGGATAATAGGCCAGAAAATGGGACTTATCTCCGGGAGGGCCTGCCAGTCCCCAGTTGTCAACCCACACTTCCAGTCCCATATCCTGTGACATATGAACAAGATCACGCATGACGTTCTTATGACGGTCCCAGTCGGTGTGAGAGAACATATGGACGATGAGATTCATGTGATTGCGGGCCATGTCCAGAAAATCCTCACGGGCATGATGCGGCATACGGTTGCCGTGGTAGGCAACGCCGGTCTTTAAAGGCTGCATGGGCTTACCTCCGGTCGTGAAATGTTTGAATCTACCAAAATGATAAATGCAGAGATGAGTTTTGTCAAGCATTTGTGAAGTGTGTAGAGAAAAAGCCGCTTTTCCGATGGAAAAGCGGCTTTGGTGCGGAAATCAGAAAGCGTGATAAAGATTGCGCAGACGCTCGTAGGCATCGGGATCGCAGGTGCGAACCATGTTGGCAAGCTCTCCGTCGGTCATGACGGTGTTGCGGCCGGCAGCGTATTCGGCGTCAACCAGTTCCTTGACAGCCAGAACCAGCTCATCCTTCTTCGTCAGAGCCTCAGGCTTATTGATCAGGCGGAAGTAACCGTTGATCCAGTGTGCAATGCCGGCAAGGCCGGAGTGCACATCGATGGAAACCTTTGCGGGACGGTTGAGCAGTGTGCCGGTATCGAAGATGTTGTAGATCTCTTCGTCCTTCATCAGGCCGTCGGCATGAATACCTGCGCGTGTGACATTAAAGTTACGGCCGACAAAGGGAGTCTGCGGCGGGATTTCGTAACCGATCTCTTCTTCAAAGTAGCGGGCGATTTCGGTGATGGTGGGGATGTCCATACCGTCGGTAGTACCGCGCAGAGAGGCATACTCGATTACCATGGCTTCCAGCGGGCAGTTACCGGTACGTTCACCGATACCCATCAGGGCACAGTTGACGGAAGAAGCGCCGTAGAGCCAGGCGGTAGTGGCATTGGTGACAACCTTATAGAAGTCGTTGTGACCATGCCATTCGATCATATCGCTGGGAACGCCTGCATAGTGCATGATACCGTAGATGATACCCTGCACGCTTCGGGGCAGAGCAACACCGGGATAGGAAACGCCGTAGCCCATGGTATCGCAGCAGCGGATCTTAACCGGGATTCCGTATTCCTCACCCAGAAGCTGAAGCGCTTCGGCAAGCGGAACAACAAAGCCGTAGAAATCGGCGCGGGTGATATCCTCAAAATGGCAGCGGGGGCGAATACCGCGGTCGAGGACGCTCTTGACGATGCCAAGATACTTGTCCATCGCCTGTCCGCGGGTCAGGCCCATCTTGTTATAGATATGGTAATCAGAGCAGGAGAGCAAAATACCGGTCTCAGCCAGTCCAAGCTCCTTAACCAGCGCGAAGTCCTTCTCGTTGGCGCGGATCCAGCTGGTGATCTCGGGGAACTCATAGCCCAGTTCCTTACACTCCTGAATCGCGCGGCGATCCTTCTCGGTATAAACAAAGAATTCCGACTGGCGAATGATGCCTTCGGGGCCGCCGAGCTTGTGCAGCAGCTTGTAGAGATGCACGATCTGCTCTACGGTGAAGGGCTTGAGCGCCTGCTGACCATCACGGAAGGTGGTGTCTGTAATGTAAAGGCAGGAAGGGGTGTGCATAGGGACGTTACGATGGTTGAAAGGCACCTTCGGAATGCTCTTATAGTCAAACAGGTACCTGTAGAGATTGGGATCTTCTCGATCCTGCAGAGAATATTTATAAGCGGACTGTTCCAGAAGATTAGTGCGCAGCGAAAACTCAAGCGTGCGCTTATCGTCGGTAAAGCCCTCGTTTCTCAGATCATATTCGTTGTTCATGGTTATACCCTTTCTAACTGTATTCACCGTGGGTATAGCTGTTCCAACCGGTGGTTTTACATAAGTATACAGATATGATGCATAAATATCAATATCGATTCACACAAAAATCGAAAAAGCGAAAACAAGACATTTGTGGAAATCGCAAAGGAAGACTTCCTTAATCGTCGTATTCGGGAGTCTGACGATGGCATTCATCCAAAAGTTCCATCACGCGCAGGGTCTGCTCAACGGGAACCAGAGGCTCTTCTCCGCGGATGAAGTAGGCGGCACAGGCATCATAGAAGTTGCCGGCTTCAAAGTCACTGAGCGGATAGTCTGCGGTATGCCAGTTGAGCGGCTGGTCAAGATTATACTTGCGATCCTTCGCAATCAGTTCATCGGAAACCTCCAGAGGCGGAAGCTCCTCGGGAACCACATAGCGCACGGTAAACTTCTCGCCGTTGAGGACCGCGGCGCCGTATTTACCCTGGATAACCATGGGAGTCAGAGGCAGCGCACAGGCCTGATTGATGTCGAGGTCCAGAAGCATGCCGCTGTCGGTCTTCATGATGATCTTAACCACATCGTCAGCATCGCCAATGGTGGCAACACAGTCACGCCAGCACTTGATTTCGGTCACATCAGCACCGGTGAGGAACAGAAGCTGATCGACATAGTGTGCGCCGTAGTTATTGAGCATACCGCCGCCGTATTTGCGCAGGGACTGCCAGTCACTGCGGCGGTTGTATCCGGAATTGGCGCGTTTAATCTGACAGATCTGGCCCAAAAGACCACTCTGGAGGATGTGAAGGGCGGCATTGGCTTCACGGGTGACACGGTGGGGCTGGAAAACCATGAGCTTGCGGCCGGTATCCTTCGCAGCCTGCGCAATATCGCGGGCTTCCTGAAGATTGGTCGCCATGGGCTTATCCAGGAACACATCACAGCCGGCTTCAAGAGCGGCGATGGCGTGCAGCTTATGCAGATGAGTGGGAGAACAGATAACGACCAGATCGGGCTTTTCCTGGGCAAGCATCTCCTTATAGTCAGTGTAACCAGCCGCAGCGTAAACGTCTTTGGCCTCCTGCAGACGTTCCTCACTGGTATCAACAACTGCGCAGATTTCGAAGTCGGGATGATCCTTGATATGAGGCATATGGAAATTCCAGCCAATACGTCCAAGACCGATAACAGCAGTTCTAAGCATTATTCAGCCAACCTTTCATGTAATTTGTTTGCATCAGTATAACATGGATTTCCCGTCATGTAAAGTCTGCACCTGTGTATTTTCCCTGACATCCCGAAAAAAGACAAACATTTCGGTTAAACGTTAAAATAATTCCATCATCCGAAAGTTACTATTGATTTTCAAAAGCCGCTATTGTATACTTCACTTAACAGTCCATTGTACTGTATCATATCTTCATCTGTAAGGAGGAGACGATCGTGAGCAGCATTACCCATTCCGATATTGCAGCCTTCCGTGACTATTACAGACAGGATGCTGTCCGTCAGGCGATGACGAAAGTATTTGCCAAGGCAGACCTGGGCTCCCTTACCTATATTCCGCAGGAGGCGGCCAGGATCCAGTATCAGTTCAACGTGGAGATCAAGACTATGACCTCTACCAACCAGAAGAGCTCCGGACGCTGCTGGCTGTATGCAGCCACCAACGTTCTCCGTGAAATTGTGGGCAAGAAGCTCAACATGGAAAGTTTTGAGTTCTCTCAGTCATGGCTTGCCTTCTGGGATAAGTTTGAGCGTGTCAACGCCTACCTCGATGCCATCTGTGAGACGGCTTCCCTTCCCCACGATGATCGTATGGTCGATTATCTGGTCGGTACCGGCATTGGTGACGGCGGTCAGTGGGATATGTTTGTTAATATCGTGGACAAGTACGGTCTTGTTCCCAAGACTGCCTTCCCCGAAACTGCTCAGACCAGCGCTACCGGCGAAATGAATCGTCATCTCAACCTCTATCTCCGCGCACAGACCGCACGGCTGCGTGATGCACTGGAGATTCACGAGGATGTCACCGAACTGCGCCGCACAATTCTGGAAAAAGTGTTTTCTTTCCTGTGTGCCTGCTACGGTGAACCTCCGGAAAAATTCGATTTTGAATACAAAGATCGTGACGGCGTGATCCATTTTGAGGAGAACCTGGATCCCATCGGTTTCCGTGACCAGTATATCGGCGATTATCTGGATCATTACGTGAGCCTGATCAATGCTCCTGCTGCCGATAAGCCCTTCTACAGAGCTTACACCGTCAAGTATCTCAACAATGTTCTCGGTGCCCAGAAGGATATCTACTATTATAACGTCCCGATCGAAGAACTCAAGGCAAAAGTCATCCAGCAGCTCAAGGACGGCGAAATCGTCTGGTTTGGCTCCGATGTCGGCAAGTACCGCGACCGTGAGAATATGGTTTGGAACGACACTTCCTTCAACGAAGACATCATCACCGGCTTTGACACTAAAATGACCAAGGAGCAGATGCTGTGGTATCACTCCAGTCAGATGAACCATGCCATGTGCATCACCGGCGTCAATATTGGTCCCGACGGCAAGCCCAATCGCTGGAAGATTGAAAACAGCTGGGGTACCGACGGTCCCAACGGCGGTTATTACATTGGTTCCGATACCTGGTTTGACAAAATGGTCTATCAGGCGGTCCTCAATAAAAAGTATCTGACTGAATATAAGCTCGATATGGAGCCGATTGTTCTCAATCCCTGGGATCCCATGGGCAGTCTTGCCGACTAATTATCTTACATATCCCTACAGCGCCGCAGTTGTTCTGCGGCGCTGTATTCTTTATGAGAATTAATGTTTGACAGTGTGTATTACGTTGTAGTACAATAAAGGCGATCTTCATACTTGCAAGAAAGGGAGCCGATATTATGTCGAACGATCTCTTACTCAACAAGATAACACTTCACCGTTTGTACGATAGTGCGAACGCAGGTGTTGCCCTGTGTTCCCTCCCCGTTCCCAAAGGATGTACAGATGCTTTGACACTGAACGGGATGCCTACATCCGTTTCCAAAATCGGTCTGTGGGATGATCATAAGTCTCCCAGACGTTTGCTTCTGGCTGCTGACGCGGGCGCAGAAACTCCATCCACGCTGAAAGTTGTCTCCGGAAGTGTTGGAAGCAAGCTTCCTCCTCCTTCGCTGTCAATGGAGCTCTTCGACCGGCCTGTCACCGATGATTTGATGTGGGAACGTCATATCGCGCGGATTGATTGGAACGGCAAAAGTATTGGCTTGATTATGGGTCTAAAGACTGCCGGTGAATACCACTGGTGGGAGTGCTGCAAGCTTCAGGTACTCTCGCAGGACAGCTTCTGCACGACGTTCCAGGTTGGCGGTGCCATCCCGCTCAAGATTTTCAACAATTATGATGATCTTCGTGCGGAACGTCAGAAAGGAAATGATCCCACGCACCGCCATCTTTGGCTGCAGGGCCGCATTTTTGCCCGGATGTATGCAAACGGTGTCTGCGAAGTCTACGCGCATCATATCAATAACCGTTTCTTCGATAACGGTCTTGATCTGCCCGACTGCGTGCCGGTCATCGGCTTTAAGTCGTATGATGCTGAAGTTGACACCGCTATCTGCGGCAAATGGATCGGAGACCGGAATGAAATTGATGTTGCCGGTATCAAGCTTAACCTGCGCGACGCAAAGGGCATGGTCAGTGAACGTCAGCCCGGTGAGTTTGCTGTCGATCCCCGCTTTGGATTCTTTGTATGGCAGCCCTATCTGGGCGCCGAGCTCTACGGCGGAAACGGTTCCTATATCAAATCCGATACAGCAGACGGGTTTATCTACCACGCAGAGGATGCAATCTTCCCCAGAGGCTTTGCACGTACTGTACGGTTTTCGTTCTCTCTGTCGGATCGCTCCCCTGTCGTGACGCGCTATCTTGCGCCTGCGTGGTGGTACGGTCACTGCCGCGAGCTGACGCCTGACTGTACGCTGCCTGTTTCCAACGAGTACGACGGTATTCTTGAGCGCGCCCGCAAATTTGTGGACGACTATACCGTGACCGGCGGCTTCGAGGACGGTGACATTGCCCGCTACTGCACTCCGATGAAGGATGGCTCGGGGCGTCACGATTCCAGTTGGGAGGGCGAGTTCCCCCATGCGCAGTTCCTCTACGCATGGCGCACCGGTGAAGCACTCTATTATAACCGTGCTATGACGGCTGCCTATTACTTTGATGATGTATGCATCGATCATGCCTCCAACGTGGTACGGATGCACGGCTGGGCGCCTCCTGCGACATCTGTTCCGATGTTCCGTGTGACCGGTTCCATCGCTGCTTATCTTGAAACCGGCGATCCTGTGCTTTTTGAGGACGCGACCGGCATCGTCGATCATGCCTACCGGATGCAGCGCAATTCATGGCCTCGCGCATGCGTCGGACGTGATGCCAGCTTTATCCGCAGCGCCGTGATGCTCTATCGTTACTTCAATGATGAGCACTATCGCCGCATTGCCCGCAGCGCTATTGATGATGTGATTCTCACCCAGCGTTCCGACGGATCCTTCGGCGATCAGGCCGGCGGTGCAGGCATTCATCAATGGGCCTCTTATGTCACAAAGCCCTGGATGGGTTGTATGGCGGTCGGCGGTCTGATCGATTATCTGGAGCTCTTTGGCACGGATTCCGCGGATACACAGCCGATATTTGCCTGTGTGAAGAAGTTTGCCGATTGGCTGCTGGCTGAACGTTACTGGCACGAAGGTCGTCCCGGCATTAACGAACCCGGCACCTTTGATGATCCCAACAACCATACGGAGCCCTGGCCGATAGGCCCCGGCTGGAGCTATCAGCATTATTATAATCACTACAACTCCGACGGGCTCAAATTCCCCATGGGCCCTGTCAATACCCGTGAGAATCTCAAGACCACTCATCAGGACTTCTGGCATCTGGAATACCTGAGCCGCGTGCTGACTTTCACCTCGGTCGTCACCGGTGATAACCGCTATTTTGACGCTTGGGCTGAGACAACGGCGATTTATTACGCCGTGCGCAGCAAGATGGCGGCAGATCACATGGCGATTCAGGCGCTGCAGTACATCCCGTGGACGCAGAGCACTTTGGTCGGCGCACGTCTGCGTGATGACGGCAGTGTGGAAATGTGCCCCTTCGATTTTGGTCCCCGTAACCCCGCAAATGTGACGGTCATGACGCCCGACGGCGCGATGGACGTTGCCTTTTGAGTTCCATCCTACGATGTCTGTCACTTTGAAAGGAGATACTCAGATGCTTAATGATCTTTTATTGGATAAACTTACTCTGCATCGCCTGCATGAAAACGAAGAAGCAGGTGTTGCACTCTGTTCCCTGCCGATTCCGAAGGGCTGTACGACCGCTTTGAGCCTTGGCGGCATTGCTACCACGGTCAATCCCATTGGCCTTTGGGATGATCACATCACCCCACGCCGCCTGATTATGGCTGCAGACATGGGAAATGCTGCACCCGAGATACTTACCGTCTCCAAGGGTACACTTGAAAGTAGACTCCCCCGCCCCAAGTTCTCCATGGAGCGCTTTGACATGGCAGGCGAAGACAGCCATATGTGGGAACGTCACATTGCCCGTATTGACTGGAACGGAAAGAGCGTTGGCCTGATTCTTGGCATGAAAACCAAAGGCACATACCATTGGTGGGAAAGCTGCCAGCTTCAGGTCCTCTCTCAGGACAGCTTCTGCACAACCTTTCAGGTCGGCGGAGCCATCCCGCTCTATATCTACAACTGTGAGGAGTTCAAAAAGCACTCCCGTGGTGAGGATAACCTCTATCTCCATCGTCATCACTGGCTTTTTGGCCGTATTTTTGCACGTATGTATGCAAACGGCGTCTGCGAGATCTATTCCCATCACATCAACAACTGTTTCTTTGACGACGGTCAGGATCTGCCCGACTGTGTGCCGGTAATCGGTCTTAAAGTCTATGATGAGACAACTGCGTCCATGCCCTCCGGTGCCTGGACCGGTGATCGTGATGAGATCGCTGTCGGCAGCGTGAAAGTCAATCTGCGGGACGCAAAGAGAATGGTCAGCGAGCGTCAGCCCGGCGAATTTGCGTACGATGATCGTTTCGGTTTCTTTGTATGGAAGCCCTACCTGGGCGCTGAGCTCTACGGCGGACATGCCGTCTACAGGCGCGGTGCGCAGAAGGATGGCTTCATTACCCATGCAGAGGATGGCCTTTTCATGCGTGGATTCGCACGTACCGTTCGCTTCTCCCTGTCACTCTCTGACCGCTCCCCCGTCGTGGCGCGTTATCTGGCGCCCTCCTGGTGGTACGGTCACTGCCGCGAGCTGACGCCGGATTGTACGCTTCCTGTATCCAACGAGTATGACGAGATCATTGAGCATGGCATCGAGTATCTGGATCTCTATACCGTCAATGACTGCTTTGAGGACGGCAGCATCGCCCGTTACAAGAAGCCCCTGCCTGACGGCACCGGACGTCGTGATCCCAGCTGGGAAGGAGAATTCCCCCACGGTCAGTTTCTCATTGCCTGGCGCAGCGGAAAGGCATTGGATTATAACCGTGCCATGGCTGCTGCCTACTGCTTCAGCGATCTCTATATCGATCACGCATCCAACGTCGTTCGTATGCACGGCTGGGCGCCTCCTGCCACGTCTGTACCGATGTTTCGTGTGACCGGTGTGATTGCCGCTTTCCTTGAAACCGGCGACACGGTTCTATTCGAGGATGCTATGGGCATCGTGGATAATGCCTACCGTATGCAGCGCAATTCCTGGCCGAGAGCCTGTGTGGGACGTGATGCAAGCTTCATCAAGAGCGCTGTCATGCTCTGGCGCTACTTTGACGACGAGCATTACCGTGTCATGGCCCGCAGTGCCATTGAAGATGTAATTCTGACCCAGCGTCCCGATGGCGCCTTCGGTGATCAGGCCGGCGGTACGGGCATTCACCAGTGGGCAACCTACATCGTCAAGCCCTGGATGGGCTGCATGGCTACAGGCGGTCTGATTGATTATCTGGAGCTGGCCGGTACCGACTCCGACGACACCCGTCCGGTGTTTGAATGCGTTAAAAAGTTTGGCGACTGGCTGCTCAGAGAGCGTTTCTGGCACGGCGGACAGGCCGAAGGTGTAAACGGAACCTTCGATGATCCCGAGAATCATGAAGCCTGCCCTGTCGGCATGGGCTGGAGCTATCAGCATTATTACAACGAAGGCGTGAAATTCCCGCAGGGTCCTGCTCAGACGGCCGAAAACCTCAAGACGCCCTATCAGGACTTCTGGCAGCGCGAATATCTCGCCCATGTGCTGACCTTCTGCTCCATGGTAACCGGTGACAGCCGCTACTTTGATGCCTGGGCAGAGAGCTCCAAGCTCTATCACGATGTGCGCAAGCATTGTACATCCGATCACGATGCCATTCAGATTCTTCAGTTCATTCCCTGGACGCAGAATACGCTTGTTGGTGCCCGCATCGCCGAGAATGGCCGTGTGGAGTATAAACCCTGGAATTTTGGTCCCCGTACCCCCAAAACAGCCACGGTCTTTACACCGGACGGTCCCCAGGCATTCACGCTTTAATCTTTTTTTACGGCCGCCGGAAATCAAGCTCTCCCGGCGGCCTTTTCTTTATATATTTTGATTTGCATTTGCGGTTTATTGTAGTATAATGTAACTGCATAAAGCAATTCGAAAGGAGATTCCTCTTATGCTGACCGATATCCTGTTGGATAAGCTTTCTCTGCACCGCCTCTACCCCACTGAACAGGCAGGTGTCGCCATCTGCTCACTGCCGATTCCCAAAGGCTGTACCGACGAACTGTCTTTCGACGGTACTGCCACCTCCGTCAGACCTCTTGGCCTATGGGATGACCATAAAACGCCCCGCCGTCTGCTCATGACGGCTGATATGGGCAACGCTGCTCCTGAGACGCTCCACGTCGTCAAGGGCGGTCAGAAATCCAAACTCCCGCCGCCGAATCTCTCCATGGAGTTATTTGAGACTCCTGAGGATAAGCGTCTGATGTGGGAGCGTCATATTGCCCGCATCGACTGGAACGGCAAGAGCGTTGGACTGGTGCTGGGTCTGAAAACCCGGGATGAGTATCACTGGTGGGAATGCTGCCAGCTGCAGGTGCTTGCCCAGGACAGCTTCTGCACCACCTTCCAGGTTGGCGGCGCAATTCCTCTGTATGTCTATGATCGCAAGGAGTTGGAAGTTCGTCAGGGCTATTACGATAACCCTTATCTGCACAAGCATCACTGGCTCAACGGCCGCATCTTTGCCCGTATGTACGCAAATGGTGTCTGCGAGATCTTTGCACACCACATCAACAGCAGATTTTTTGACGACGGTCTTGATCTGCCCGACTGCGTGCCGGTCATCGGTATCAAGACCTATGATACAGCTCCCGATGCTTCCCTCTGCGGCAAATGGGTCGGCGACCGGGACGAGATCAATGTCGGTGATGTAAAGGTCAGCCTGCGGGATGCCAAGGGCATGGTCAGCACAAAGCAGCCCGGTGAGTTTGATATTGATCCCCGCTTTGGTTTTTTTGTCTGGAAGCCTTATCTGGGTGCTGAGCTTTACGGCGGCAGAGCGGTCTATCCCCTGCTGAATAAAAAGGACGGTTACGTATTCTATGCAGAGGACAAGCTCTTCCCCCGTGGATTTGGACGTACCGTGCGCTTCACACTATCCCTTTCTGATCGTGCTCCGGTGGTTGCACGCTATCTGGCACCTTCCTGGTGGTATGGTCACTGCCGTGAACTGACGCCTGACTGCACGCTGCCTGTTTCCAATGAATATGACCGCCTCATCGAACGTGCACGTGTGTTCATCGACGAACGCACCGTCACCGGCTGCTTTGAAGACGGCAGTATCGCCCGCTATTACAACGAGATCGGCGACGGCTCCAACCGCTGGGATCCCAGCTGGGAGGGCGAGTTCCCACACGCACAGTTCCTGCTTGCCTGGCGCAGCGGAGATGCCACCGACTATGAGCGTGCGATGACTGCTGCCATCTGTTTTGACGACGTTTACATTGATCATGCGTCCAACATCGTTCGCATGCATGGTTGGGGGCCTCCTGCCACCGCAGTCCCGATGTTCCGTGTCACCGGCTGCATCGCCGCTTTCCTTGAAACCGGCAACCCTGTGTTCCGCGAGGATGCGCTGGGCATTGTCGAGAGCGCTTACCGCATGGAGCGCAATTCCTGGCCGCGTGCCTGTGTGGGCCGTGACGCCAGCTTTATCCGCAGCGCCGTCATGCTCTGGCGTTACTTCGATGACGAGCATTATCGTGCCATGGCCCGCGAAGCAATTGACGACGTTATTATCACGCAGCGTCCCGACGGTTCCTTCGGCGATCAGGCCGGCGGTTCCGGTATTCATCAGCACGGCACCTTTATCACCAAGCCCTGGATGGGCTTCATGGCACTGGGTGGCCTGATTGACTATCTGGAACTTGCGGGCATTGACTCCGATGACACCCGTCCGATCATGGAATGCGTCAGGCGTTACGGCGACTGGCTGCTTGAGGAGCGCTTCTGGCATGCCGGCAAGCCTGCCGATGCGCCGGCCGATGCTCCTGAATGGCCGGTTGGTATGGGTTGGAGCTACCAGCATTACTATAACGGCGTGACGACGCTTAATGACCTAGGACTTCCGGCTGATCTGAAGAAGCCTCACCAGGATATGTGGATGGTTGAATACGTCAGCCGCTTCATGACCTTCTGCTCCATGGCTACCGGCGATAGCCGTTACTTTGATGCCTGGGCAGAAAGCTCCAAACTCTATCACGACGTTCATAAAAAGGTTCTGTCCGATCATCCTGCAATGCAGATTCTGCAGTTTGTGACCTGGACGCAGAATTCGCTTGTTGGCGCCCGTCTGCGTGAGGATGGCCGCGTCGTGGTTACGCCCTATAACTTCGGTCCCCGTACTCCTGCAACTGCGACCATCGCCACTCCGGACGGTCCGATGGAATTTAAGCTGTAAAGCAAGAATGCTGTACACGTAAGAAAGAGACTCCGTTTTAAACGGAGTCTCTTTCTTTGACTGGTTTATACACTGTTATCGGAGAACATCGCCTTTAAAGCCAAAGGTGATTTCTGCGCGATAGGGTTCTGCATTATCAGCGGTAAGTTCAGCCTCGAATGTACCTGAAACCTCGGGCAAATTGCCGTTGACAGACACTTCACGTCCGTTTCCGTAAATATCATAGAGGATGGCTTTGCCTTCCTGATATTCGATATAATCAGAAGCATGAAGTGCGCATTCAAACTGCAGGGTCTGATCGCCGATCCGCACACACGGGTTCATAACCGGGATATCCCGACAATCAAACATTGTAATCTCGTCAACAGACACGCCCTTGCAGTTTCCATGACGATACAAACGAATCTCCTGCATCATTTCGTAGTCAGTCAGCTTCATATACTCAGAAAAATAGCAGGGTTCTTTGCCATCGAAGTCACTGTCTCGGAAATCACCGTTGCAGTTCTCTGCAAAAATAAATTCTTTCTGTCCCTCGAAGTTGCAGGGAATAACATAGTTTGCGATGGTGTCCGCAAAGTGCCGCTCGGAACGCAAGCTGACCAGAAGCCGGTCAGAAGTGCCGTTTCCGGTGACCTTGATGCGAATGCAGGGCGTTGCCGACAGATCGACCGGCTTTTCAAGACGAGTACCGTCACCATTGACCTTTCCGGTCAGCGATACCGCGCGATCACCGATGCTGTAAAGACCTTCCAGACGCAGGAATGGCTTCTGAGGTGCAAATGGATTGGAGGCAGACACAGAAAGCTGATTGTACGCCGGGCAGAGTTTGGCTTTGGAATAATGCATTCGGCGAATACGAAAGCTCATGTCATCCGTTTTTTCCAGCGCATACTCACCGTCATTTCGCATCTGTGCAAGAATCGACTCATCAAAATAGTTCGTGATGCGCAAATGTTCGTATTCAGCAAACCGCTCCATATTCCGAACCAGCTTCGGGAATTTGTCCATGGAATGATAAGAGCTGGCCATACTGTTATTCCAGGCGAGTGCACGGGAACCGATCAGATCCACATCATCGTGATGAAGAATGCGGTTTTCCTTTCCGGGGTATTGCTCGGAACCGGTACAGGGATAGAAATTAAACCAGCCAAGCATCTGTGGCAGCGCATAGGTGTGGACACCGGACTGATTGAAGTCTTGATGACAATCCACAAAATACTTGTAGCCACGGTGCGGCATGTCCCATGCGCCCATGCGAGAACGTGCGTGCCAGAGAAGCGGGAACATGATGCTGTATTCCATGTAAGGAACTTCATCACAGTGACGCAGGACTTCAAGGATGAACGCTGCTGCGTAATGCCAGGCATATTCCGGAGACAGCAGACCGAGCGAATCCAATGCATCAAAGTAGATCATACCAAACCCGCCCTCATTGCAGGCCTGAGCAGTATAGCGCGCAATACGGAAGAACAACTCGCTTCCGGGAACAGGTGAAAGCTGATTGAACATCTGCTCCAGATGATGAACTTTGGTGCCGGCAGGATGCGCAGAAGCTTTTGTTCCAAACAGGCCGCGCTCAACGCAGAAACCGTCGGCTCCAACCTCAAACCGCATGATTTCCTGCTCTGCCAACAGGTAGGGACTGTGATAATTGCGAAACAGGCCGGAAGTCTGAACGTGAGAGATATCCTCTGTCAGTTTCAGATGATCGAAGGTTTCAGAAACATCATCCGCAAGCGTAAAGGATTCGATTACCTTCAGATCCTTCTGGGCTTCGGGATCTGACAGGGTATTTGTGTCTGCGACTGCGATCATCTGGGCATAGGTATGGAGACTGACCACCTTTCCTGCCGCTTTCAGCGGCTCGGCAACCAGTTTTCGAAACTCAGCAGGATCGTTATGATATTTGTCGAAGAAACGCATATCTCCCTGCCGGAATGCTCCGCTCTGATGGAAATCGATCTGATTGATATGGTAGCGATTGTATAGAGAAAGTTCTTTTTGCAGATCATCGATGTCCAGAATGATCGTGTAGGAGAGATTACTCCCCTCGTGCTCGGCTGCGAAGGCGCCGCCCTTGGATGAGACGATCATGCGCTCGGGATCCAGATACGGTACAAGTCCGCGGATTCTGTCGGTCAGAGCAGCTTTTGTAGCAGCGATGAGAGCAAATTTCGCTGCTGTTGCGTCAATCGCCGTAAACAGCTCAACACCGACTGCATGTTCAAGCGGAGAGCAATAATAGTGCGGCTTGGTGTTGATGTTCATGCTGTGTACCGTGACACAGAAGTCGTTATCCTCGTCACCGAAAGGCTTGAGAAGAGCACGGCTGACCGTCATCGAATAGATGTTTTCGGGCAGCTTGCCAATCAACTCAAAGATCAGATAATCTGCCATACAGGTGACACGAAAATCAACGGTTCCGGAAGCAAAAACAACATGCAGCACATCGCCATCCTGAGCAAGGCTTTCCGGGTGTTCGGCAGCTGCGCCTGTAGATTCCAGAGGACCTGCTATGTAGGTGTATTTCTTGGCAGGGTTTCCGTGTATTGTACGCTCGATAAACGCGCGTTCATGGTAGATCTCTGCAAAGTACACAGGGGACGCCGGGTCAATATAGTTCTGCCCGCTGCGTTTATCGTAAATACCGCTGATCTCGCCGTTGTGCAGCAGCTCATAGCGCATCAGATCAGTTTCAAAGATTATATTACTCATGTCATTCTCCAATTCATACTTCCTGCCAGACATACAGCGCTGCATCCGATACATCCTTCGCTGTCCATGCAACGCGGCCACCTTCAACACTGCACGGGACCTTCTCACAGGTTAATACGTTGATCAACTCACCGCTGCAGGCATTGATCTGAACCGAAAGCGCCACATCACAGGGGCGGGTATCATAATAAGGCACCATCGTTTTATAAAGAGAGACAAAAGTGCGTTTTCCAGCATCATCACGGCGCAGCATGACTTCCAACCATGAGGGAGCATCGGTTTCGACAACGGGTTTTTCGTAGAGAATATGACGTACCAGGGCTGCAAAAACCTTGCGCTGGCGCTCGGGTTGCACATCAAAGAGCGGCGAGCACATCCACCAGACTTCTCCCTTCCCCACTCTGCGGCAGGTAACGGCAGGATTGGTGGTTCGTTCCATGGGTGGATTGGAAAGCGCGGATGCAAACCGGTACTGTTCACGGGAATGACAGGCAGCTCGGGTGACGGTGGCGAATACTTCCACGTCATCGGCTGAAATACGGCCGACAGAGGCAGCACCGCTGTAGAAAAGCGGATAATCACTGCTTGCATTGTCAAAGATTGGCTCATAACCGGGCTTGGGACTATAGTAAACGCTGTCCTCAGCATAGCAGCCGTCGATTGCTACGCCGGTCAGATTCTCAAGCGTCATACCTGCGTATCCGTTGGGATCTTTTTGCCCCGAATCCCCGGATACGATGAGCTTGCCGCCGGCTTCCACATATGCACGAAGCTCCGCAATCTGCGCATCTGTCATCAAATGCTGACGGGTGACGACAGTTACGGGGGCGTTACCAACCTTGGTGACAAAGTCATAGGTGATATTGTGGTCAATCATGGTACGGGCAAACTGGGAGAACAAGTCTGCATAAGGCATATGGTATGCATTGTGAAGTGATTTGCCGTTGTCAGCCGGGTCATAGTTGGATGCAAAGTCCACCAGGAAATCGATTTCCGACGACACAACAGCCTCGGGAGCCCAGTTATCGAAAAGCGGTTTCAGTTCTCCCTTAATGCGTCCCATGCGCTCGTAAAGACGCTTGTCCAGAGTACCCGCCGGATCGATGGCATCGATGAAGAGGAAGGCTGCACCGTGAAGAAGGGCTGCGATTGCACTGAACCGGAGCTCCTCATCGGTCTTGGTGGTGGTGTGATCACCCAGATTCATGCATCGGGAGATCATGAACTCCATGGGACGATTGGGGGTGATGTTTGACAGAAGCTTGCAGAGAGCAGAATATTTCAGCGCGTCGCCGTAGAAGTCACCGGCGATGTAATCAGAAAGTGCCGCGTACTCATTTGAGAAAGCACAGGTCCAACCTGAACGGTAGAAGGCAGACTGGAAAGCAATGGTGGTGCCCGGTTTGTGGGCATCGACAGTCTCACGGATAATTCTGTTGAATTCTATCATCCAGCGTTCGCGGGTGCGCAGGAAAGTATGCCAGTTGGGGTTGTCAAAGTCAACCTTGTCGGGAATCTCAAGGCCTGTTTCCTCATAAAACTTCGCACGGCAATGATTACAGGTGCAGATCGCGCCATGCCAACCGCACATGTCAACCCACAAACCCTCAAAATCGTAGTCATCACACAGCTGCGCAAACTGATTGCGCACGTATTCCTGATAACCGGGAGCATTGAGGCAGCACAGACCAAAGCGGCTCGGGATGCCGCCCAGACCGGTCATGGAATCCGACCCGTCGATGCGGCGGATACGCCAGCCGGGATGAGTCTCATAGGCCCAGCGGGACCAGATGTTGAAGTACACAATGGGGCGAATGCTGCGGGCACGCAGCGCATCCAGCGTCTCACGGATGATGTCGCGGCCGTGAAGTCCTTCGTGCATATGACCGTATTTGGTCGGGAAGAAACATATTCCAAGACAGTTGCCTGCATAGACCAGCGCTGTGTCAACACCTGCCGCCGCCATGCAGTCAGCATAATGCTCGGGGTCAAACTTTGTCATGAAATCAGGATTCCAGTCCGGAATATGCATATCCACCAGGTTGCGGAAATTGGATTCTTTATACCACATAAGTAGCTTCCTCCTGTTGACAGTAGTACCCAGTTTATTTCATTATACGTTATGGGAAAGTCAGCTGCAATAACTGGACTGTATCTGTTCGTATCCAAAGTATACTTCTGAATATATTTGAAAGTATGAATATGAGCTCTGAAAGAGTAATTGCAAAAAAGAGAGAATTCCACTTGTATTCCACTGCATCTTGTGTTACGATAAAGAAAACCTCACTTCAAGGAGGGCTTGTCAGATGACCATCAATGTACCGGCCTGGTATTACGCACATCACGGCGCCGATTACAGTCTGGAGCATCCAGGGCAGGGATTTGGCGGCTGGACAAAGACAGAAATTCCGATTGATCCCGAACATACAGCCATTCTGGTCATGCATGCCTGGTATCAGGCTCCTTATGAGCTTGTGCCAAGCATCTGGAAGAGAGTTGAATACATTCCGAGAGCCCAGAAGATAATGACGGAGGCTTTTCCGGGATTTCTGGAAAAGGTCCGCGCAAGCGGAGTTCGTCTGATTCACATCGGCAGTCGATCCGAAAAGAGTCTCGAGAGTCTTCCGGGATATCAGCGCGTAAAGGCTGCATTTCCGCCAGAGGCCCCGTTTGAACGAATCGAGCAGGACGAAACCGCGAAAGCCCTGCAGGAATTCAGACGTATCCATGTGCATAGCGACAACAACCCCGAGGAAAGCAGGATCAATTACAGTACCCGTGACTTCGCAATCCGCCCCCGCGACGACGAAGATGTGGCCTGTACCACCGGGCAGCTGTTCTACTTATGCAAAAAATATCAGATCACGCATCTGATCTACACCGGCTTTGCCGTCAACGCCTGTTTGACCATGTCACCCTGCGGCTTTTTTGACATGACCCGGCACGGTCTGATCTGTTCAATCGTCGAAGACCTGACTACAGGGGTTGAAAACCGTGAATCCTGTGCTGCTGAAGCCAACAAGGCCTATGGATTGTGGTCATTTGGCCTCTGGGGTGGGTTCAAATTTGAAAAAGCGGATATCGAAAATACGTTGCTGAAAGGTTAATGAATATGTTTGACTTTACATTACATGCTCCTGAAACGCAGGGTGTGCGCAGCTCTGACATTATCGAGTTCATCAGACGTCTGTGCATGAACAAACCCGGACAGGAGCCTCACGGATTGATTCTCATGCGTCATGGCAAGATGATTGCCGAGGGCTACTTCAAACCCTTCGGACAGGAATACCGCCATACATTGTTTTCTGTTACAAAAAGCCTTGTTTCCACGGCGATCGGCTTTGCAGTACAGGAAAAGCTTGTCTCTGTTGATGATAAAATATCCGATTATTTCCCGGAAAGCCTGCCGGATCCGCTGGATCCCGGCTTTGAAAAGTTGAAGGTACGCCATGTTCTGATGATGTCAACAGGTCTTGATGACAGCCATGTCCCGATGGGCATTGAGGGTATGGCTGCCGGCTACGATGTCCCCGCCGCCTTTTTCCGTACCAAATTTCTGGATGAGCCGGGCCAGACCTTCCGTTATCAGGGCATCGCAACGCATATGCTGGTGCTGCTCTTGAAAAAAGTATCCGGCTGCAGATTGATTGACTACCTGATGCCGCGTCTCTTTGAGCCCCTTGGTATTCCCCGTCCCGATGCTCTCTGCGTACCAGACGGTGCAGAACTGGGCTACAGCGGCTGCAGACTGTCTCTGCGCGAACTTGCATTGTATGCGCAGTTTTATCTGCAGGAAGGCATGTGGGAGGGCCGTCAGCTGCTCAACGCCGAGTGGATTCGCATGGCTTCCGCAAAGCACGTCGGTACGGATACGGTGGTGCACGGCCCTGACTGGCAGTCCGGTTACTGCTTCCAGTTCTGGCGCGGGACGCATAACACCTACCGTTTCTGCGGCGCATATGGACAGATGAACATCGTCATGCCCGACCTTGACATGGTCTGTCTGCTCCAGTCAGGATATACGACGGATGTGCTGCAGTACGTGGTGGATTCCTTCTACGATACCGTTGCGGCCGGAGTGCAGGACGCTGCATACGATCCCGATCCTGCGGCTGAACTCGTATTGCGCAAAACCTGCGAGAATCTGACTCTTACGCACGTTTTCGGTGATATCTCCCCTCTCGCCGCTCATCTCAACGGCTATGATTGCCAGGGTACCGACGATTTTATCCGATGCACGCTGCAGTTTGCTGCCGGAAACTGCGTGCTGACGCTATACGATCTGCACGGCAGGGTCTACACCGTGGCAGCGGGACTTGCAAGACCTGTCCTTGCCCCTTCCACTCTGGCAGACCGCTGGGCAGCCGAACCCTCAGCATACAATCAGGCAGAGGCAACAGCCTGTTTTGTCAATCTCAACACCCTTCGCATTTCGATCCGTGTTGTACCTACCCCGACGCTGATTACGCTTGATCTCGGCTGGACAACCGATGGTCTGAAACTGGAGATGACAAGCCTGCGCGGCCGATGCGACGGCGGACTCAGCTTTACGGAAACGAAATAGTACTTGATAACCATCGATATGACAAAGCCACCGCCGGTTGATACCGGCGGCGGCTTACTTTTTTATTCAACAAATACGTTAACGCTCAAGGGTGTCAGTGTCAGTTCACGGCTGTCAAGCGTACAGTTGACGGTTTCATCGGAAGCATTGGTAACAAAGGTAACGGTCTTACCGTTCCAGTTCCACTTCATTGCATTTACAAGCTCAAAACGTTCCACAAGAGAGCGGTTCATACCGGCAATACAGGTGTGATACGGGATATTGCCGCTGATCTCGCAGGGCGGCAGAATGCAGCCTTCTTCAAAGACCTCGCGCCACTTTACGCGGGCGTCCACGCAGGACTTCAGGAACGGGAACAGCGCATCATCCTTGCAGACATCGGCGTTGGACCAACCGAGAACCTGACCGGTTATCAGCGACTGCGCATAATGGCAACGACGATACACGGGATCGGCCTTTTTATAGCCATTTGTATTGCGGCCAAACATAATAACAGTACCTGCATAGACAGTCTGGAAGATCGGAACGAGTCTGGAAGAAATCCAGCACCAGGTCAGATAGCCATCCAGCCAGCGGTTATAAACCTCGGCATTGCTCTCACTGGTAAGCGCGGCACCTGGTCTGATTCTGGTGCGGAGACCGTCAAGCAAGCGGGCATAGCCTTCATTCCAGTAGCTGCCGCCGCCGGGAAGATGGGGATGAGTGGGATCCATACACAGCTCAGCCATGTGAGCAGAAATCTGATCCAGATAGACAGCGCTGACACCGTAATCGCAGGTAAGCTTTTCGACGATTGAACGTACTTTACGCTGCCATATAGCGGTGGTGGGACACATATGAGCAAGCTTGCAAAGCTTTCCGTCAGGCTCATGAGAAGCGTAGGACGACCAGATCAGGCTGCCGTCGGCATTCTTGGACGCAGAAGCCAGTGCCTGTTCGGCGAAATGCGCATCCTCACCGCGCTTGTCACGGGTATCCCAGAGCAGGGCGTTGATATAGGGCATCACATGCACATCATTGGCTTCCAGCTCTTTAACCCCTGCCTCAAAGTCGGATTTCGGCGGGAAATAATGCGGAAAGTCATTGTTAAAGGGAATCCAGTGCCAGTTATAGAGATGATAACCGATCGGAACGCCGAGCTTTTCGCGCAGCATCAGTGCATCATCGATCCAGGCGCGGGGATTGTCGGAAGGAATCAGCGGACGGATGCTGATCGGGATGGGATCGGCATCGGGGTTTTCGTTGGGCATCCAGTCCATGATCCAGAACGGCGTCTTGCGCATCCATTCGGGGATCCGGGCCATGCCGTCGTTGGGATACCAGGGCGTATTAACGGCAAAGGCGCGGTAGAGCTGGGCCGCCTCATACCAGCCGCCGCTGAATGCTTCCCAGACCAGATCGCCGGAGAGATTGAATGCGTTGGCGGGAGTACCCATATTCTCGGCATACACCCGCACCGCCATCGTAATACGTCCACCGGCAGAGAGGGCGCTGAGCTGCTTTACACAGCCGCGGGGATCGTGGATACCTGCGTAAAGGCTCTCGGACTGATTCAAAAAAGCCATGAACTGCATCGGTGTGGCAAATCCGCTGGGATAACGTCCCACAAAGCCTGCATCTCGCTTACCCCAGTCGGGATACACTGTACCGCAGAAACTGGGCGTCAGACCATCGTAGACACCTTCCAGGACCAGAGGCGGCCATGTGATCCACATGACACTCACCTGCTCGTTGGTATTGGAAACGGACAGGTTCCAGGTAATGCGCCTGCCGTCGCTGAACCCGCGCAGGGTCACGGCAAGTTCCGGGATATCTTCGTGATCTTCCAGCAGGATCACAGCCGTATTCCCCTGCCACTCGATGCGCACCGTGCGCCAGCCGCGTTCAGCACTCAGAATATGCTCGGTATCATCCTGTACGCACATTGTAAAGAGAGGAACATCGTTTATCAGCACGCCGCCGGCAACGCGACGGATTGAAGCTGTGTAGTTTCCGGCTTTGAGCTCAAGATCACTTTGTCGGCAGACAGCAGAGGTAATTTCGGTTTCAAGTGTTTCCGCAGGAGCATCAACCGAGAGCGTGAAACAGATCGGATGAGCTTCATCGATCAGACGCAGATCCATGGGGACGCCGGCCAGATCTGCAAAAGGAATGAGGACATTACGCGCCGGAGAATAATAGGGCTCCGCACAGCCGGACAGGGTCACGGAATGCTTACCGTGCAAAGTAAGGCTGTCGATGAAGCTGATATCGCGTTCGGCTTCAGACATCGGCAATTCATAGTCGGGGTTTTTGCCGGTCAAACGTTCGAAAGAATCATCAAGCTGCAGATGCATCCACTTGACCTGATAATCCCAGCAGGACTCACCTGCGGTAAACCAGGTCTTTGCATGAAGATGCGGGCCGTTTTCTGTAAAGCGATAATGGGCAATCAGGCCATGAAGCGGCACGCCGTCTTCGCTGACAGGACAGGAGTCAATGCAGACAACGCCGCCGCGAATCTGATACCCGGAGGCGGAATGAAACACAAAGGATCCGTTCACGGTATCTGCGGTACGCAGAGAGACACCACCATGTTCAATGATGAGGGCGTGATCATGGATCTGGATATTCACAGTATCTCCTCCATTCCAATTGCGTTAGTAGATTATGGGAGCACAGAATACTCTGTGCTCCGGAGAGAGTTACAGGACACTGTAGAGCAGCTCGGAATAGACCGGATAAGGCCAGTATTCTCGTCCAACGAGGGTTTCCAGCTCATCGACAATCTTTCTCAGTGCCTGCATGCAGGCAAAGATGTTTTCGCGGCAGAAAACCGCGCTGTCCAGCGCTTCCGTGTGATTCTTATACTCAAGGGCCATTTTTTCAAGTGTTTCAAGCATACGGCCCATGTCGGCGGCAAGCGCTGAAACACGACCAAGAAGTCCTTCTTCCAGCGAACAATCGAGCAAAGTGCTGACGGAACGCTTTTTGATGATCGTATCGGCGAGTGCGCTTTCCCATTTGAACACCGCGGGGATGATATTCTTCTTCACCATGTCGATCATGGTCAGTGCCTCGATGTGAAGGGTCTTGGCATAGTTTTCGAGCATGATTTCATAACGGGAATGGAGCTCGTCGGGAGTAAAGATACCGAAATGCTCAAAGAGCTTCTGGTTTTCGGGCTTGATATAGTAAGGCAGCGCTTCAACCGTGGTTTTGAGGTTGAGCAGACCGCGGCGCTTGGCCTCCTCTACCCAATCATCGGAGTAGTTATTGCCGTTGAAGATGATACGCTTGTGATCGCGGATGGTATGACGGATCAGACGGTTCAAGTCCTCACGGAAATTCTGGGAACCTTCCAGCTTATCTGCAAATTGTTCCAGAGATTCGGCAACGATGGTATTAAGAATGACATTGATGCCGGAGACGGAGAAAGCGGAACCGGGGCTGCGGAACTCAAACTTGTTACCGGTGAACGCAAAGGGTGAGGTACGGTTGCGGTCAGTGGTATCCTGCGGAATATGGGGCAGGAAACTGGCACCGATTTCCATGAGGTTCTTGGTGCGGTCATGGTAGTCTTCCTTGTTGACCATGGCCTCAAGGAGGGCTGTGAGTTCGTCGCCGAGGAATACGGAAATGATGGTGGGCGGCGCTTCATTGGCGCCAAAACGATGGTCGTTACCGGCGGATGCCACGCTGACGCGGAGAAGATCCTGGTGCTCGTCCACAGCCTTGATGACCGCAGTCAGGAACAGCAGGAACTGGGCGTTCTGAGACGGCGTGGAGCCGGGATCCAGCAGATTCTTGCCGGTATCGGTGCTCAGAGACCAGTTATTATGCTTACCGGAACCGTTGACACCCTCAAAGGGCTTTTCGTGCAGCAGGCAGGCCATGCCATGACGACCGGCAATGCTCTTCATCAGCTCCATGGTGAGCTGGTTATGGTCGGCGGCAATATTGGTGGTGCCGAACAAAGGGGCCAGCTCATGCTGAGCAGGAGCGGCTTCGTTATGTTTGGTCTTGGCCATGACGCCGAGCTTCCAAAGGTTCTCGTCAAGATCCTTCATGTACTCGGAAACACGTGCCTTGATCGCACCGAAATAATGGTCGTCCATTTCCTGACCCTTGGGAGGACGGGCTCCGAAGAGTGTACGTCCGCAGTAGATCAGATCGGGACGCTTGAGATACATTTCCTTATCGATGAGGAAGTATTCCTGCTCGGCACCGACCGTGGGCAGAACACGCTGCACATCGGTGTTGCCAAACAGCCGGACAATGCGCAGTGCCTGCTTCTCAATGGCCTGCATGGAGCGCAGAAGAGGCGTCTTTTTATCCAGCGCATAACCGTTATAGGAGCAGAAAGCGGTGGGAATGCAAAGGGTGTTATCCTTGATAAATGCATAAGAAGAAGGATCCCATGCGGTATAACCGCGGGCTTCAAAGGTAGCACGCAGTCCGCCGTTGGGGAACGAAGATGCATCAGGCTCGCCCTTGACAAGTTCCTTACCGGAGAACTCCATGATAACAGAGTCGTTGCCGTCAGGCGAAATGAAGGAGTCGTGCTTTTCGGCGGTAACGCCGGTCATCGGTTGGAACCAGTGCGTGAAGTGCGTGGCGCCCTTTTCGATTGCCCATTCTTTCATGGCGTTGGCGACGACATTAGCCACGTCCAGGTCAAGGTGATGACCGGAGGTAATGACGCGGCGCAGCGTCTTATAGGTTTCACGGGGAAGACGGGCACGCATGACGCTGTCGTTGAAAACCATGGTACCAAACATTTCGGGTAACGTGTTCATACTGTTCTCCTTTTGGCATTTTCTGCGGCATTTACCATAGCAGAAAGCGATGACCGGAATGTAAAATTACATATATATCCTATCGCAAGGAGACGATATTTGTCAATAGACGAAATCCCGAAATCCATGCATGCGGTCATCGCTTATTTGTCTTTTGCATCTGCAAAAACCGGGCACACTCCCCTTTCAGGATGTGTACCCGGTTCAAGCGGTAAATTCAGGCTTTGCTCACAGGTTTTGAGCAGAAAGCGGAGATCGTGTCAAGCCATAACTGCACAGTCTCCTTTTCAGGGAAGCCAAGTCCCTGCAGTGCGTATT
Organism: Oscillospiraceae bacterium; assembly: GCA_015067675.1. GTDB lineage: Bacteria > Bacillota > Clostridia > Oscillospirales > QAMX01 > SIG502. The sequence continues at coordinate 33,449 of SVMB01000020.1, forward strand.
CATGGCCAACGCTTTCGGCTTTGGATTCACCCAGCGGGTGATAGGGCTCGATTTGAACTTCACGGATGCACGCGTAGCTGTCAGCAGTGCGGGCAATCCCACGAAAATGCTCGTCGTGATCGTTATACCCGGGGATAATCGGACAGCGAAGAATGACATCTGCGTGATGCTCATTGAGCAGTGCGAGATTTTCCAGGATTACATCCTGTTTCACGCCGGTAAATTTGAGGTGATTCTCCGGATTGGTCTCCTTATAGTCAAACAGGAACAGATCCGTCACCGGGAGAATCTCCATGAAGTGCTCACGGGAACCCATACCGCAGGTTTCCATGGCCGTATGCAGGCCGAGCTTCTTTGCTTCCCGAAGAAGCGCTCCGGTAAACGGGAAATTGCTCATCGGTTCACCGCCGGAAATGGTCATGCCGCCGCCGGAATGATCATAGAAGGCCTTATCCTGCATGACGACCCGCAGAACCTCCTCGACCGTCTTATCTTCACCGATGATTTCAAGCGCGCCGCCGCACACCTCCTGGCACTTGCCGCAGGCAATGCAGCCGCTGCGATCAAAGATATGTCCTTCCGGCGTGATGGTATGACCGCCGTGATCGCAGACTGTCGTACACTGACCGCAGCCGATGCAGAGATTAGGCCGGTAAGCCAGCTCCTGCTGCAGATTCTGGGTTTCGGGATTATGGCACCACAGGCAGCGCAGGGGGCAGCCTTTGAGAAAGACGGTCGTGCGGATGCCGGGGCCATCCTGAACGGAGAACTTCTGAATATTGGTAACTAACGTATGCTGCAGACGATCTTCCATAACGGTTCCTCTTAATATATCAGTTATCAGATTTCCAGTCTCATGCCGTCATAGGTCGGCACAAAGCCAATGGCACCGAACTGCTCACGGGCAGATTCGATATCGGGGAAATAGGTTTTTGCCAGATGATCGGCAACCATAACCGTGGTGTCATCAACCATCTTCTTAACGGTGAATGCATGCTTCATGGTTGCAAGCATGGAGACACTGTTGTGATAGAAGTAAATATGGCTGCCCTGAATGCGGTATTTCATCGGATCATCGCCGAAAGTGGCGTCCATGATCATGCAGTCGTAGTGACCGTACTTCTCCATGGGCTGGAATGCTTCCGGTGCCAGCCATGCGCCGTCGCAGCCGTAAAAAACGGTCTTTTCGGCAGTTTTGATCACGTAATGATAGCAGGTTTCCAATGTGTCATCCACGTAATGGGTGGAGTAAACGGGAAAGATCGTATATTCCCCGAAGGATTCTTCTTTCAGCAGCGGAATGGGATGAAAAACGACATTGGGATGATCCGGGATCTTATTGGGATAACCGGCGCTTCCGTAAACGTGGATGACATGATCTACGGCGATTCTGGTCAGCGTTTCGGCGCTGTAATGGTCACCGTGGCTGTGGGAGATGATGACATATTTAATCTTTCTCATATCGGCGCCAAAGGTCTGCATAGCCTGCGGAACATCGGGATTGGGATCGATGAGAAGGTCTTCGTTGACAAGAACAGAAGTGCAGCGGCGGTCTGTGCCGGCAGCATCGCCAAGATACGCCGTATCACGCGGCCAGTCAGCGGCACCCGTTCCCAAAAACAGAAATTTCATAAAAGCTTCTCCCTTCGTTTGCTATCGTCAGTATAGCACAAAAAAACAGACAGTGCAACTGCCTTTCGACAATCCCGTCAAAATCCGGCTTGCAACACTGAACGTGATATGCTATACTGTAGGCATATTCCGGGATGGAGGTTTATGACAATGAAACATTGCTTGCATTGGGTCAAAAATGATACGGCACCCGAGATCAACCGGGCGCTCGAGGTGCTTTCACAGGATTATCCGTTCTGCTCGGTAGAAGAAGGAACTCTTCTGCGCTTTGTGCAGGGAGATGAGCTTAAAGTCACGGTAAGTGATACGGAAATCGTAGTTACCTACAACACAATGTCTGCTGCCATGCGCGGCGCAGGTATGGCACTGGCAGGTGTCGATACAGATGGCGAAAGCACGCCCTTTACCACCTTCGGCGTGATGCTTGACTGCTCCCGCAATGCTGTCATGAAAGTATCGTATGCAAAGTCTGTCATTGCAAAGCTTGCGCTCATGGGCTATAACCTCGCCATGCTTTATACCGAGGATACCTACCAGCTTCCCGATGAGCCTCACTTCGGCTTCCTGCGCGGTGCCTATACGCTTGAGGAAGTAAAGGAACTGGACGAATATGCAGATTCTCTCGGCGTTGAGCTCATCGGCTGTATCCAGACTCTGGGGCACATGGAACGTTTCTTCAACACCAAGGGCTCTGCTCCCCTGCGTGATACCGAGCGCATCATGCTTGTCGGCGAAGAAAAGACCTATGAGCTGATCGCGAAAATGTTTGACTTCTGGTCCAAGGCCTGCCGTTCCCGCAGAATTCACATCGGTATGGATGAGGCGCATGGCCTGGGCACCGGCAAGTATGCAGATCTTCACGGTCATCGTCCTGTTTACGACATCTTCAACGAGCACATTGCCCGCGTCTGCGAGATGTGTGAAGAGTATGGTCTCAAGCCCATGATCTGGTCTGATATGTACTACCGTATGGGCAGCGAGAGACACGACTATTACGATGTGAATGCGGTCATTCCCGATTACGTGGTTGACGCCGTTCCGAAGAATCTCGAGCTGGTGTACTGGGACTACTATCACCTCTACCCTGAGTTCTATGACAAGATGATCCAGTCACACCGTCAGCTCGGCGGAGAGCCTCTGATGGGTTCCGGCATCTGGACCTGGTACCGGTTCTGCTACGATCATAAGCAGACCGTGGATCGTGCAAACCCCTGTATCGATTCCTGCCGCAAGATGGGTGTCAAGGAGTTCTTCTTTACCATCTGGGGTGACAACGGCGCATACTGCAACTTTGACACGGTACTGCCGGGTCTGCTGTATGCCGCGGAGCGTATCTACGGCCGTTCCGGTGAGGAAGACGCACGCCTTGACATGCTTTCCGAAGCACTGGGTTGTGTGCCCTTCACCCAGGCAGTTCAGGCTTCCAGAATGAATTATCAGGCGCCTCACCGTGACAACGGCGTATCCACCGCCTCTATTCTGATGTGGGATGATCTGCTCCTTGGCATTGGCTGGCGCAAGCTTAATCTGGATGATGAACAGACGCGCTGCGACTTTAAGCGTGAGCTGAAAGAAAGCATCGCATATCTCAAAGACCTTCCCTATGAGCGTGCAGCCTCCCGACTCCTGCTTGCAAAAATCGAACTGAGGGAAGAAATGCAGAAAGCGTACGATAACCACGATATCGGTAAGATTCATGATGTCTGGTCGCTGCATATTCCGAAGATGATCGGGCTGATCGATGACTTCGGCACGGAATTTCGCCGTCAGTGGACAGCACATAACAGATACAATGGCATGGAATCCATTCAACTGCGCATCGGCGGCATGCGTGCCCGCTGCGACGAGCTTGGCAAACGTCTGAGAGACTATGAAAAAGGACTTGATGATAAAATTCCGGAGCTTGAACTGGTCTACGACGCCCGCTGTGACTCCAAGGGTGAGCGTTATCTTGACCTTGTTTCCATGGGTGTCCTGTAAATCACCAAAAAAGCGGTACAGCTCGAAGCTGTACCGCTTTTTTTATTCATGGAACTTACCAGCCCAGGGTCTTGAGGTAATCGCGGCTCTGCTTGGCTGCAACGAGACTGGGAGTCTCATAGGTATTGTCCTGCTCGACAACAACATACTTGGCGCCGCTCTCAACGGAGGCTGCAAGGATTGCCTTGAAGTCCTGCTTGCCCTGACCGACAGGACGGAACGCAAAGGCAGATGCGTCGGCCTTCTTGCCGTCGCTCTCGATGCCGATGAGCTCATACATATTCTCGGACTTCGATCCAACATAGTCCTTGAGATGAACGACCGGGCAGCGGCCGGCGTACTTCTTGATGTAAGCCACAGGGCACTCACCGCCAACGCTGACCCAGCAGGTATCAAGCTCGGTCTGCAGAGCAGGAATGTTTTCATACATCAGATCAAGGGCATACTTATCGCCGATCTTGACAAATTCGAAATCGTGGTTATGATACACCAGCGTCTTGCCCATCTTCTCGCAGGCGTCGGCAACCTTCTTGATGTTGGCGATGACCTCGGCATAGGCGGGCGTGCCGGGACGCTGATCCTCAGGCAGATACGGAACGGCGATGTAGTCGACGCCCAGATCATTGTAATTGGCAACGGCAGCCTCGGGATCAGCGGCAAGCTCGACCAGCGGCACGTGAGCAGAAATCGCGGTCAGACCGGCAGCTTCAAGCGCCTTCTTGAATTCCGCACCGGTAAGACCGAAGAGACCGGCAGTCTCAACGTAATCATAACCGGCATCCTTGACAGCCTTCAGAGCTGCTTCCAGATTCTTCTCCAGCTCATCACGGACAGTGTAAAGCTGCAGAGCAACAGGTAAAGTGTTCATGACGGTTCCTCCTTAAGGGCAGATCAAAATCAAACAATCTGCCTGACAGCCTTATCCTACCACATTTTCACCCACTTGTAAAGAGGTCGGAATATAAATCGCACAGCTTATGGGCGTGTTGAAGCGGCGAGGTTTTCTTACAGTTGGTTTTATAGATTCCGTCAACAGTTCGCAATACTATACAATCTGTTATGGTATTATTGCGGTTGTTACAGTAAGTTCACTTCTCAACGCTTGACATGTTTTTTTTACTATGTTACTATTTAGAAAGCAAACAATTGGAAATCTAAACAACAGAAAGGAGCAGGAACGCTTGGATCTGCATGAGTTAGGAACAATACTGCGTCACGTCTCACGCACGCATCGTAAGTTGAGCTGGGTGTACTACCGCGAATGCGGTTTCTCCACAGGGCAGCCTCCGATTCTGCGATATCTGCATGAGAATGACGGCTGTATTCAAAGCGATCTTTCCCGTTTTTTTCATCTGGAACCTGCCACCATTACCTCCAATCTGACCAACATGGAGCGTGACGGGCTGGTGGAACGCCGCCCGAACCCCACCGACCGCAGAGTCTGGAGAGTATTCCTGACAGAAAAAGGTCAACAGGCATATGAAAAGCTGCAGAAGAACGATGAAATCATCGCCAGGCAGTGTTTTGAGGGGTTTTCCGAAGATGAAGAGGCACTTGCAAAGGAGATTCTTCTGCGACTGCAGTCCAACATGCGTCAGGTTCTGGACGGCAGCACAAATACCAATAGCCGTGAATCACAGGGAGGAAAGAAAGAGTCATGCTGAAACTGATTCGGTATTTTAAAGGAAAATCGCTGATACTGGCGATATTGGCACCGCTTTTCATGGTGCTGGAGGTCCTGATGGATCTGCAGCAGCCGACCCTAATGTCCGACATCGTTGATATCGGCATTGCAAACGGCGACCTTGGTTATGTTCTTGCCACCGGCGGCAGAATGCTGCTGTGCTCATTCTTCGGCGTTGTCGGCGGCGTCGGTTGCTGCGTTTTCTCCGGCATCGCGGCCATTTCCATGAGCCGTGATCTGCGAAACGATGTGTTTGGACAGATTCAGACCTATTCCTTCCGTGAGATTGATCAGTTCAAGACCTCATCTCTCATTACCCGACTGACCAACGACATCACGCAGGTTCAGAACCTCTTCATCATGATCATGCGCATGATGGTACGTGCGCCCATGACCTGCATCGGCGGCGTGGTGATGGCCATCTCCATCAGCCCCCGTCTTTCTCTGATTCTTGCGGTTGCGATGCCCGTCATGCTCATCGTCATGTTCTTCATCACCAGCCGTGCTTTCCCGCTGTTCCGCGTCGTTCAGGAAAAGATCGATAACATGAACAACGTCATGCGTGAAAATCTGCTGGGTATCCGCGTAACCAAAGCCTTTGTCAGCGAGCCCCGCCAGCTGGAACGTTTCGAGGCTGCCAATGATGACCTAATGAACACCGCAGTTCGTGCATCCCGTATCACGGTTATCCTCTGGCCGATCATCAATGTGGTCGTCAACGGCTGTACCATTGCCGTATTCTGGTTTGGCGGCAATATGTTCATGAACGGCGAGATGGAAATCGGTAAGATCATGGCCTTCATCAACTATCTGACCCAGATTCTGGCCTCTCTGACCATGTCTGTCATGTTCATCATGAGCTTCTCCCGTGCAAAGGTTTCTGCCGACCGTATCAACGAGGTCCTGAATACCAACAGCTCCATCACCGATATCACTGCCCCCGAAAAGGTCGGCGGCACCGACATTGAATTTCGCAACGTCAGTTTCCGCTATCATGAGAGCAGCGATTACGTTCTTCGAAACATCAGCTTCCATATCAAGGAAGGCGAGAGTATCGGCATTATCGGCGCCACCGGCTCCGGTAAGTCAAGCCTTGTTAATCTGATTCCCCGCCTTTACGATCCATCAGAAGGTGAGATTCTTCTGGGCGGAAAGAACCTCAAGGATCTCGAGCTTCGCGATCTGCGCGCAGCCATTGGTATGGTTCTGCAGGAAAGTATTCTCTTCTCCGGTAAGATCCGCGAGATTCTTTCCTTTGGTAAAGCCGATATCACCGATGAGGAGATGGAAATCGCCGCTGCCGATGCGCAGGCGTTGGATTTCATCCGAGAAAAGGAAGACGCGTTTGACGGTATCGTTGAGCAGCGTGGCAAGAACTTCTCCGGCGGTCAGAAGCAGCGTCTTTCCATAGCCCGTACACTTGCACGCCGTCCGAAGATTCTGATTCTGGACGACTCCACGTCCGCTGTTGACCTGGCAACCGAAGCAAAGCTCCAGGCTGCGATCAAGAAGCGTATGGGCGACTGCACGCTGATCATCATCGCGCAGCGCATCAGCGCCGTTATGGATCTGGATCGTGTCTTCGTTATTGATGACGGCAAGCTTGTCGACGTCGGCAATCATCGTGAACTGCTTAAATCCAGTGATATCTACCGCAGCATTGCGGTATCCCAGCTGGGTGAGGAGGTGCTGATCAATGGCTGAAAAAAATGAACGCAAAGAAGAACGTACCGCACCTTCCGGGCCTCCCATGCGTGGTCCAGGCGGCCGTATGATCGGAAAGCCAGAAAAGCTCAAGGACTTCAAGGGAACCGTCCGCCGTCTGCTTGGTTACATGGTTCTTCATAAAGGCCTCATTGCTCTTGTATTCGTTTTTTCTCTGATGGCAGCTGTCATTTCCATCTTTGCAACCCGCCTCTCCGGTGCCATTGTCGATGACTATATCAGCACCTTTGACCGTACTGGCCTCATTCGGATTCTCGGTGCGTTGGGTATTATCTACGCCGTTCAGGCATTGGGTACATACACACAGAACTATCTGATGATTACGGTATCCCAGACAACGTCAGCCAAGCTTCGACATGACCTGTTTACTGCCATCCAAAAGCTTCCGCTGCGTTTCTTCGATACCCGTTCCTCCGGCGATATCATGTCACGCCTTACCAATGACGTTGACAACATCTCCAATACCATCTCTTCCAGTCTCCCGCAGTTCTTCTCCGGCATCATCACCGTCGTCGGTACCCTGCTTGCCATGTTCCTCCTCTCCCCTGTTCTGACGATGATAGCCATCCTCCTGACTCCCCTTACATTCCTTTCTGCGCAGGTTGTCATCAAAAAGAGTCAGCCGCTGTTTATCAAGCAGCAGAAGGAACTCGGTGCACTCAACGGCTACATCGAAGAACATGTATCCGGTCAGCGTATCGTGACCCTGTTCGGTCGTGAAGAAACTGTCAAGTCCGAATTCGCCGAGATCAACGATCGCCTGACCAGCGCCGCGATCAAAGCGCAGTGTCTGTCCGGTATCATGGGCCCGGTCAACAACATGATTAACCACTTCAATTACCTGGTTCTCTGCGTCTGCGGCGGTTATTTCATGCTCAGAGGCTTCAATCTCAGCTTCGGTGATCTGTTCGCCTTCCTTCTTTACATGCGCAACTTTGGCCGTCCGATCAACGAGATGCTCAACCTCTTCAACTCCATCCAGCTTGCTCTGGCCGGTGCCGAACGCGTCTTTTCCATCATGGACGAAACACCTGAGATTGACGCGGACGACAGCGTGGAGCTTCCCGAGATTACCGGTGAGGTTATCGCAGAGGATGTCTGCTTCTCCTATGAGCCCGGCAAGCCGGTCCTCAAAGGCGCTTCCTTCCATGTCAAGCCCGGTCAGACCTACGCCATCGTCGGTCCTACCGGCGCTGGTAAAACCACGATTATCAGCCTCCTGACCCGCTTCTATGATCTGGAATCCGGTTCTCTGACAATCGACGGACACGACATTCTGCATGTCACCCGCAACAGCCTCCGCCGCAACATCGGCATGGTTCTGCAGGACACCTACCTCTTCTCCGAAAGTGTCATGGAGAACATCCGCTACGGACGACCCAATGCGAGCGATGCCGAAGTGCAGCATGCTGCCGAACTCGCCGGCGCCGATCACTTCATCCGTCAGCTTGAAAACGGCTACGATACGCTGCTGACCGACAACGGCGGAAATCTCTCTCAGGGTCAGCGTCAGCTGCTTGCCATTGCCCGCGCACTGCTGGCAGAGCCTCGCATCCTGATCCTTGACGAAGCCACCTCCAACATCGATACCCGTACCGAGCTTGCAACCCAGAAGGCCATGCTGACCCTGATGAAGGGCCGCACAAGCTTCATCATTGCTCACCGCCTGTCCACCATTCGCGGTGCCGACTGCATCCTCGTCCTTAAAGACGGCGAGATCGTCGAGCGCGGCAGCCATGATGAACTGATCGCCTCCAACGGTTTCTATGCTGATCTCTACGAGAGTCAGTTCAAGACCGGTATGGCAATCTGATCACAAAAAAAACCGTCCGGATAACCGGACGGTTTTTTTATATCTTTATGCCAGTCGGATCGTTCCCAGAGGACGGATAAACAGCGCGTGAGCTGCACCTTCGCCGAAGAGTGCATTCATCACAGCGCAGTATGCATCGACCTTATCATCGGGAACAAAAGCCTGAATGGTGCCGGCGAAACCGCCGCCGTGAACACGGCAGGCGCCTTCCCCGTTCAGAAAGTCCTTACTCACTGCAAGCCCCAGGGTCACGCCCTGCTCAGGACCGGGAATGAAGCAGTTCTGCAGCATCGTCCAGGAACTGTTGCCGGAGGCATTGACCAGATTCAGGAACCCCTGCATATCGCCTTCGGCAAGAAGTGCACGCTGAGCGCTGACACGGTCATTGTCATTGAAGAAATGCATGGCGCGAAGAACCGCACGGTCGCCGTATTCCTTCCTGAGGGAACCGGCATCACGCAGTACATCCGCCTTGGAGCACTCACGCAGAACATTCTTGCCGTAATGACCGGCAATTGCCTGCATCTCAGTGCGGATAGCGGCATATTCATCGTTGAGATTAGCGTGATCTCCACGGGTATCGGTGATAACCAGTCCGTAACCGGAGTGGGCGAAGTCAAAATCAACGGGTTCCGCCACGGGCTTGGCCAGATCTGCAAAATCGATGGCCACAAAGCCGCCGTAGGCACAGGCAGTCTGATCCATCAGGCCGCAGGGTTTGCCAAAGAACACGTTTTCAGCATACTGCGCGATCTGCGCAGCCAGGAGAGGCGAAATTTCGCCTTTGTTGAAGAGATGATCGTAAATCGTCACCAGCAGCACTTCGAAAGCCGCCGAAGAAGAAAGGCCGGAGCCCTTGAGAACCTTGCTGGTGGTGTAAGCGTCAAAACCGCCGATGGAATAGCCCAGGGACTCCATTTTGGCAGCAACGCCGCGGATCAGAGCCTTGGACGTGAACTTCTCATCCTTGCAGGGAGCCATGTAGTCAATGCTGATGCCGTCGGCAGGAAAGCCCTCGGACTTCACATTGACTTCGCCGGTACCATTGGGGGCAGCAACAGCGATGGTGTCAAGATTAACAGCAGCAGCGAGCACGCGGCCGTTGTTATGGTCGGTATGATTGCCGCCGATCTCGGTACGACCAGGCGTCGAAAAGAGCATGATACCGTCACGGTCGCCGTAGAGCGCCTTGAAATTGTCCACAGCGCAGGTCCAGCGCTCACGCGCGGCCTCGACTGCGGCGGCTGAGTCACCGTAAATACGGCGGGCAAGAGCTTCAAACTCAGCGGAATTGAGATAAGCGTAGCATTCCTTGATATTCATACGTTTCTCCTGATACTAGGAAGGGAGTCGGAATGATCCGACTCCCTTGTATGTTAGGGTAAAGCGAAATTACTTGGCAGCTTCCTCAACGGCAACGGCCACGGCGACGGTGGCGCCGACCATGGGGTTGTTACCCATGCCGATCAGGCCCATCATCTCAACGTGAGCAGGAACAGAAGAGGAACCGGCGAACTGAGCATCACCGTGCATACGGCCCATGGTATCGGTCAGACCGTAGGAAGCGGGGCCGGCGGCCATGTTATCGGGATGCAGGGTACGGCCGGTGCCGCCGCCGGAAGCAACGGAGAAGTACTTCTTGCCGTTCTCGATAGCCCACTTCTTGTAGGTACCGGCGACAGGATGCTGGAAACGGGTGGGATTGGTGGAGTTACCGGTGATGGAGACGTCAACGCCTTCCTTAATCATGATGGCAACGCCTTCCTGAACATCGTTGGCACCGTAGCAGCGAACCTTGGCGCGGTCGCCGTCGGAGTACTTGGTCTCCTTGACGATCTTGAGCTCGGTGGTGTAGAAGTCGTACTCGGTCTCAACATAGGTGAAGCCGTTGATACGGGAGATGATATAGGCAGCGTCCTTGCCCAGACCATTCAGGATAACCTGCAGAGGCTCCTTACGGACCTTGTTGGCAGTCTTGGCGATACCGATAGCACCTTCGGCGGCGGCGAAGCTCTCGTGACCGGCCAGGAAGCAGAAGCACTTGGTCTCTTCACGGAGCAGCATGGCGCCCAGATTACCATGACCGATACCAACCTTGCGGTTCTCGGCGACGGAACCGGGGATGCAGAAAGCCTGCAGGCCCAGGCCGATGGCCTCGGCGGCGTCAGCGGCGTTGGTCACGCCCTTCTTGATGGCGATGGCGGCGCCCAGAGTGTAGGCCCACACAGCGTTCTCAAAAGCGATGGGCTGAACGCCCTTGACAATATTCTCGACGTCGATGCCCTTGGACAGGCACAGAGCCTGCGCATCCTCGAGGGAAGCAAAGCCGTACTCGGCGAGGGACTTCTCGATCTTTTCGATTCTTCTTTCGTAACCTTCGAACTTAGCCATTATAGCGTCCCTCCTTACTTATTCGTTACGGGGATCGATGACGCGCACAGCGTCGTCGTAGCGGCCGTAGGTCTTGATGTTCTTCTCATAGGCCTCGCGGGGATCGGTGCCCTTGCGGATAGCATCCATCATCTTGCCCAGGTGGACAAAACGGTAGCCGATGGCTTCGTCGTTGGCGTCGAGAGCGACGTTGAGGACATAACCTTCAGCCATTTCCAGATAGCGAACGCCCTTGAGCTTGGTAGCAAACATGGTACCGACCTGAGAACGCAGGCCCTTACCAAGGTCTTCCAGAGAAGCGCCGACAGGCAGGCCACCTTCGGAGAAAGCGGTCTGGGTGCGGCCGTAAGCCAGCTGCTTGAAGATCTCGCGCATAGCAACGTTGATGGCGTCGCAGACGAGGTCGGTGTTCAGAGCCTCCAGCAGAGTCTTGCCCTGCAGGATCTCGGCGGCCATAGCGGCAGAGTGGGTCATACCGGAGCAGCCCAGGGTCTCAACGAGAGCTTCCTCGATGATGCCGTCCTTGACGTTCAGGGTCAGCTTGCAGCAGCCCTGCTGAGGGGCGCACCAGCCGATACCGTGAGACAGGCCGGAAATATCGGAAATCTGCTTAACCTTTACCCAATTACCCTCTTCGGGAATGGGTGCGGGGCCATGATGAGGACCTTTGGCCACAGAGCACATCTGCTCTACTTCGTGGGTGTAATTCATGTACGTACTCCTTTCAG
>SVMB01000137.1 GCA_015067675.1 Oscillospiraceae bacterium
CGGTGAACGCGCCGTTCTCCCTCTCCGTCGCCGATATCTTCCAGGCCGCCGTGCGATTCCTGCGCGGTGAAAGCGAATACGTTCCCGGCAAGGTCTACGGTTTCCTCGACGCCCCCCGGGGCATCACCGCTCCCGTCACCGTGACTGCCGCAGCCCTGCGGGATGCCGCTGCAAAGATTGATCTTGAGGCTTTCATTCCCCCCTCCATCGAGGTGGACGGTCAGCCACTCGGCCCCGCTGATTTCCTGTACGCTGCACTTGACCTGCTCTCCGACGGCAGCAAGACCGTCACCGTCACGCCTCGTGAGCAGCTCAATTCTCTGGCGGACTTCCCCCAGCTTATCAACTTTGCTCCCGCCGGTAAATGGGTTCATACGCCCGATTTCCACGATGATTATCTCTCCGATCGTCTGCGCCTGCAGGCCTGGACGCTTCGTTATGTTGACTAATATCCGGCAGACAGGAAGTAAATATGGTTAAAGTAGTCATTAAAAGTCTGAAAATTCTTGAAATCATCTCAGCGGCCGCCGGACGTGCGGTAAAGCTCTCCGAAATTGCCACGGCACTGGGGGAAAATGCCTCCACCTGCGCCGGTATTGTCAAAACCATGACCGACGCCGGCTATCTGCAGCGCGATCCGGTGCGCGGCTATCGTCTGGGGGTTCTCTCCGCATCGCTGATTCATGGCGATCTGTATGACCCGGCGCTGCTGCTCTCTGCCCGTGATGTCCTGCTGCCGCTGGCTGCGGAAAACCAGCTGTATATGTCACTGGCAGTCGTTCGTGCCAATGTGCGCCATTCCGTGATGGAAGTGGATCATACCGGTCAGATGGTCATGCAGTTTCATCCCAATCCCGTGCTGCTCAACTCTGCAACCGGTCTGATGCTCGTCTCTCACATGAGCCGCGCCGAAATCGACCGTATCCTCGACATCTACGCGCTGCCGCCCCGCTTTCATTCCGGCTCTGAGCTTGCAAACGCGCTGTATATGTACCGCTCCCAGGGGTATGTAGAGTTGGAACGTCCCGACGGCGTGCTTGCCGTTGCCGTCCCGGTACTCCATCAGGGCAAGCTTGTGGCTTCCCTTGGTTCCATGCTGGAAGAGGCTGACCGCGAACGTGTGCCTGTCTATACGGCGCTTGATATTCTCCGCCGCGGCGCTCACCAGATCGAAGATGAGCTTTCCGCAGCGCTCTGACGCTGATTAAGTCTCTCCAATCCGGCACTTTCCGCGCATGACCCTGCGCGGAAAGTGCTTTTTTTCATATCCGGGCGGTTACAAAAGTCCTGATGCGGGACTTGTATTCCTCCCAGGGGTATGCTACAATAGAAAAAACGTCATTTCCCGCTGCGTATGCAGCGTATCTTCCACTTACAGGAGGCTATTCTATGGTACGTTTAGCCGTTATCGGTTCCAATTTTGTCACCGACTGGCTCATCGATGCACTGCGTGAAACTCCCGGCGTCGAGCTCGCCGCCGTCTGTTCCCGTACCCTTGAGCGTGGGCAGGAATACGCCGCGCGCCACGGTGCCCCCAAGGTCATCGTGGGGCTTGACGATCTCTGCCGCGATCCTGACATCGACGCGGTCTACGTGGCAACGCCCAACCTTTTCCATGCGCCTCAGACCATCGCGCTGCTGGAATCCGGCAAGCACGTGCTCTGTGAAAAGCCCGTCGCCACCGACTGCGCCTCCTTCGACGCCATGTGCGATGCAGCCCGCAAACATAACCGCGTGCTCATGGAAGCCATGGTCTGCGCCCATCTTCCCTGCTGGCTGGAAATCCACAAGCTGTTGGATGAAATCGGCCCGGTGCGCCGTGTCTCCATCACCTTCTGCCAGTATTCCTCCCGATATGATAAGTTCAAGGCGGGCATCGTCGAGAATGCCTTTGATCCCACCCTCGGCAACGGCGCGCTGATGGATCTGGGCGTTTACTGTGTCCATGCCGCCCAGATGATCTTCGGCGCACCCAAGTCCGTGCGCGCCGCCGCTGTGAAGATTCCCGGCAGCATCGACGGTGCCGGTTCCATTCTGCTGGGTTACGACGACTGCATCGCCGATATTCAGTACTCCAAGATTTCCCAGGGTGCACAGCTCACCGAGATTCAGGGCGAGGGCGGCAGCCTTCTCATTGATTCCATCACCCGTCCCACGACCTGGCGGCTCATCCCCCGTACCGGCAAACGTGCCGACGGACTCTCCGGCGTCTCCGGCTCCGGCCTTTCCGAGCGCAGCATCGATGTCTTGGCTCCACGACATGCCATGGCCTATGAGCTGAGCGATTTCCTGCGTCAGATTCATGGTGAGTCCATGCCGCAGTTCAACGAAAACACCCGTGCGGTCATGCAGGTTCTGGATGAAGCCAGAGCCCAGACCGGCGTTGATTTCAGGAAAGGAAGCGTTTAGAATGAATCTGCCCAAGAGCATCTACGGCGGCGCCTGGAATACCTCCCATGTACAGGGCATCGCCATCGACACCAAGCGTGAATACATGTACTACTCCTTCACCACGATGCTGCTCAAGACCGATCTGGCGGGCAATGTGATCGGCTCCGTCACAGGTCTGACCGGTCATCTGGGCGATCTGGACTTCAACGATGAGGATGGCTGCGTCTATGGTTCTCTTGAGTACAAGGCGCAGGAATCCTTCTACATCGCCATCTTTGACGTGAATAAGATCACCCGCATGGACATGGATGCAGAAAAGGACGGCATCATGACCACGGTTTATCTGCCCGAAGTCGTGCGCGACTTCGTCGCCGACATGAACGGCGACGGCAGGTTCGACGGCGACAAGGCCGATACCTTTGATCACCGCTACGGCTGCAGCGGCATCGACGGCACCGCTTTTGGTCCCGCTTTCGGTGCGCCTTCCGACTCCCCCACTCAGCTCATGATCGCCTACGGCATCTACCGCAACAACCAGCGCTGCGACAACGACTACCAGATTATCCTGCAGTTTGACTGGCGTGTTTTCAAGACCTACGCCCAGCCGCTGACCCAGAGCAATCCCCATCGCTCAGGCCCCGACAAGCCCGATGCCAAGTATTTCATCTTCACCGGCAACACTACCTACGGCGTGCAGAACCTGGAGTACGATGCTTTCACCCGCCGCTGGTTCATGGCAGTCTATAAGGGACAGAAGCCGGACTACCCCAACTTCCCCCTCTATATGATCGACGGCCGCGAGGCGCCCTTTACCGCCCCCCTCCTCGGTCAGCCCATCGCAGAAGAAGCGCTGCAGCTCCGGCTCATGCCCGACGGCATCGCCGATGATTCCGGCATCTACGGCTGGAACTTCAGATACGGCGCCACCGGCTTCATCGCCCTGGATGACGGTTACTACTACCTTTCCCACAACGGTACAACCGAAGATAAGAAGCAGACGACCACTGTTTATCTCTACCGCTGGACCGGCAAGGCGCCCGATGCCTTTGAGCTGGTCGACTAAAGGAGGAACCTCTTCATGCTTCTGGATAAGTCTGTTGACTACATTCCCGTTTTGATGGTTCATGAGGATCCCAAAAACTATCCTCACGTGGAGCCTGCCGAGGGATACACCATCCGCGGCTATCTTCCCGGTGACGAAGAACACTGGGCCCGCATCGAATGTGCTGTTGGCCAGTTTGACGATTACGAGAAGGCTCGCGCCTGCTTCGTCAGAGAATTTCTCAGTCAGCCCGAACGTGCGGCAACCAATTGTCTGTTTGCCATCGCCCCCAACGGAATGCCGGTCGGCATGCTCTCGCTATGGTACGGCGGCATCCTGGGCGACGATTGCATGCGCCTGCACTGGCTGGCGGTGGATCCTGATCATCAGGGAAAGAGACTGAGTCAGGCTCTGATGACCGCAGCGATGGATCTCTACGTTTCCCAGGGACATACCGGAAAGCTGTTTTTGTGGACATCGACCCACAGCAATCAGGCTGTTCGCCTCTACAAACGTTTTGGATTTGTCCCCTATCGCGGTGAAAAGCCCAAAGGCTGGGGTGTTGAAAACTATCCCGCCGATAATGAACGCGCCTGGGAAATCATCGACGCGAAGAATAAAGCCTACGACGAGCTCAAAGCCCGCAAGTTTGATCTGACCCTCGCCCGCAGCTTCGGTTACGCCTCTGTCACCGAGGAAAACATGGCCGATGCCGTCGCCGCCGGTATCACCCACATCGAAATCGCCCCCGGCACCATGTCGGTTGACTTCGGCAAGTCGGATGCCGATCAGGCAGAGCTCAAGGCCAAGAAGGAAATGCTTGACCGTCTGGGCATCCGTGTTCTCTCCGTTCACCTGCCCTTCGGCTGGGACTGGGATGCCTCCACTACCAACGAGGCGCACCATGTTTTCCTGCTGGAGCGTCAGCTCAACTATGCAAAGCTGTTTGCCATCTTCAACCCCGAACGCTATATTCTCCATCCCTGCTACTGGCCCATCCCTGAGACGGAATCCGCCGTTCGCATCGCTCATATCCGTCAGAACGCCGCAACCATCGCTTTCCAGACCGGCAAACAGGTCTGCATCGAAGACCTGAAGATCGGCCGCATCGGCGGCAGCTCCGATGAACTGCTGGTGCTGGGCGAGGGACTGTCCAACGTCGGCTTCTGCGTGGACGTCAACCACTTCATGCGTGAGCGTCCCGAGGATGCCATCCGCAAGCTGGGCAACCGCGTGTGGAGCCTGCACATCTCCGACTACGACTTCGTCGACGAGCGTCACTGGCTCCCCGGCGAGGGCTCCAATGACTGGACCGCCATCCTGCAGGCGCTGGAAGATGTGGGCTACAAGGGCCCCTTCCTCTACGAAGTCAAGGCCTACTACACCAATGCACAGGTTGCCGAAAACAAGAAAGCCCTCTTCGACGCCTACAACAAGCGCTGATTTTTCCAAAAAGGACGTAAAAGAGCCTCTCATCCGTAGATGAGAGGCTCTTTTTCATCATTCTATGCTGTCTTTGCGCACAAAACAGTACCAGACATCAATTTCGTCCCTTGAGGGCGCTTCAAACCGGGATAAAAGCTTTGCAAGCAGTCCTTCGTCCACGAAATAGTCCCGGCTGCTCCCTGTCTGCACCTTTTGGTTGCGCTCCGCGATGTTGCGCTTCCATTCTTCATCTGGCGTATCCACGTAATGCCACTGAAGTTCGATGCCCTGGGAGGCATAGTATTCCCTAACCTGTTCTCTGGCGTCTTTTCGCCAGAATCCCCAGTCAAGAATCACATCACAGCCCGCTTGTACGATCTGCACCGCAGTTCTGTGCAGATATCGGTGTGCTGCCGCTGCCAGCATATCATGGTACTCACCCTCACGGTGATCAAACAGCTCCGTCATCAGCTCATCGCTGGACAGCAGCACCGCGCCGGTTTCGGCCTGCAGGCGCTTTGCATAAGTCGTCTTGCCGCTGCAGATCCTGCCGCAGACGGCGATTACCTTACTCATTTCAGCCCCAGCAGCTTCTCGGCGTTCCCCTTGGCGATCTTATAAAAGATCTCCTGGGTAATCTTTCCCTCGTCACGCCACTTCATCAGAAGTCCCGGCATGGGAACGTTCATATCCTTGAAGCACATATCGGTACCGAAGAACAGGCGATCCTGAAATTCCGTAACAAACTTCACCGCATAGTCCTCATCCCGCGAGAACGACCCAAAGGGCGTACCGTCGGACAGGTCGCCTAAGAGATTGGGATACTCACGCATGAGTCTGGGCACCGCGCCCTCTTCCACAATCTTACACTTGGGCGGGCGTCCCACCTGTTCCAGGCTGCCGCCGTGTTTGAACACATAGCCTCGGCTGCCCACACGGTCAAGCTTCCCCAGTTCATACCAGAACACCGGACCGTGACCGAAGATTTTCAGATCCGGAAAGCGCTGCAGCGTATGCTCAAGCTGCGGCAGTCCCGGGTCATCGTACAGACCGAAGTCACCGGTTCTGACATCGGAACCGTCGTAGGTGATGGGCAGGCCAACCTTCTCTGCACAGGCAAAGAGGTTCTGCACCAGCGGATCCTGCAGTTCAAGATTGGGCATCACCTCACCGACACCCTTACAGCCCCGATCCTTGTAGTATTTGAGCACGTCATCAAGCTTTGAATAGGGAGAATTG
>SVMB01000021.1 GCA_015067675.1 Oscillospiraceae bacterium
CTTGACGCTGACGACGGAAGGCAGCTTCGCGGGATCCTTCACAGTCAGGGTGAGCTTGTAGATGCGGTCGGTGAGCGCGGTGCGGTAGCCGTCGGCGTCGCCGGGGCAGATGGTCAGCACGCGGGTGGAGGCGCCGGCGTCAACCTTGTAGGTCAGCGTCCAGAGACGTTCGGTGCCGGAGGTGGTGTAGGCGGTGGTTTCGGCGATGCGCACACCGGAGGCATTGTAGATGCCCACGCAGGTGGCGGCGGTGTTGGTGGTGACGGTGATGGTCACGGTGTCACCGATCTTGGGCGTGGTGGTGGAAGCCTGGGCATGAGTAACGGCGGGCTCCACGGGGACGCTCTTGCGGGTGACGGTCACGGGCACGGTGAGGTGCGGAACCTTATCAAAAGCGGTGCCGTAAACGACGCTGGCGTGGAAGGTGAAGTTCTGCTCACCCTCGCGCACGGGACGCACGGTGATCTCCCAGACGTTGGAGGGCTTTTCGGCGCTTCTTTCACCGATGATGTTGCCGAAGCTGTCGCGTACCTGCAGACGGACGACAGTTTCGTTGGTGGTGACGGTCAGCACGGAATCCTTGCCGACCACCAGATTCTCCGTACCGGTTACGCTGAGAACCAGAGGCAGCTCCGGCGTGAAGGTCGGGATGTCGACGCGGTTGAGAACGGTGGAAACCTCGGCGCGGGTGATGTTGCCCTGGGGATGGAAGCCGCCGTCGGCGTAACCGCCGAAGAGACCGTTTTCGCTGCAGCGGGCAACGGCTTCAACCGCCCAGGTGGAGATGGCGGCGCGGTCGGAGTAGGTCAGGCTCTTGGTGGAGGCGGGGAGTTTCAGCGCAGTAGCCAGAACGGCAGCGGCCTCCTCACGGGTGATGGCCGTGTCGGGCTTGAGCTGATTGCCCACGATCATCTCGGCGGGGATGTAACCGGCGCCCAGCGCACGGCGGATGATATCGTTGTACCAGGCATTGGCGGCCACGTCGGTGGGCACCACGGCGCTGTAGGCTTCATCGGGGGCGTAGCGGCGCACGACGATGGTCAGGAACTCGGCACGGGTGATGGTTTCGTTGGGACGGAAGGTGCCGTCGGGATAACCGTTGACAATCCCGGCGTCAGCCATGGCGATGATGCTTTCGCGGGCCCAGTGGCTGCCGATATCCGTGAAGCTGGCGGCAGATGCAAAGGGAACGAGCGTCAGCAGCATGCAGAGGGCAAGACTCAGGGCGACCATTCTTTTTTTCATCAATAGTTTCCTCCTTGTAAATGGTTATGGCAGCTGCACACCGTGAAAAACGGTATGCAGACCGGTTTACTTCGTTTCATTAGACGCAGCGGAGACTGATTATGTTCCCTGACGGACAAAAAATGCAATCGTGTTACAATTTTGCTGTTGCATATCTCGATTTGTCGGTGTATACTGGTTATAATCACTCTAAATTGCTTTTGAAAGGTCGGGATCCCATGCGAACGGACGTCTTTCTGCCGGATAAATTTCCCCACGGCGTAGTGGTGGACTACGCGTCGGAGCTGCCCATCGTTGCAGCGCCCCGGGAACAGTATCATACCTTTTATGAGCTGTATTTCTGGTTCGGCGACACAATGACCTTCATCATCGACGAGCAGGTGCATCATGTGGGCTACGGCGACGTGGTGCTGGTGCGTCCCTACAGGTTTCACCGTACCTATTACGTGGACAGCCGCGTGAGATGCAAGTATAACATGATGTTTGACGAGCGGTTCCTGACGAGCTTTCACGATGAGGCCATGCGGGAGCGCATCCGGGGCATGTTCAACACCGAAATGCTCCATTTTTCACAGGAAACGGCGGCCTATATGCAGGATGTGCTCAAAGGGGCGCTGCCGCTGTTCGAAGAAGGAGCGGCGCGCGACCCGGTGTGGTGCGCCCGAGCCGAGCTGCGGCTGTCGGAGCTGCTGCTGCGGCTTTCGGAGGCGGCATCCGCCATCCGGGATACCGCCCATCCGGTGGATACGCCGCTGACGCCCAAGGAGCGCCACGTTTCCACGGTGGTGGCCTATATCAATGCCCACTACACCGAGCAGATTTCCCTGGAATCGCTGACCTCCATGCTCGGGCTTACGCCCTCCTATCTCTGTCACATCTTCCGGGAGTTCATCGGCATGAGCATCGTCGAGTATATCCATAAAAAGCGCCTCGTGGAGGCAAGACGCCTGCTCAGCGAGACCAGCCTTCCCATCGGCGTGATCTCCGAGACCGTGGGATTTTCCAGCGTCAACTATTTCATCAAGCAGTTCAAGACCATGCATCAGCTCACCCCCAAGGCCTACCGGGAATCGGCCCAGGGAGGCGCTGCGCTGCAGGAAATACCGTGATATCTTTCACCCCCCGCCCGACGCCTCAAAAGGCTCCGGGCGGGGGGTTTTCTTTCAGAGAGACGTTACCAGGGCAGCTTATCGATGATGCTCTGCCAAAGCTTTGCACGCTCCAGGTCGTAGGGAACCTCGCCGAAGATGTGATGGTTCCAGACGGTCTTGCCGTCGAAGTCCAGCCGGAGCAGCAGCATGCGCTTCTCGGAGTAGAAGAGCGGCAGGCTTGCAATCTCCCGGCTTTCGTTGGCGCCGACCTTGAAGGAGCCCTCGCTGAGCACCTCGCCGGATTCGGCGTCGGTGACGGCGTAGGTACCCGCACGGGCGGTGAAGGTGTCGTTGACGACGATGAGCGGCGCGTTCCAGGCGTTGATCTCACCCATGCACAGCACCACATCCTGCTGGGAGCGCTTGATGTGGTTGTAGGCAAGCTTGACGTCGAAGTAGTAGTCCACGATGGCATCGGAGAACTGGGGCCAGCCGTCGATGAGGTTCCACCAGATGATGCCGGTGCGCTCCCACTTGCCCATGCGCATCTTCTCGATGAAGAACTTCTTGGCCTCGGCCTGGGTGAACTGGGAGGCAAAGACGAAGTCCTCGGCCTTTTCAGGCACATAACCGAAGGTCTGACGGGCCTGCTTGTGCATCATGGCGATGCGGTGGCTCCACCAGCCGTCGCCGGGATCGGAGGAGTGGGTCAGCCATTCGTGGCTGCCGTTCCAGGGCCAGACCTGATCTTCCGACAGGAAGCGGCGCATACTCTCCAGAGAGTTGCAGCCGTGATAGCCGGTTTCGGAGACGAAGCGGGCATCGTGCTGGGTGTAGCAGTCGGCCTTGAAGTGGTCGCGGGGCCCCCAGATGTGCTGCTCGGAGGAGAGGCCGGAGACATCCATGACGCCGGGCTTGCGGTCGGTGAGGTCGGGGGAGCTGGCGATGTAGGGATGGAAGGGGTCCTCCATGCGGATGATGGCGGGGAAAACCTCGCGGGTGAGCTTGTTTCTGGCGGGCTCGAAGTCGTAGTGGTCGCATTCGTTGTCGCCGCACCAGAGGGCAAGGCTGGCGTGTCCGCGGAGCTTGTGGATGACCGCCGTCACCTCTTCCTTCATGACGGCGATGAAGTCGTCGTCCTCGGGATAGAAGCCGCAGGCCATGCCGAAGTCCTGCCAGACGAGAATGCCGTATTTGTCACACAGATCAAAGAAGGCGTGATCCTCGTAGACGTTGCCGCCCCAGCAGCGCACGATGTTGCAGTTGAGGTCGTGGAGCATCGCCATGGCGCGGTCGAGCCGGCCGTCGGCGTAGTCGCGGGAGTGGAAGGCGTCCAGAGGCACCCAGTTGGAGCCCTTGCAGAAGATGGGCTCGCCGTTGACGATGAAGCGGAAGTCGTTGTAGCCGGTTTTCTGGCCCCAGTAGTCCACGTTCACGTGGCGGTCAAGCTTGATGGTGCGGATACCCACGTTGACCTTTCGGACATCCACGACCTCGCCGTCCGCCATCAGCGTGACGGTGGTATCGTAAAGATTGGCGTCGCCGTAGCCGCAGGGCCACCAGAGGGCGGGATCTTTGACATAGATCGTGACGAAGCCGAAGGGGAAGCGCAGACGCTGTTCCAGGGAGAAGGTGTGCTCGCCGCAGCGGCCTTCGATGCGCATGGACAGCTTCTTCATCTTCGCAGGGATCGTGCGGATCTTGTAATGGGCGGTGAGGATGGCCTGATCCTCTTCGATGACGGAGGTGGCGATGTAGAGATCCTCAAGCTCGGTCTCGCGTACCTCTTCCAGACGCACCTCACGCCAGAGACCGGCAGAGACGGCGCGGCACATGATGTCCCAGCCGAAGCAGGAGGCGGGCTTGCGCAGCCGGAGCTGCTCGCAGGAGTGGACGTAACTGTGATACAGACCGTAGGTGGGGTAGTTTTCCAGGCTTGCCGAGTAGACCGAGGAGCGCAGATAGACGCGCAGGACGTTCTCGGATTCCAGGTTGTCCACCTCAAAGGTGTGGGCGATCAGGGCGTTTTCGCTGTGGCCGATGAGCTCGCCGTTTAAGTAGTAGTCGGCGATGCAGTCGACGCCCTCAAAGACCAGACGCCACTTTTTCGTGAGTTCCTGAGAGGTCAGGGAGAAGGTGCGTTCGTATACATAGTCCCAGGTTTCAAAATCCTGTACCTTGAGGATGTTGTCGCCGCGGAAGATGTCCTCGGGCAGCAGCCCCGCAGCAATCAGGGAAAATTCCACGTTGCCGGGCACCGTCGCCGGGAGTGCTTCCAGCTTGATGACATCCTCGATGGGCATTTTCTGCGGCTCTGCGGGGAAAGCGTAGAGCTTCCACGGGCCGTTGAGTGTCAATGTATGCATAGCCAAGACTCCTTTTGGAATTGTTGGTTCGCAGCTTGCGACATAAATATATACAGTATAACTATACCGCAGCAAAAGCACGTATGTCAAGGGGTGGAAGGGTTTCCCAGTTCGATTTTTCGCCGGGACTTGACCTGCGGGGCTCCGTGGGGTATAGTAAAAGTACAGTCCATCCGAAAGGAGCGCAGACATGACCGTTTCAGGAACCTGCGATCTGCATATTCATTCAAACCACTCAGACGGCACCTGTACGCCGTCTGAACTTCTGAACCTTGCCCGGAAGGCCGGGCTCACCGCTGCGGCACTGTGCGACCACAACACGGTCTCGGGGCTGCCCGCGTTTCTTGATGCCGCGCAGGCGATGCGCGAGTCAGGGGAGCCCTGCCCGGCAGCCGTACCGGGCGTGGAGTTTTCCACGGTCTGGCGGGAGTATGAGCTGCACATTCTGGCGCTGTTTGTACCGGAAGAACACTTTTCCGACGTGGAAGCGCTGCTGGAGCTGCCCAAGCTGCGCAAGGAGCAGAGCAACCGTGATCTGGTGGCACGGCTCTCGGCTGCCGGATATGCGCTCGACTACGACGAACTGCGTGCCGCCACGCCTGACGGCTACGTCAACCGTGCCCACGTGGCGGCGGCACTGGTGGAGAGAGGCCATGTGGCCTCCCGCACGGAGGCATTTGACAGGCTGCTGGGCAATGACTGCGGCTTTTACGTGCCGCCCCAGCGTCTGGACGCCTTTGAAGTGATCCGGTTCATCCGCTCCGTCGGCGCGGCGGCAGTGCTTGCCCATCCGCTGCTGACCCTGGACGCGGAGACCCTGGAATCCTTCCTGCCCGATGCCGTGGAAGCGGGGCTGGACGGTATGGAAGTGTACTATTCCACCTACGATGCCGCTACCCAGGCGCAGGCCCGGGAGATTGCCGCCCGGTACGGGCTCCTGGAGTCCGGCGGCAGCGACTTTCACGGGGGAAACAAGCCCGACATCGCCATCGGCTGTGGATACGGAGCATTGAGCGTCCCGGCGGAGGTGTACGAGGGACTCAGACGGCGTGTGGAGACGCGAAATAAATGTAACTAAACTTGCGTTTACTGCCTGTTTGCGTTATAATAATGGCAAAATGGGCTTCTACGTGAAAATGCACAGTATATTTTGGCAAATGCAAGGAAAGAAGTGAGTGAGGTATGAAGTTTCTGATTTGGTTCCTTTGTATCGTTGTTTACAGTCTTCTCAACACTTATATACAGTCCTTTATTACTGCACCAGCAGACGCGACTCTGAACGAGTCGCTTTCCAACGGAGCAGCTGCTGGCCTTGTTTCCCTTTTTATTTTTTTAATCACCGTTGTTTGGCCTGCGCGCGGGCTCTGTAAAAGATGGGACGCACGCAAGAAAGCAAAACAGGAAGCCGACATCCCGTCTGTTGTGCCAACTGAAACTGCGGAAGAAAATATTCCTCCTGCGAATATACCGGAGGATACCTGCCCGCCAAAGCCCAAACCAAAGACGATTTATACTTCCCTTCCCCGATGGCGCAGGCCGGTTGCATGGTTGGCAACCTTCGTCGTCTGGATGTTGATGGAGTACCTCATAAGGCTTCTGATAACGCTGTGCGGCTCGGCAATTGTATATTTGGAAAGCCTGTCAACGGTCGCCGTTGTCGTGATCGTCCTGATTTTCGGAAGCCTTGCCGTCGGCATTCTTCTTATGCCGTTGATGTACGGCCCACTGCTCATTGCACAGTTGTCGGAAAGCATATATCCGTCCAGAAGCGGATCCCGATTCCTGGTTATTGCTGGTTTAAGCCTGCTCGGTAGCTTGATCGGTTTTATACTTGGTTTCAGCAGTTACATGGTTTTCGGTTCCGGTGTTGCAAAAGTGACATGGTTTGTAAGCTACGGGTACTGCTTCATTTGTGCCGTCATCCTTTTTATTTTTGGAGCCAGACACGAAGAAGCAGAGATCATCAAACCAATCTCAGAAGATTTTTCCGTCACATCTGAACCCTTGGATCCCGAATACGGCACCATTGCAAAAAAGCCGATACACGTTCGCGGTGTAGATGGCGAAAAGCAATATCTTGACGCCCTGCAAACCGTAAGCGGTCAGAAGCTGCGTTATGACCGTTGGGGTTCCCTTCTGGTTGAAGGAATAGACCGTCCCGTTGATATATATCACCTGTTTCTTCCCTCCGGCGAACAGTACAAAACTCTGTACTTGTATATGTACGCCGACAAGAACGACGAAACGGTTCCAGATGGATTCATATCAACCAACCAAAAGAAGAGGACAAGCAAGCAGGAGAAACCCAAAACCAAAATTCCGGAAATCCTCGCAGTCGTGTTTGGTATTCTTTTGATCGGTTCAGTTGGCGTCAACGCTTGGCAATACATATATTATCAGGTTGATACCGGGAATCAAGCCAAAAAGTACAATGAGTTAGTTGACAGATACAACGCCATGGTTACAAACCATGAGGCGCAAATCGAAGATAAAAGCAAGGCTTTCGACGAACTTCAATCAAAATACAATCGTCTATCTGTTGCGTACGATCAGCAATCAGATGCGTGTATAGAATTAAGCGGCATTCTTGAAAATACTCCCTACAACTTCATTCCACTGTACAACTATTCTGTGCTGGTCTTTTCTGGTGAGAAAATATATCATAAAATTGACTGCACTTATGTATCGTACGGCTTTGGGTCGACCGTTGTGTTTCCCAACGGGGAGATAAAAAGCGGAAAACCCAAAAGCTTCTATATTTACAACACAGAGGCTGCGCTGAGCAAAGGATATAAGGCGTGTTCTGAATGTGCCGACCATAAAGCAGCAAAACAGTACGTTTCGCTGCCCGGAGTAGGCACGGTAGGATATATAGGAGTTATTAAGGTTAAGTAAGCTATTCGCAACAATAAGACCCGGACACTTCATGAAGCGTCCGGGTCATCTGATAGAGGAATAGAGTTGTGTTTTTGGGGGCATACTGGTACCATTACGATGTAAAGGAGAGGTATGCCATGATACATGACGACACGATCAAGCTGCTGCGGGAGTGTGACGCAGGGGTACGCATGGGAGTTGACTCGATCAGCGACGTGCTGGGGAGTGTGAGGAGCGAGGGTTTCCGGCGGAAGCTGACGGAGTGCCGGGCTGCGCACGAGGAACTGGCCACGGAGATTCAGGGGATGCTGGATAAGTACCATGATGAGGGGAAAGAGCCGGGGTTTATTGCGCAGAGTATGTCAAGGATGAAGACGAACTTCAAGCTGGGGACGGATGAGTCGGACGAGACGGTAGCGGATCTGATGACGGACGGGTGTAATATGGGCGTGAAGTCGCTGAATCGGTATTTGAACCAGTATAAAGCGGCCAGCGAGGTAACGAAGGATATTACGAAGAGGCTGATCAATCTGGAAGAGAAGCTGGCAATCGACATCCGGCAGTACCTGTAAGGGAATAGATGAAATGCACCACAAGGGATGATACCTGTAATTGCCAAGCGTGGCACACGCAAAACGGGTGCAGGGGCGTGCCGCGCTTAGCAATTACAGGGATCATCCCTTGTATTGCATTTAGTGGTTTACGCTACTTTGTGTATTTCACTACCCGTACCGTGTGCGGAGGCAGCGTCAGCGTTACGTCCCCGATATCTTCCTTTGCCCACAGGTCGCGCACTCTCACATCCTTCTCCAGCGCTACCGTCTCCGCCATCTCTCCAATATTGAAGAACGCTACCGCTCTTCCGCCATCCGCCAGCGCACGCTCGTATACCTTCAGGTGCGACCGCTCTTCCTTCTTCTCCATCACCAGTACCGCAGCACTGGCCAGCGCATCTTGATTCACCGCCAGAATCTCGTCGTTACAGTACAAATCCATCTCAAACTGCCCCATCTTCTCAAGCCTTGAGCTGATCTGTATCGGCGACGCTAAAAACGCTCTCATCGTAAACGCAATGATCTGCTCGTCCTCGCTGAGCCTGCACGGACCGTCCATGATGTCCGGCCGCCCCGCATCCCGCAGCTCCAGCACGTTCATCGCGTTGTTCCCCAGCTCCAGCATGTCCAGGTCAAAGTAGTGCCCCAGACTGATGTGCTTCACCCATGGATCGTAACTGTCGAAAATCTCCATCAGCCGGAACCAACGGTCGTCCGAGTCGCGGTTGCAGCGCCAGGAGGTGCAGTTCGCCTTCCAGTAATCCGCACAGTCCAGACTGCAGCGAACCGTACCGCAGAACGCAATATCGCGGGGAGCCGCCAGCAGCGCCTGCTTCATCAGGTCGGCGTTCCAGGGATCGGTGGGACGCCAGTCGTATTTGAGGTAGTCAAAGCCCCAGTCGGCCCACTGGGCCGCATTGGCCGCCTCGCAGTGCTCCATGCCGATGCCGAAAGCCTCCCGGGACCAGCGCACATCCACCTCGCCACGGGTGCAGCCGGGGAGGAAGGGACGGGCTTTTGTCCCGCCGAAAGCCTGACGCATGGGCGTGGAGTAGATGCCGGCCTTGAAGCCGAGGGCGTGGATCTCGTCCACCATCCCACGGATGTCGGGGAACTTGTCGTTTGGCTGGATGGCGTCGTACTCGCCGCCGTATTCACCCTGCCAGGCAGAGTCCAGGTTTACGTAGGAGTAGCCGTACTCGGCGAGGCCGGAGGCGTCCATGAGGCGCGCTGTGCGCAGCATGTCCTCCTGCGTCACGGTCTGCAGGAAGGCGTTCCAGGAGGTGAAGCCCAGCAGGGGCGTGAGGAGCAGGTGATCCGGGGCGATTTCCAGACGGATGGTTTGGGTGTCGCGGCCGAGAGCGTTCTCGGCGGTAACGGTGAGGGTGTATTCACCGGCGGGAAGAGAGCCTGAGATGATGCGCTTTTCGTCGATGGAAAGCCCCGCCGGGAGCTCTGCGGTGACGGTCACGGGACGCTCGCCGGTGACGGGTACGCGCAGGAGCATGGGCATATCGGGGGATGCGCCGTAGACGGCGGGCAGATGAATGGCCGGTGCGCCTTCAAAGGGCGCGGCGTGGGCGATCTTTGTATATGACATGAATACGTCCTCCTGATCGATGATTTTTTGTCCTGCTTACTGCGCTCTGCCGCGGCTTGTGATCTCCCAGCAGTCCACCACGTCCTCGCCGTCCACCAGATACACCCGGTCGTGTAGGTTAAACGTGGTGCAGCAGTGCCCCGGGATGAGCCGCAGCCGGTCGCCGACGCGCTGGGAGTGCCCGGGCACCTCGATCTGGCTGTGTTCCTCGCTCATGCCCACGGGGAAATCCTCGTATCCCACCACCACGGGGTTGCCCTGATCCATGCCCAGCGACTTCACGCCGCCGTCGGTGACGATGCGGGAGGGCTTGACGCTCATGACGGTGGTCAGCAGGAACAGCGCATTTTCGAAGCAGAGATGCAGGTCACGGTAGGCACGGTCGGAGAAGAGATAGCTGCCGCACTGCATCTCGGTGTAGACGCTGGCCTTGGGTTTTGTCTGGACGGTGCCGGTGCTGACGCCGCTGATTTCTGCGGGAGGGAGTCCAGCGGCGGTGAGCTCTGCTTTGAGGGCTGCGAGGTCTGCCTCGATGGCATCGGTGGCAGCCTGGCGCACTTCAAGGCTTTTTTCGTGGGCCATGTTGCCGGCGTAGGCCTGAATACCCTCGTAACGCAGGGATTTTTGTTCCGAGATGAGCCGTGCCAGGGCAAGAACCTCCTCGTGGGATTCGACGCCGCAGCGCTGCATGCCGATTTCGTACTCGATGAGGACGTGCACGGTGGTTCCGGCGGCAGAAGCTGCGTGAGCGAGGGCGAGGACGTTGTCGGCGGACTCGACGCAGACGGTGAGACGGCAGCGCCCGGCGAGGGAAGCGAGACGGGAGAGCTTTTTTTCATCGATGATCTGGTTGGCGATGAGGATGTCGGAGACGCCGGCGTCGGCGAGGTCCTCGGCCTCGGAGAGCTTGGCGCAGGTCAGACCCTTGGCGCCGTCGGAGAGCTGGATAAGGGCGATGGCGGGGCATTTGTGGGACTTGTAGTGAGGGCGAAGGGCCATGGAAGAGCCGGAGAGGAGGGAAGCCATGACGCGGCGGTTTTTGTCGAAGATGGATTTTTCGAGGATGAGGGCAGGAGTTTCGATGTCGGTGATTTTCATGGAGAAACCTCCGGTAGTAGGATAGAACCAGTATAGCGCGAAACGGAAGAAAAGGCAATATAGGAAAAGAAGGTAAGAACAGATACAGCGGCGCAGCATTGGAACGCTTTGCGTTCCAATGAAACGGGTCAAGGGTCCTGTGGACCCTTGCGCGGGGTCAAAGGGGGCGGCGTTAGCCCCCGTCCATCCCGTATGGCGAACCGGCAGAATGAAAGATAAAGCGGATAGAGGACGGCAAAAAATGAAAAATGAAAAATGAAAAAAGGAACCCTCGCCGTTTGATGGTATTGTTTGCTTCCTTGCGTCGAGACGCAAGAGAATCGAGCGTCGAGCCACGCTTAATACCGTCTCCTGTTATACAAAGTTAAAAGAAAGAACCCGTATTCTGCAACTTTCCGGCCTGACCGGAGACCAACTCACAGAAACAGCTCCATCACACTCACACCGAAAAGCTCCTGCATGTAAAAAAGCGTTTCGGTCGATAACCATGGAGGCAGAAAGCCGATCTCGAGGAGAAAAAGGGTAAAGACGCGGATTTTGAGCAATTTTGCGGCTTTCCAAAGGGGTAATTCTGCATTTTTGCGCAGACGACGTACATTTCGGCATAGATTGTGGATCTCAACGCGATGACGCCGACGCAGTTCCTTGTTTTTGGTCATGGCTTTGGCTCCTTTAAAAGTGATAACACTATGATAACACTTTGTTTGTATCTTTTCAAGAAAAAATTTTGTAAAATGTTATCACAATGTTATCGAGGTGTTAGTATGGCCAAGAACAAAATCCAAACGGGAATTCGCTTTGATCCGGAGCTTCTTTACAAAATCTCATATATCGCCAAGTTCAATCTGCGTTCGACAAACGCACAATTTGAATATCTTGCGCAGAAGTGTGTTAAAGAGTTCGAACAGGAAAATGGTGAAATTATCATCGATGATGAGACTTTATATCACAAATAAAAGGTAAAAGCTAAAGAACCCGTATTCTGCAGCGTTCCGTCGTTGCGGAATACGGGTTCTTCCCGGTAAGCAAGGCTAAAGAAAACGGTATTAAGCGTGGCTCGTGACTGGGGAACTCACAGAGTTCCCGCGTCACTCGACGTTGGTACAGCAGAAAATACCATCAAAAGAATCACTTTTGATTCAATATTTTCTTCCTTTTGCCGTCCTCTGCCGCGCCTCATCTTTCATTCTGTTACTGCGCCATACGGGATCGTCCAGGGGCTGCTCGCCCCTTCAACCCTCGGCAGGGTCCACGGGACCCTGCACCCCGAGGAACGCAAAGCGTTCCTCTCTCGGCTGCGCCGCTGTATCCATTACAGGTATTATCCCTGTTTCGGCATCTTATGATATACGCTGCCTGCGCTCAGGTCTATGCCCCTTACTTCTGCCAGCTCCGACACCGTTACAAACACATACCCCTTCGCCTGCAGCGCATCTACAATTCTCAGCGCTGCATCTACGCTCGTGGCATACAAATCATGCATCAGAATAATATCTCCATCCCGTACCGAACCCAGAACTTTCTTCACAATCGCATCCGTGTTCCGGTTCTTCCAGTCCAGCGTGTCAAGACTCCACATAATGCAGCTCATCCCACGCTTACCGACCGCCTCCAGTACCGTCTGATTATACGCGCCTCCAGGCGGACGCATCAGCACCGGATTTACCCCCGCCAGCCGGTCTATACTCTGACTCGTCAGATCCAGCTCCGACGCCAGAACACTCGAACTCACCGCCGTCAGCGTCTTATGATTGGCACTGTGGTTGCCCAGCTCGTGCCCCTCCGTCAGATAACGCCCCATCAGATCCGTAAAGCTGCGGATGCGGTAGTCGCACAGGAAGAAGGTGGCGTGCGCACCGCGCTCTTTTAAGCCGTCCAGCAGCCGCGTCGTGATCTTGCCCGAAGGGCCGTCGTCAAAGGTCAGCGCAATGATGCCCTTGGCGCCGTCGTACCGCGCAAGTACCAGCGCATACCCCTTCGCCCATGCTCTCTCCTGCAGATCGACCCGCGCCGTCACGTCGTAGGGCGTAATCAGGATAAACCCGGCTTCTGCGTTGACCGTGATCTCACAGTCAAAGGCCGCGCGGAAGGTCGGTACCGAGCAGTAAAGCACGCCGTCAATCACGCAAAGCTGCAGCACGGTTTCACAATCCCCTGCCGCCATGGTCTGCTTCCCGGGGTTTATCGCAACCTGCCGCTCGCCATGGGACAGCGTGATGCTGCCGTCCTCGCAGGTCTTGCTCTGCCAGCCGCAAAGCTGCGCCGTCTGCTCAAGCGGCAGCAGCACAGCCCCGGTGGATGACCGCTGCGGCATCACGCCCTCGCCTACTTTGCACAGCTCCCGCAGCGCATCGCCGACATAGGCCTGCCGGGAGTCGCAGCGCAGCAGAATCGCCGTCGTGTCAAAGAGTCCCGTGTTGGGCCCCAGCTTCTCAAGCGCCTGCTCCCTGCACGCGGCCAGCGCCTCGTCCGGAGCGTCGGCGGCATACGGCGCGTTCGGCGCATCCGCCCGGTCGCCTTCCGTCAGCGCGTAGTCCGTCATCACCAGATAAGCGCCTTCGTAGAAGCCGAAGCTGTGGGTGTAGAGTCCCTCCACCGCACTGAGCGCCTGCAGCGGGATGTAGAGCGTGCCGGATACGTTCTGCACCGGCGTGGAAAGCCCTACCTGCCGGCCGTTTACCCGGCAGTGCCAGGCGTTCTGCGTGAATACCAGCAGATCCCCGTTCACGTGAGCCTGGTTCAGCGCGGAATCCCAGGTAAGCTCCCAGCCAAAGACGTCGCAGACCGCGCGCAGCGGCACCTGAATGGCGCCGTTGGCGGCGTAGCGCGGCGCGGGTACGCTGATCGTCTCGTCGCCCTGCAGGGCAGCGGTGCTGCCGATCTGCATGATCAGCGTCTGCCCTTCCGGTTGAACGGGCGCCTCGTCGGCGGCAAATGCCGGCAGACACAGCAGGCACCCCAGCATCAGGGTCAGTACCATACGGATTCCGGTTTTCCTCATGTTACAATCCTCTTTTTATATGTATTTTACAATTGACGCCATTTTTACCGCCGCAGGATACGCTTCCGATCAGGCGGCGGGTAAGGGTTTATGAAAACCGCATTATGTGAATGCTGCGTTTTTAATTATACCACAGCCCGGTGAAAACACAAGAGCCTTTTCGACATTTTTCGAAGCTCTCTTCCGGTATGCGCCCCGCCAAGTTCCCGGAAGATAACAAAAAAGCGGCTCCGAAGGCCGATAAAAGCTTTCGGAGCCGCTTTTGCTGTGTTTTCAGACGCTTTTTTGCGTGGGAAAAAGCTTAGGCAAAGATCTTACCCTTGATGATGGTCTTTTCAACCTCGTAGAAGGCGTCCATCACGATGAGGTCGGCCTGCTTGCCTTCCTCGATGGAACCGATGCGCTTGTCCTCGCGGATCTCGCGGGCGGGGTTGATGGTGCAGGACTTCATGACCTGACGCAGCGGCACGCCGTAGGAGATCAGGTTCTTGAACTCGATGTGCATGTTGGCGGTGGAGGCAGCGATGGCGCCGTCGGGCATGAAGGCCTTGCCGTCCTTGACGTAGACGGGCTGGCCGCCCAGGTCGTAGGTACCGTCGGGGCAGCCGGCGGCCTTGAGGGAGTCGGAGATGACGCAGGTGCGGTCCTCGCCCAGCTGCTTGAAGGCGATGCGCAGAACGGCGGGATTGATGTGGAAGCCGTCGCAGATCATCTCGGCAACGACGGTCTTGCTATCGAAGATAGCGCCGACAGCGCCGGGGCCGCGGTGGGTCAGGGCGGTCATCTGGTTGAAGAGGTGGGTGGCGTGGTTGAGGCCCAGCTCGAAGGCGTGGTTGGCCTGCTCGAAGGTAGCGGCGGAGTGGGCCAGGGAGACGGTGGCGATGGGGTTGATAGCCTTGATGAATTCATCAGAGCCTTCCTCTTCGGGGGCGATGTCGACCAGCTTGATCAGGCCGCCGGCGACCTCGTTGAGCTCGAGGATCTCGTTGATGTCAGGCTTGCGGACGTGCTCGATAGCCTGGGCACCCTTCTTGGAAGCGGCGATGTAGGGGCCTTCCATGTTGATGCCGACGATGGCGGCGCCGGAGAGACCCTTCTCGGCGCAGGCGCGGACATTGGCAAAGACGGTACGGAGGGTATCGTTGCCGACGGTCATGGAAGTGGGGCAGAAGGAGGTGATGCCGCGGGCGGCGAGGTAGCGGGACATGGTCTCGAGGGCTTCGGGGGTAGCGTCGCCGGTGTCGGCGCCGTTGCAGCCGTGGATGTGGATATCCACGAAGCCGGGCATGATGAGCTTGTCAGTGCAGTCGATGACCTCCTGGCCGTCGGTGCACAGGGTGCCGCGGGGGGCGATGCGGGCGATCTTGTCGCCGACGACGAGCAGATCAGCCTCGATGATGTCGAAGTCACGGTTGACAACGCGTCCATTGATCAGAAGCATAGTAATACGATCCTTTCATAGAAATATATGTGAACTAAAAGGTGTCCGACGAAATGCAAAATGGGGGGATGATGCCTGTAATTGCTAAGCGTGGCACACGCAAAACGGGTGCAGGGTCCTGTGGACCCTGCCGGGGGTTGAAGGGGCGCGCAGCCCCTGGACGTTCCCATATGGCGAACTGGCAGAATGACAGATAAAGCGGATAGAGGACGGCAAAGAAAATTTCAAAATAAAACCTCATCGCTTGATTGTATCTTCTGCTGCCTTGCTACGAATTGCAAGTGAAACGAGCAATGAGCCACGCTCGATACCGTCTCCTGTAACCTGGCCTGCCAGAAAGCTCCCGTCTCCTGTAACCTGGCCTGCCGGTAAGCTCCCGTCTCCGGCTTCACGCACTGCGCTCCTACTCCAGCTTCATCTGCCCCATATCCTCTTCCTTCACAATCGCACCGGCGGCGGGGATGGACTTCATCCGGTACCGCTTGGGGTTTGCGATGTGGGCGTCGGAAAGCGCCACGGCACGGTCGACCTTGTGCTTGCCCGAGAGGGTCATGCAGTTGACACCCTGCGTGTCGCGGGTGGCCTTGGGGGCGACCATGGCGGTGGAGAGGAGCAGTAAACGGTTGGAGGTGGAGTAGATGGCGATTTCGATGTCCTCGGTGAAGTGGAACGCCGCAACGAGAGGCGACTTGTCGCAGTAGGCCGCCAGCAAACGCCGACGGTTGGTCTTGGTCTCGAAGGATTTCACCGGTACACGGGCGCATTTGCCGTTTTCAAAGACAAAGAACAAGGAACCAGCGTAATCTCCCGGCTGGAATATAAATACCGGCAGCTCGCCTTCCTCCATGCCCAGCTTCTGGGGCAGATAATCGCCCAGGACACTGGCCTTGGTGTCCTCAAGCTCGGAGGCCTTGGCCTTGTAGGCCTGTGCCTTGTTCGTGAGAACGATGAACTCGGCATTGTTCATGGTTTCGGCCGAGAAGATGATCTCGTCGCCTTCTTTGAGCTTCTGCTCCGAGGCCATGCGCAGCGACTGGGGCGTGATCTTCTTGGCGTAACCTTCCTTTGTGATAAAGAGATTGACCGCGTAGTCGCGGACTTCCTCTTCCTCGTCGAAGGATTCAAGCTCGCCGGATTCGATGATCTCGGTGCGGCGGGGCTGCGCGTACTTTTTGGCGATGGTGTTCAGCTCCGAGACGATGACGTTGCGTAACTTTGCTTTACTGCCGATGATGTCCTCGAGCCGCTTGATCTCGGCTTCCAGATCCTTGGTCTCGTCGAGCCGGTTGAGGATGTAGGCGCGGTTGATGTTGCGCAGCTTGATCTCGGCGACAAATTCGGCCTGGATCTCGTCGATGCCGAAGCCGATCATCAGGTTGGGCACAACCTCGGCCTCGCTCTCGGTCTCCCGGATGATGGCGATGGCCCGGTCGATGTCCAGCAGGATCTTGCCCAGACCCTGCAGAAGATGCAGCCGCTCCTTCTTCTTCGTCAGATCAAAGAAGAGACGTCTGCGCACACAGTCGGTACGCCACGCGGTCCACTCCTCAAGGATCTCGCCGATGCCCATGACACGGGGATAGCCGCCGATGAGGACGTTGAAGTTGCAGCCGAAGCTGTCCTCCAGCGTGGTCATCTTGTAGAGCTTCTGCATGAGCCGGTCGCCGTCCACACCGCGCTTGAGGTCGAAGGTGAGCTTGAGGCCGTTTAGGTCCGTCTCGTCGCGGATGTCGGAGACTTCGCGGAGCTTGCCCAGCTTGATGAGCTCCGAGCACTTGTCCATCACCGCCTCGACGGTGGTGGTGTAGGGAAGCTCCGTCACCTCGATGCGGCCGTCCACGACCTTGTAGCGGGCACGGACCTTGAAGGTGCCGCGGCCGGTGTTGTAGATGCGCTCCATCTCGTCACGGTCGTAGAGCAGCAGACCGCCGGTGGGGAAGTCGGGGGCGATGAGGGTGGAGAGAATATCGTGCTCGGGGTTCTTGATGAGCGCCGCGGTGGTGGCGCAGACCTCTGCCAGATTGAAGCTGCAGATGAGACTGGTCATGCCGACGGCGATGCCCTGATTGGGATTGACAAGAATGTGGGGGAATGCGGTGGGAAGGAGGTTGGGCTCCTTCATGGTGTTGTCGTAGTTGGGGGAGAAGTCCACGGCGTCCTGGTCGATGTCGCGGAAGAACTCCTGCATGATGCCCTCGAGCTTGACCTCGGTGTAACGGGCGGCGGCATAGGCCATGTCGCGGGAGTAGACCTTGCCGAAGTTGCCCTTGGAGTCCACCAGAGGATGCAGCAGCGCACCGTTGCCCCGGGCCAGACGTACCATCGTCTCATAGATCGCCGCGTCGCCGTGGGGATTGAGACGCATGGTCTGACCGACCACGTTTGCAGACTTCGTGCGGGCGCCGGTCAAAAGCCCCATCTTGTACATGGTGTACAGGAGCTTTCGATGGGCGGGCTTGAGGCCGTCGATCTCCGGAATGGCGCGGGAGACGATGACGCTCATGGCGTAAGGCATGAAGTTGGTGGTCAGGGTTTCGGTAATGGGCTGCTCATCGATGATGATGGGCGCGTTGACATCATAGTTGCGCGCGGTCTGTTTTGGCTTTTTGGCCATTGGAATACCTCATGGGAAGTGAAATATTTATGCAGACACCGTCTGCATAAATGTGAAATATCAATTCCGCTGCGGAATTGATGTGAAAGTGAAATAGTTCCCCCCGCAGGCGGGGTGAACTGTTGTGGATGCGAATTTGAACACGCTGCGTTCAAATTCGTTTTTTTACCGCGCACGGCGCGGGATTTAGTCCCCGATCCCGTAGAAACGCTTGGCGTTGGCGGTGGTGATGGCCGCGGCCTCTTCCACGTCGATGAAACGGATCTCGGCCAGCTTTTCACAGGTGTGCAGCACAAGAGAAGAGTCGTTTCGGTGCCCTCTGTGGGGCTCGGGGGCAAGATAGGGACAGTCGGTCTCGATCATGATGACGTCCGAGGGGATGTTTGCCAGAATCGGCTCAAACTTCTTGGCGTTTTTGAAGGTAATCACACCGGTAAAGCTGAGCATCCAGCCCAGATCGATGAGCTCACGGGCCATTTCAAGGGAGCCTGAGTAGCTGTGAAACACGCCGCGTACGTCGCGGTACTCCCGCACGATCTCCATGCAGTCGCCGTGGGCTTCGCGGTCGTGGATGCATACCGGAACCTTGTACCGGCGTGCCAGATCCATCTGACGGCGGAATACCGCCTGCTGCACTTCCTTGGGCGCGTTGTCGTCGTAGTGATAGTCCAGACCGATCTCGCCCAGAGCGCGCACCTTTTCGTGGGAGAGAAGCTTCTCCACCAGCGCGAAATCCTCGTCGCCCACACGGTGCGCGGCACCCGGATGGATGCCCACCGCAGCGTAGATAAAGGGATACTTCTCGGCGATTTCGATCGTCTGGAGATTGGTCATCGTATCGCAGCCCACGTTGACCACGTAGCCGATGTTTTTGGACGGAAGGGAGGAGAGTAACTCCTCCCGATCCTCATCAAACCGACCGTCGTCGTAGTGGGCGTGGGAATCAAAGAGTACCATCGGCTCTTAGTGGATGGAGGAGCCGGAGGGGATGCCGTCGGCAAAGATCACACGCACGTCGTCCTCGGCGGCATCGGCAGCCAGAATCATGCCGCAGCTCTCGACGCCGCGCAGGGTCACGGGCTGCAGGTTTGCAACGATCACGACGCTGTGACCGACCAGATCCTCGGGCTTGTACCACTTGGCGATGCCGGAAACGACCGTGCGCTCCTTACCTGCCAGCTCAACGGTGAGCTTTAAGAGCTTCTTGGCCTTGGGCACGGGCTCGCAGGCCACGACCTTGGCAACTTTGAGCTGTACCTTCTCAAAGTCCTCGATGCCGATGAGGGCCACATTCTCGGGCTCTTCTTCGACAGCGGGCTTTTCCTCAGCGGGAGGCGCCATGACGGCGGCGATTTCCTCTGCCTTGGCCTTCTCGTCGATGCGGGCAAACAGCGTCTCGGCCTCGCCCAGCGCAGTGCCGGCAGCGGTGCCGCCCCAGGTCAGGCCATCAATGGCCTCTTCGGGGAGATTGAGCTGAGAACGGATGCGGGCGCCGGTCTCGGGCAGGAAGGGAGTCAGCAGAGCCGCCGCGATGCGGATGGACTCCAGAAGATTGTAGAGAACCGTGCCCAGACGTTCCTTCGTCTCTTCGGACTTCGCCAGAACCCAGGGAGTGGTCTCGTCGATATACTTGTTGGAACGGCGCAGCAGGGCCCAGATCTCGTCCAGAGCATCGGCCACGTGCAGATCGGTCATGCAGGCAACGGCCTTCTCGATGGCGGCGGCGGCGGTGGCCTTCAGGTCGTCGTCGATGGCGTCGGGACAGGTGGGAGCGGGCACCACGCCGCCGAAGTACTTCTTGGTCATGGCGTGGGTGCGGCTGACGAGGTTGCCGAGGATGTTGGCCAGGTCAGCGTTGTAGCGGCTGATGAGCAGCTCGTAGGTGAAGCTGCCGTCGGCGGCGAAGGGCATCTCGTGGAGCATGTAGTAACGGGTGGCGTCCACGCCGAAGAGCTTGACGAGCTGCTCGGCATAGACCACGTTGCCCTTGGACTTGCTCATCTTGTCCTCGCCGAACAGGAGCCACGGATGACCGAAAACCTGCTTGGGCAGGGGCTCGCCCAGAGCCATGAGCATGATGGGCCAGTAGATGGTATGGAAGCGCAGGATGTCCTTGCCGATGAGGTGGACGTCGGCAGGCCAGTACTTCTTGTAGAGCTCGCCGTGGTTGCCGTCGGGATCAAAGCCCAGAGCGGTGACGTAGTTGGACAGCGCGTCGATCCAGACGTAGACCACGTGACCGGGGTCGAAGTCCACCGGCACGCCCCAGCTGAAGGACGTACGGGAGACGCACAGATCCTGCAGACCCGCACGGATGAAGTTGTTGAGCATCTCGTTCTTGCGGCTCTCGGGCTGAATGAACTCGGGGTTATCCAGAATATACTGTTCCAGACGGGCAGCGTACTTGCTCATACGGAAGAAGTAGGCTTCCTCGCGGGCCTTTTCGACAGGAGCGCCGCAGTCGGGGCACTTGCCGTCCTTGACCTGGGTTTCGGTGAAGAAGCTTTCGCAGGGCTTGCAGTAGTAGCCCTCGTAGTAACCCTTGTAGATATCGCCCTGCTCGTAGAGCTTCTTGAAGATCTTCTGGACGATTTCCATGTGCTTGGGGTCGGTGGTACGGATGAACTGATCGTAGGACACGTTCATGAAGTCCCAGATGCGGCGGATCTCGCCGGCGATGTTGTCAACATGAGCCTGGGGCTCGATGCCCTCGGCGCGGGCCTGATCCTGGATCTTCTGGCCGTGCTCGTCGGTACCGGTGAGGAAGTAGACGTCGTAGCCTTCGCTGCGGCGGAAGCGCGCGATGGCGTCGGCGAGTACGGCCTCGTAGGTATTGCCGATATGGGGAACGCGGGAGGTGTATGCGATGGCGGTAGTAATATAATACTTGCCCTTATCCATGTTTGATTTCTCCTTTTGGCATAGTTCACCCTTTATTATACCCAATTGCGGGGCGTATTGCAAGGGGAAATTCCGCGGTGATGGGGCCGATTTCGACAAATTGCGCTTTGTGGGGAGGTTTTTTCGGGATGGAATGGTCAAATACAGCTCCGGCGTTTGCTGTGGGGCTTGCGGGAGCGCTGGGCGGATGGATTTGCGCAGCGGGGATGAGAGCGCGGGGCGTGCGCACGGCGCAGGGATTTGCGGCGGGGGTGATGCTGGCGCTTTCCTGCATGAGTCTGCTGCCGGAGAGCTTTGACAGGCTGCCTGCGGGGTGGGTGATGGTCTGTACGGCGCTGGGGATGGGGGTACTGGCGGTGGTACAGGGGGGACTCGGGCGGATGACGGGGGATGCGCAGGCGTGGACGGTGATACTGGGGATTGCGGCGCATAATATTCCGGAGGGGATGGTAATTGGAGCGGGGATGGCGGCGGAGCCGACGCTGGGGTGGAGTCTGGCGGGGGCGATACTGCTGCATGATATACCGGAGGGAGCGGCGGTAGCGCTGCCGATGAAAGCGAGGGGAAGGGGGCGGTGGAAGACGCTGGGGATGACGCTGTTGGCGGGACTGCCGACGGGGGTAGGTGCGATGATAGGGGCGGGAGTGGGGAGCGTATCGGAGGGAGCGATGGGGGCAAGCCTTGCATTTGCGGCAGGCGCGATGCTGTGGGTAAGCCTGGGTGCGCTGCTGCCGGAGAGCAGCACAGAGAAATGGAGCGGAATGGCGGCGTGTATGGGGACACTTGCAGGAACGTGGGCAGCAAGAATGTAGGGATGATGCCTGTAATGGATACAGCGGCGCAGCCGAGTGAGGAACGCTTTGCGTTCCTCGGGGTGCAGGGGCGTTCCGCCCCTGCCGAGGGTTGAAGGGGCGAGTAGCCCCTGGACGTTCCCGTAAGGCGAACTGACAGAATGACAGATAAAGCGGATAGAGGACGGCAAAAAAATGAAAAATGAAAAATGAAAAATGAAAAATGAAAAAACGGGTGCTTCCCTCATTTAAAAGGTGATCTGCTGTACCGACGTCGAGTCACAAGTGTAACGAGTGACGAGCCACGTTTAATACCGTCTCCGGTGATACCAAGGTAAAAGACAGAACCCGTATTCTGTGATATTCAAGCCTGTCAGAGGTCAAATCACAGAATACGGGTTCTTATTGATCTTATTAGGGCGTTTTTACGCCGGAGACGGGTTCTATCTGTTGAGTATGGTTGAAGAAGGCGGGTTCTATCGTGGCTCGTCACTCGTTATGGGAACTCGCAGAGTTCCCATACTTGTGACTCGTAGTAAGACAACAGATAAAGCGATCAGGCGGCAGGGTTTCGATTCGATTTTTTAATTTCATTGCCGTCCTCTGTCACGCTTCATCTGTCATTCTGACAGTTCGCCGAGGTGGGATGGACGGGGGCTGACGCCGCCCCCTTTGACCCCTGCGCCAGGGTCCAACGGACCCTGCACCCCGAGGAACGCAAAGCGTTCCTCATCCGCCTGCGGCGCTTAACTTCTACTGCATTTCACAATTCGGTACTGCATTTCATCAGTTCTCTTTCATTTCCTCTCTATATGCGCCGGGAGTCTGGCCGAAGGCCTTGCGGAAGGTCTTGATGAAGTAATCCCCACTGCCAAAGCCTACCCGCTCCCCTATCTGACTGATCGTCATGTCCGTCGTGCTTAACAGCCTCTGCGCTTCTATCAGCCTGCGCGAACGCAGATACTCCACTACACTTAACCCTACAAACCGCCGGAATAACTGACATAAGTACGTCGGCGATACATATAACGCCCCCGCCAGCACGTCCAGCGTTAACGGCTCGTGATAATGCGCGTTGATGTACGCTACCGCATCGGAGACGTGCCGCTCACGCGGAGATAACCGCTCCTTCAGCGGCGTCGCGGCAACCTCCCGCCCTGCCATCTCCGATAAGTCGATCAGCAGCCGCGCAGTCCCCAGCTCCGCCCGTAACTGCGCATTCTCGTCGCCTTCTCCCCCACGCTCAAAGTCCGGTATGATCTCTTCCATGATGCTGCGCCGGATCCTCTCCGCGGCCCCGGCATCCGGCGACAGATGCTGCGTGTCCCGCAGAAATGCCTGTACCCGTCGGCGTACCGACGCCGAACGGTATATCCCCAGAAATTCCTCGCCTAAATATAACACCAGACGCTGCGCACGGGTGTCCGGCGTGTAACTCGTGCGATGGAATACGTAGGGGCGTATGATCAGAATGTCCCCGCCGCGCAGCCGGCAAAGCCGGTCCTGCAGTACGTAGGTCATCTCGTCGCCCATCCAGAAATATAACTCGTAAAAACCGTGGTAGTGGTTGGCGGTCATGCTGCTTTTGTTGAAGGCATCGGAATAATTGGCGCGAATGCCGCAATCCTGCAGATTGACGTCGCCAAGCAGCAGGGTACGCTCGTTTTCCATCGCTTGTTCCTCCTTGTGGATGCTGCTGTATCAGTATAACGCAGAATGGGGCTCCCCGGCAAGCCCCTGACGGCGTGCTGCAGACGCCGGGATAAGAAAAAAACGCTTTCTCCCCCGTCGGGGCGAAAGCGTTTTCCTTATACTCGTGACTTACTGAGCAGCAGCGCGGGCAATGGCGCTCTTCTTGCGGGCAGCGTTATTCTTGTGCAGCAGACCATTGGCGCAAGCCTGATCCACGGCCTTGTAAGCAGCGTTGACAACGGCCTGCTTGTCATCGGCAGCGGCGATGTCGGCGGCGAACTTCTTCATCTCGGTCTTGAAAGCGGTCTTGGTCATCTTGTTCTGGGCGCTCTTGGTAGCGGTAACGATAACGCGCTTCTTGGCAGACTTGATATTGGGCATTTGGGTGCAACCTCCTAATGTGATACGTTTCCAGTCATACCTGCGATTATACCACAGCGGTTCCTGAAAATCAAGTACCAATTTCCGTATATTTGCGGAATTTGCGGGGCATTTTTCGTGAAAGTGACGGAAATGCAGAGTACGCCGCACTTTACAGCTCGGTATGCAGCCGCAGACGGCGGTATTTGCCCGGCGTCATGCCGGTATGCTCCCGGAAGGTTTTGATGAAATATGCCGCCGAGCCGAAACCCGACTGCCAGGAGACCTCCTCGATGGAGTAGGCCGTGGTCAGAAGATAGTTCTTGGCGATGTTGACCCGGTACCACAAAAGGTACTGATGCAGGCTCTTTCCGGTGTGCTCGCGCATGAGACGGCTGAGGTAGTAGGGGTGGTAGCTGAAGTTTTCGGCGATGTCGTGATTGGTCAGACTCTGGTCGGCGTAGTGCTCGTGGATGTAGGCCTGTACCTCCCGGCACAGGCGCGAGTCGGCGGCAGCGGAGCTGTTCTTCACCAGCTCCAGGAGAGTCAGCTTCACCAGCGCCGAGGCAGTTTCCCGGTAGAGCGGGTCGCGCACGAGGAAGTTGTCCACGCACTGGCGCAGGGGCTGGAGCAGCTGGGGAGAGAGCCGCACGATGGGACGGCTTAGTTCCTCCGGGATGGGATAGTCGGGTACCAGGGCGGCATCGAAGGTCGTCTCGGTGGCGGTGGTCAGGGATTCGCGGATGTCTGCATGATCCGCAACCAGGTCGAAGTCCAGCACGAGGATGGAAAAATCCTGGCACGGCGAGAAGGTGAAGTGATACCGGGTGCAGGGAGGCAGAAAAACCGCCTGCTCATTGCAAATGTCATATTTTACACCGTCGGCGAGCAGAAACCCTGACGCGCTTTCGATGTAAAAAAGACGGCAGTCGTAACATACGGAAAGCTCTGCGGCAGAATGCGCGTACATTGGGTGGGCTCTGGCGTAGCGCACGAAGGGATTGAGCATATCAAGCCCCATAACCGTCACCTCTTTGTTTTGTGATATTTCCTGTACCGTTTGTTACACATTATAACAGCAAAACGTGATATAGTCAAACTGGACTTTTTTGTTTATGGGATACGCATTCTGAGAGGAAGGTTATACCTGCTGCTATGGACACAAAACCGATGGATGTAAAATACAAAAATCCCGCACTTCCGGTAGCGGAACGGGTGGAAGATCTGCTGTCGAGGATGACGGTTGAGGAAAAGCTTTCCCAGCTTCACTGCACGGGAAGTCTTGCCACTTTTGATACCTATTACCGTGAAATGCAGGCCGGACAGGCCCGGATGGACAGCTCGATCTACACCTACCGTGACTTTGATCCGGCGGTTGTCAACCGTCTGCAGGAATACTGCGTCAACAAGACCCGCCTGGGCATCCCGCTGCTGGTTGCCATCGAGGGGATTCACGGCGGCGCGGTTCCCATGATGACCGTATTTCCCACCACCGGCTGCGTGGCGGCCACCTTTGACGACCGGTACGCCTACGAAATGTCCGCCGCCATTGCAAAAGAAGCCCGCGCCTGCGGCATCAATCAGATCTACGGACCCAACTGCGATCTTCTCAGAGAGCCGCGCTGGGGCAGATGCGAGGAAAGCTACGGCGAGGATCCGCTGGTGGTGAGCACCATGTGCCGTCAGGTGGTAAAGGGCTTTCAGGACAACGGCATCGGTGCGACGATGAAGCATTTCATCGGCTTTGGTTCGCCGGAAAGCGGGCTGAATATGTCGGCTGCCCATCTGGGGGAGCGGGAACTCCGGGAGTTTATGCTGCCGCCGTTTGCTGAATGCGTAAAGGAAGGCGTCATGGGTACGATGCCCAACTATCTCGAGGTTGACGGCCTTCCCATGCACGCCAACCGCTACTGGCTGGTGGACGTGCTGAGAAACGAGCTGGGCTTTGACGGGATGGTCATCAACGATTACGGCGCGGCGGGGCTTTTGTACAACACCTGCTGCTGCGTGGATACACAGCTCGATGTGGGCAGGCTCTACCTTGACAATCAGATTGATCTGGAGGCCTGTTCGCAGATCGCGTACGGCGAGGAAATGCGGGCAGCCATCGAACGCGGCGAAATGTCCGCCGACTGTCTGGACAATGCAGTGCGCCATGTGCTGACGATGAAGGTTCGGCTCGGTCTGTTTGAAAATCCATACTGCGACGAGAATGCGTGGAAGAACAAGGTCTATACGGCAGAGCATCGGGCGCTGGCACGTGAGATCGCCGAAGACGGTCTGACGCTGATCCAAAACGACGGCGTCCTGCCCCTGAAGGGCGGCGAGAAGATTGCGCTCATCGGTCCGAATGCCGAAATCGCGCAGCTTGGCTCCTACACCTACTACAGCTACCGCGACCCGGACAAGAACGTTGACTGCGTGGCTGACCGGGCCAAAACCCTGCAGGAAGCAATGGAAGAACGCTTCGGCGCCGATCATGTGCAGACCGCCCGCGGCGTGGGCTTTGCGCTGTACGAAGATGAGATGGCGGCGCAGGCGCTGGAAATTGCCCGGCAGTCGGATGTGATCGTATTCGCCGGCGGACACAACTCCATCGGCGTATTCGGCGGCGACGCAGGCGGCGAGGAGCAGCGCAGCGAGACCCATGATCTCAACTGGGCGCATACCAGCGGCGAAGGCGCGGATATGGCGGATACGGATCTGCTGTGGCCGCAGAAAAAGCTGCTTTCAGAGCTTGCAAAGCTCGGCAAACCGATTGTTTTGCTGATCTATTCCGGCAAGCCCCTCTCCATTACCGACGAAATGCCGCTTTGCAGCGCGATCCTCTGGACCTACGGCGTCGGATGCGAGGGGAATCCCGTGGTTGCCTCCATGCTTGCGGGTGATATCGTGCCCTCCGGCAGACTGCCCTTCTCCCTGCCCCGCTCCGTCGGTCATCTGCCCTGCCACTATAACCACTACCGTCAGGGAAAAGGCTATCTCTACCGGAGACACGGAAGCCTTGACAATCCCGGCAAGGATTACGTATTCTCCGAGCCCACGTCCCTGCTGCCCTTTGGCTACGGCTTATCCTATACGACGTTTTCCTATCACGATCTCTGCGCCGAACACATCGGCGACGTATGCCGGGTCGGTGTGACCGTGACAAACACGGGAGACTGCGACGCCGATCACAGCGTGCTGATTTTTGCCCGGAATGTCCGCACCCGCATCGTATCGGGTGTGGTGAAAAAGCTGGTCGCGTTCCGCCGTGTGCACATTCCGAAGGGC
This sequence comes from Oscillospiraceae bacterium, assembly GCA_015067675.1. Classification (GTDB taxonomy): domain Bacteria; phylum Bacillota; class Clostridia; order Oscillospirales; family QAMX01; genus SIG502. The sequence goes on from SVMB01000021.1 coordinate 26,905, forward strand.
GAAAGCCTGCGGGTCTGCTTTGACATCCCGATGGAGCGGTTTTCCTATATCGGCGTGGATATGAAGCGTGTCCCCGCGCACGGTCAGATCGAGGTATACGCCGAGGAGCAGACGACTTCGTTTGAGGTCGGCCGCTGCGGGTAATCCGGCAGCGCATATCGTTTCATGAAACAGAGGTGACCCATATGAAATACAGTGTCGGCTACCGCCTTGCCGATGCGTCCTTCCTTGACGAGGTGATCGCCTGCCGGGAGGCGATCAGCGAGGTCTATTTTGCCTGGGGAGACTTCGCCAGCGGACGCGGCAGTACCCTGCGTGCCGAGGGACTCACATCCTGGGAGGCGCAGGCTGCCCAGTGTGCCGATCTGCAGCGCCTCTCCGACGCCGGTATCGCCCTCAATCTCCTGCTCAACGCCACCTGCTACGGTCGTGACAGCCAGTCCCGGGCGTTCTTTGAAAAAATCGGCGACGCCGTGGACTACATCCGCTCCCATTACGGCCTGGCCTCCGTCACCACCACGTCGCCCCTCATCGCCCGCTTCATCCACGAAAACTTCGAGGGCATCGACGTGCGCGCATCGGTCAACGTGGGCATCGGCTCCATCGACGCGCTGGAATACGCCCGCGACGTCTATGACAGCTTCTACTTAAAGCGCGAGCTCAACCGGGATTTTAACGCCATCCGCGAGATCCGCCGCTGGTGCGATGATCACGGCAAGACGCTCTATGCGCTGGCCAATTCCGGCTGCCTCAACCACTGCCCGGCCCATACCTTCCATGATAATCTCGTTTCCCATGAGTCCGAGATTGCCGCCATGGATAACGGCTATGCCTTCGAGGGCCTGTGCCGACAGTATCTGGCCCGGGAGGAGAGCCGCCGCCAGGTGCTTGCGTACACAAACTTCATCCGCCCTGAGGACGTGCATCTCTATGAGGGACTTTTCCCCGCGCTGAAGCTCGCCACCCGTACCAATCCCCATCCGTCGCGCATCCTGCGCGCCTACATCCGCGACGGCCGCGCTTCCGGCAGCGCACTTTTCCTGCTGGAACCCGACCACACCGCCATGCTCTATCCCTATCTGCTTGAAAACAGCCGTATTCGCGCCGAAGTGCGGGATGGACGGCTTGTTTATGCAAACATCGACGAGGCTTTGATTAAGCTTGAGGAGGTTATGTATGTTAACCAGTGAGATGATTAAAAAAGCGGCTTTTGAGGCCGGCGCCGACCTGTGCGGCATCGCGCCCATGTCACGCTTTGAGGGTGCGCCCAAGGAAATGGATCCGCGCTACCTCTTCCCCGGCGTGAAGAGCATCATCGGCTTTGCCTTCCGCATTCCCCGCGGCGTTCAGCGCGGCATCGAGGAAGGTACCCAGTTCTACCAGTACCCCTCCATGGCCTACGGCGGCATCAATGAGATCTATGCCCCCGCCGTGCTCCATCATGTGGGCCGCGTCATCGAGGACGAGGGCTACGAAGCCGTGATCTACCGCAACACCGGTGCCCGCGGCATCGTCTCCGACATGGACGGCAGCCCCGGCAATACCCTGTCTCCCGAGGAGCAGATCGAGGTCATCGGTCACGCCGCCAAGGGTAAGACCGCCCATCACCGCAGCGTGCAGTTTACCCGTGAAGTCGCCCCGGATAAGGTGCCCCCGGACCTGCAGTTCCAGTTCCGCCTGGCGGCCGTTGCCTGCGGCCTGGGCGAAATCGGCTACTCCAAGATGCTCCTGACCCCGGAGTTCGGCCCTCTGCAGCGCGTGGCCTTCATCTTCACCGATGCCGAGCTTGAGTACGACGAGATGTACTCCGGTCCTCCGCTCTGCCGTAAGTGCGGCGCCTGCGTGCGCGAATGCCCCGGCGGCTGCATCCCGCCGATGAACTCCGGCAAGACCATCCGCGTCAACCTCGCCGGTAAGATCTGCGAGTGGGGCGACATCGATATGTGGCGCTGCTACGCCTTCTATACCCACGGCGGCCGCCATTATAACCCCTTCGTGCCCAAGGAAGTCTTTGACAAAAACGAGAACGGCGCGCTTGACCTGCTGGAAGGCAAGACCGACGTTGCGGACGAAAAGAACGTCACCAAGACCTATACCGAACTGGAAAAATACTTCCCCAGCTGGGTCGGCTATAACATGGCCAAGTGCGGCGGCTGCATCCGCGGCTGCGTGAGCATGCTGGAGAAGAAGGGCGGCTGCATGGAAGGCCGGTTCAAGGAACCCCTGCGCACGAAGAAGCCCTGGAGGATGGATCGGTAATGGAACAACTGACCTATACCGGTGAGGGCTATAAGACCGTTTTGATGGCAGGTGAGTGGCGCGTGGCGTTTTTGCGCTATGCCGAGCGTTTCTCCCGACTCTGCCAGTGGGAACGGCACTTTGAAACCCACGAATGCTTTATCCTGCTCTCAGGTGAGGGTACGATGTATACCCGCGACGACGCGGGCACCGTTTCGGCTGTCCCCATGCAGATCAATGTGATCTACGACGTGCTGCCCGGCGAGTGGCATCACATCGTCGTCAGCGAGGACGCCACCGTTCTGATTGCCGAAAATGCCGATACCGGCCCGGCAAATTCCGAAAAAGTCCTGTTGGAAGGAGGCTGCAGCGTATGCTGAACGCACAGCTTATCAAGGAAAAGGCCCGTGAATACGGCGCCACTATCTGCGGCATCGGCGATCCCGCCTATTTCCGCGGTGATGACCCCCAGCATAACCCCTATTCGATTCTCCCCAAGGCCAAATCCATCATCGGCTTTGGCATCAAGGTTCCCCGCGGCCTTTATAACGCCATGGAGGATCAGCGCCAGTTCTATAACTACGCAAACCTCGGCGTCAAGTACATCGACGAGACCTTCGCCGAAATTTTCCTCTTCAACATCGGCCGCCTGATCGAAAACGAGGGCTACGACGCCTGCCTGCAGCGCAGCGTGCCGGGTTTCCGCGTCAAGGGCGACAAGACCACCAATCCCGAGGTCAACCGCATCTACGAGCTGCAGTTTGCAAGCCCCGTCGAGGAGGGCAAACCCGCCCCCGACGTCATCATCGACTACAATAAAGCCGCCTGGGTCTGTGGTCTTGGCCGCGAGGGCCTCCACGGCCGCGTCATCACCCCCAAATACGGCTCCTTCATGCGCTTTGTCTACATCATCACCGATATGGAGCTGGAATTTGACAAGCCCTTCGAGGGAAATCTCTGCGATAACTGCGGCGAATGCCTCAAAGCCTGCCCCGGTCACGCCATCGACGAATCAGGCGTCGATACCTGGCAGTGCAGCGTCTACTACCGCGGCGCGCACAAGTCCAATCCCTTCATGACCGAGGAAACCCTGAAAGATCACCCCGAGCGGGAAGCGATCATCAACGGCGACAAGCGCTTTGACAGCGAATCCGCCAATGCCATCTACCCCAAGCTTCAGTTCCTGCCCAATACCCATTTCGGCTACGTACCCTGCCTGTGCGGCAAGTCCTGTGAGACGGTCTGCTACCGGCATCTGAAAGAGGAGGGAAAACTGTGAGAAACCGAATCATCCAGTGCGCCGAGCACTTTGACGCGGATAAAGTAGGCTTTGCGCCCGCCTCCCGCTTTTCTCCCGACGATGTGATCTTCAAGATCTTCCCCGGCGTCAAGACCGTCATTGGTCTGGGCTTCCGCGTGCTGCGCGGCCTCTATCGCGGCGTGGAAGAGGGCACGACCTACTACCAGTACACCACGATGGGTGTTGAAAACCTGGAAGAAACCGTGATGCCGCTGGCGCTCATCAACGTATCAAACCTCATCGAAGAAGAGGGCTTTGAGGCCATTCCCCAGCGCCGCAATCAGCTCATCATGAGCGAGGACAACGAGACCAACCCCGAGATGATCCACACCTCCGTTTTCAGAGGCATCAAAGCAGAGCCCCAGATCGACTTCCTCAACTGTGCGGTACAGTGCGGTCTGGGCGAGAGAAGCATGATCGGCTCGCTGCTGACGGACGAGTACGGTCCGTTCATGCGTTACTGCTTCATCCTGACGGATGCGGAGCTTGAGGCGACGGAGCTGGTCCAGCCCCATCTGTGCGACAAGTGCGGCGAGTGCATCAAGGGCTGCCCGGGTCATGCGATCAGTGACGAGGGTAAGCTGGACACGTGGCGGTGCAGCGTGTACTACAGCGGAGCCAGCGGCGAGAAGAATCCGTTCATGCCTCCGGATGCCTTTGAGGGGTATGATAACCGGATGGAGATCATCCGTGGTACGGCGGAGTTTTCGCCGGAGGAAGCAAGAGAGATCATGTCGGATATTTATTTTTATCCGGCGGCGAAGCATCAGTATAAGACCTGTATCTGCGGCAGAGCGTGTGACAGAGCGTGTTACATTCATCTGGAGGAGAAGGGCGTGCTGACGAAGAGCTTCCATAAGAAGTTCCGTGAGGGCGATGACTGGCGCCTGAGCCTGAAGCAGTTTGAGACCGGCGAGCGCGAGACGCCGTGGGACTTCTCCGAGCAGAGCATTGCTGCGGGAAATAAGAAGAAGTAAGGTAAACCACGAAATGCAATACCCAGGGATGATGCCTGGGATTGCTAAGCGGCGCAGCCGAATGAGGAACGCTTTGCGTTCCTCGGGGTGCAGGGGCGTGCCGCCCCTGCCGAGGGTTGAAGGGGCGAGCAGCCCCTGGACGATCCCGTATCGGCGAACCGGCAGAATGAAAGATGAGGCGGAACCCGTATTGGCAATAAAAAATGAAAACGCAAACTTTGCGGTTTCATCTCTTTGTCTGCTGTATTACTACGAATTGCAAGTGAAACGAGCAATGAGCCACGCTTGATACCGTGTTTTGCTATACTAAGTGAAAAGAACGAATCCGTATTCTGTAGCGCTGAAATGTTACAGAATACGGATTCGTTTTGTTTGGCTATGTTGAAGGAGACGGTATTAAGCGTTGCTCGTCACTAGGGAACTCCTTGAGTTCCCGCGTGACTCGACGTTGGTACAGCAGAAGATACGATCTGTCGGTGAGGTTTGCGTTTTTTTTTGTTTTGTTTTTTGATACGGATTACGCTTGATCTTTCATTCTGCCGGTTCGCCGATGCGGGATCGTCCAGGGGCTGCTCGCCCCTTCAACCCTCGGCAGGGGCGGCACGCCCCTGCACCCCGAGGAACGCAAAGCGTTCCTCATCCGGCTGCGCCGCTTAGCAATTCCAGGCATCATCCCTGGGTCGTGCATTTAGTCTTCCACGTTCTCGCTCGTACTATCCTCTACGCTATCCTCGGTCGGCAGCTCCATCAGCCGCAGTCCCGCCGTCGCTGTGACAGGAAGCGAGAATATGACCGAATGAGCCTTACTCTCAAGCCCTGCATTCTCCATGATCGAGCGCATGATCTGATTCTTCATCTCCGTGCGTACCACAATCAGTATCAGATCCTTCTCCTCCGCCAGCGTGACGCCCAGAAACTGCTGCGCACCTACCGAACCGTTGCCCTTGGCATGCAGTACCGTGCCGCCGCCGGCTTTTGCCTTGCGGGCAGCGTCCATGACGAGATTCGAGTATCCCTGATTGGCAATTACAATGAGCAGCTCGTGCTTGGTTTCTTTCATGACGCTTTCCTCCGCTACTGAGAAATTCTGCCCTGCTGTGAGATAATTGAGGGCTTTCTTGCCGCCGACACTGCTCAGCGGTATGGTGAAGGCAATGCCCACACCGGGAAAGTCGATGTTGAGCTGCAGCTGCAGCTCCCGGCGGATGTCGCGCCAGGTCTCGCCGGTGACGATGGAGAATAAAACGATCTTTTCGGTTTTCTCAAGTCCCAGATAGTAAAGCGTTTCGCTGGCGGCGGTTCCCGCACCCAGCGTGCCCAGAATCGCCGAAACATTGTGGTCGGTAAAAAGCTTGCGGAATCGCGGCGCCGCCGTACGGTTGGCAATGGCGACCATCATATAAAGTTTATCCATGTCAGGCTCCTTTCCGGCACAGGATTACAGCTCGATGATGGCGTCGTCAGGCAGCATGTCGAAGGCGGAGGGCGGTACAGGTACAGGCTCCTCGATGTGCTGAGAACGCAGCTTGTAAATCATGCCCAGAATCTGAATCGTGATCAGAGGCGTCATCGCAACCATCGCAACAACACCGAAGGCGTCGGTGACGATGTTGCCGCCTACGGCTACACAGGCGCCCTGCGCCAGCGGCAGCAGGAACGTCGCCGTCATCGGGCCGGAGGCCACGCCGCCGGAGTCGAAGGCGATGGCCGTGAAAATCTTCGGGACAAAGAAGGACAGCCCCAGCGCAATGGCATAACCCGGAATCAGCAGCCAGAAAATCGAAATGCCCGTGAGAACACGCAGCATCGCAAGACCGACCGAGGCCGCAACACCCAGAGAAAGACTCATGCCCATGGCTTTCTCGGAAATCGCACCGTCGGTGAGCTCCTCAACCTGCTTGTTGAGGACGTAAACGGCGGGCTCCGCCTTGACGATGAAGTAACCGATGACCATGCCGATGGGGATGATGATCCAGTTGTAGGGCAGCGATGCCAGCTGCTGGCCCAGGAAGTTGCCGGCGGGCATAAAGCCGACGTTTGCGCCGGTCAGGAAGAGGACGAGGCCGATGTAGGTGTACAGAAGTCCCACGAGAATCTGCGCCAGCGAACGGCCCGGCAGACGCAGGCTGACAATCTGGAACAGGCCGAAGAAGGCAACAATCGGCAGCAGAGAGACCGCGATCTCTTCCAGATACTTGGGCAGTCCCACGCTGAACAGCTGCCAAAGCTGCGCGGAATCCCAGATTTCGGGCAGCACGGGCGGCACGTATTCGGAGGCACCCGGACGGTAGATCAGGCTCAGAATCAGCACCGCGATGATCGGTCCCACGGAACACAGCGCAACCAGACCGAAGCTGTCGTTGGCGGCATGGCGGTCGCTTCGTACCGCGGCGATACCGACGCCCAGCGCCATGATGAAGGGAACGGTCATGGGGCCTGTGGTGACACCGCCGGAGTCAAAGGCCACGGCCAGAAAATCGCCGGGCACAAAGAACGAGACGATAAAGACGACTATGTACAGCCCCACCAGCAGATGCGGCAGCGGGATACCAAAGAGCATACGCAGCATTGCCACCACCAGGAACAGTCCCACGCCGACGGCAACGACCATGATGAGGGTAAAGTTCGGCACCGACGGCACCTGCTCGGCCAGTACCTGCAGATCGGGCTCGGATATGGTGATGATGAAGCCCAGAATGAATGCCAGCAGAAGCAGAATCGGCAGGTTTTTGGTTTTGGCCATTGTCGAGCCGACGCGCTCTCCCATCGGGGTCATGCTCATCTCCGCACCAAGGGTGAAGAACATGATGCCTACCACAATCAGGGCTGCGCCCATCAGAAAACAGAGCAGAATGCTGGCTGAGATGGGCGCGATGGTAAAGCACAGCAGCATGACAATTCCTACAACCGGCATGACGGCGCGTAAAGCTTCCATGAGCTTTTCACGCAATTTTTCCAGGGTCGAATTCAAGCGGCAATCGTCCTTTCTAGGCTGGTTAGAAATATATATGCTTATTTTAACATAAAAAGTATACTTTTGGAATGTGGGCATCGGAAGGTTCACAGTATATTTACGGGTGTTAAGAATACGCTAAGAATGAGCGTGCATCAGATTATGCAAATGTTAAAGAATGATGTGAAAAACCGGGGTTAGAAATGACGATTATCTGCTGCGCGGTGCGTAGAATGGGTGATTTTGAGATTTTTGAATTGCTTGCAAAGTTTTTCCTTGCCTAACAACGCAATTTATGGTATGCTGAATACAAATCTGTAAGGAGGATTATTAGAATATGGATATCAAGGCAAAGATCGAAGAAGTCGTGGAAAAAATCAAGAACGATCCCGCTCTGCTGGCAAAGTTCAAGGAAGAACCGGTCAAGACCATCGAAGGTATCGTCGGCATCGACCTGCCCGACGATCAGATCGGGAAGCTGGTTGACGCCGTGAAGGCAAAGATCGCCGTGGACGGCATCGGCAGCGTGCTGGGCGGTCTGGGCGGCCTGTTTGGCAGGAAGTAAACAGAATCAGCCGCAGCCTTGGCGCTGCGGTTTGAAAAGGGGCGGCCGGAGGATGCGTTTGCGGCTGCCTCTTTGCGTTTGGAGAACAGACTGTGATGCCCAAGAGGAGGACACGATATGAAATACGAGTCACTGGGTTATCCCTGCAGAAATTTCTGCTTCTTTGAGATCGACCGCATCCCCTGCGATCCGCTGGACGGTCGGGAGAAGGTTGCGCTGTCCACCTGCGTGCACGGCGGCACCGCCCGCATCATCATTCTCGATCCGGAGAAGGACACCGGCGAGTGCTATGACGTGCCCCAGGCCGGAGAGATGGCCGCGTGGGGACTTTTGTATCTGCCGGATTACGGAAAGCTGCTGGCCGGTACCTGCGCCAGAGGCGGCTATCTCTGCTCACTGGATCTTGCAACCCGCAAGTGGGATCCGTCTGTGAACATTCCCGGCGAGACCTACTTCTGGAACCTGACCAGGGGCGGCGACGGACTGGTTTACGGTACCAGCTATCCCGGCTGCATCATGTTCCGCTACGATCCTGCCACGGGGATTCTCGACTCCGCCGGGCGCGTCGGCGACGATCCCGAGAATCTCTACACCCGCCCTGCCATGACGCTGCCAAACGGCAATGTGATCATCGGCTGCGGCTGCCATACCTATCATATGTACTGCTACGACGTGAAGGATCACACCTTCACGCCCTTTGGTCAGGACGGTGAGCTGGCGGTGGAGATCGATCAGGGGCTGATCGTGAGCGCGGTGCAGTACGGCGATATTATCCGCTTCTACGATGCCGAAACGCTTTTGCAGGTGGACGGGGATGTCTCCCGGTCGGCTCCGTCAACGGAGGGCGCCCGCGATCCCCGCGTCATTGCAAAGATCCGCGAGCTCATCGAGCCACCTCCGGAGCGCAGATACGGCCAGCCCCGTTATCTGCGCTCCCTCGCCGACGGCACGATCTTTGGCATCTCCGGTCAGGAATATTTCCTCGTCCGTGACGGCGAAATCGAGTTTCGCCGCATCCCGGTGGAGGCTCCGCCGACGGGTATCTTCCAGCTTGCCGCCGACGAAAACGACGTCATCTGGTTCTCCACCGGCCTTGGACAGACCATAGGCCGCTACAATCCCGCCGACGGCTCCTACTGGAACTCGCCCATGGTCACAGAGAAGAACGGCGAGGTGTACGGCATCGTACCCTACCGGGGACTGGTGTATCTGGCGGCCTATTCCGGCGGCGATCATGTGGTTTACGACCCGAATAAGCCCTGGAATATGCGGGAAAACCGCAATCCGGTGACGCTGGAATCGGTGGGAAAGATCATGGTGCGCCCCATCGGCCGCAGCATCCTGGGGCCGGACAGCAACATCTGGACCGGGTGGTCGGCGACCTATGGCCGCTACGGCGGCGGCATCACCCGCATCAACACCGAAACCCATGAGGTTGCGATGTGGCACGACATGATTCCGGAGCAGTCCTACGGCGCACTGGCGGCGGGCAGGGAGTACATCTACGTTACCACCAACGGCTCAACCTCAGGGCGTCCGTCCCGGGAGGATTGCTTCTTCCTGCTGCGGCTGGATACGGACGGCAATATCGTGCAGCGTGAGCAGTTTGAGCTGGGACAGTACCCTGCACAGCTGGCAGTCATTGGGGATAAGCTGTTTCTGGCGCTGCAGGATACCCGCGACAACCGGCAGTATCTGCGCATCTACTGCGAGGAAACGCTGGAGCTCATTGACACGATTGAGATCGGTGAGAGGGGAACGAAGCCGACGTTTGAAAACACCATCTGCAGCATGGGCAAATACGATGAGCATACGCTGATTATGTTTGTGGGGCAGGAGGCGCGGCTGGTGGATGCGGAAAGCTGTGAGATCCTGCAGCGGCGGGAATTACCGGCTGCGGTGAAGGTCTATGCGATGACCTCCGACAAGAGCATCTACGTGCCCAACGGCTCAGAGCTTCTGCGCTTCCGGTTTGACGGCTGATCCTTCCTCATACAATATAAAAAAGAGCCCGGACTGTTCAAATACACAGTCCGGGTTCTGCTGTTTTGCGTCAATTTGAGGGGTTACGCGTCCAGACGGGAGGCAAAGTAGCGGCCGATGGCGGCGATAAAGCGCAGCGCGGCCTCCCCGATCTCCTGCGGCACCAGGTCAACGCCTGCGAAGGTCTCAAAATTCAGCGCGCCCTCGTAGCCGATGTCGCGGAGTCCGGCGATGAAGTCCTCCCAGTCCACCGCACCGCGCTTCTGGGTGTAGGGGATGAGATGCAGGTCGGAGGCGGCGTCATTGTCGTGGATATGCAGCGTCGTCAGGCGCTTTCCGAGGGTTCGGATGTCGTTTGAGAGAATCCGGCAGGTGTTGTTGGCATGACCGATGTCAAAGCAGAAGCCAAAGACATCCTCCCCCGCCTCGGCGTTGAGGGTATCGATGTAGCGGCAGGCTTCCTGCACGTCGCAGCAGCAGCCCATGACCACATGGTGACCGTTGTGGGAGGGGATGTTTTCCAGGCAGATCTTCACGCCGTACTGTTTGGCCGCCGGAATCAGCCGACGGTACATGGCCATGTTGATCTCCCACTCGTGCGCCTTGTCATTGCGGCAGGCGGGATGCACGATGAGGGCATGACAGCCGATATAGGCCATGATGGCGATGATCTTCTCGGTGGCCATGATGATGTAGTCGTTGAGGTCATCCTTGCCGTCGATGATCATGGGGAAGAGCCCGTGACCCGAGGAGATGGCGACGCCGTGGCGGAGGGCGGCCTCCTTGACGGGACGGTAGAGCTCCAGCAGTTCCTCAAGCGGCGCATCGTAGAAGGTGTTGCGCTCGCCGCGGGAGATGAGGCCTGCGTTCATGGTCTGATCGATGTTGAAGTCCACGGCGTCAAAGCCGCAGCTTTTGATGAAGGCGAAGGCTTCGTCGGCATGGGCGTCACCGCCGAAGCGTTTATCATACCAGTTGCCGGTCTGTACGCAGATCAGATTCTTTCCAGCCATACCAAATACCTCCAAATGCAGATTGTGGCTCTGTTACGCGCCCAGCACGTAGGCGATCATCAGCTGGGTGGTGGCGTCGAGACCCTCAATGTGGGTACGCTCGCGGCCGTGGCTGCAGTAGACCGCCATGCCCATGGCGGCGGAGCGCACGTTGCAGCCGCCGTGCTGGGCGGCGTTGCCGTCGGTGGAGTAGTGATTGAAGATGTCCAGGGCGTAGGGCGTGCCGGTCTTTTCGGCGAGGGCGATGAGCTCATTGGTCAGCTCGTAATCGTAGGGGCCCTTCGCGTCCTTGGCGCAGATGCTCACGGAGAACTCGTTGCCGTCCAGATCCGGGCCGATGAGGCCGATATCGATGGCGAGGTATTCGGAAACCTCCGGCGGGACGTAGGAGCCGCCCAGGCCGATCTCTTCCTTGAAGGGGAAGGCAAGCATGGTGCGGTACCGGGGCCTGGCACCCGTCTCGACGATATATTTGAGCATGGTGAAGGCGCAGGCACAGGCCGCTTTATCGTCGAGGAAGCGGGCTTTGACAAAGCCCTTCTCCGTGACTTCGTACTGGGGGTCAATGGCAATGTAGTCGCCGTGGCGGATGCCCAGCGCTTCGACCTCGGCGCGGGAGGAGACCTTCTCGTCGAGGATGATCATCATGTGGTAGTCGTCGCGGGGGAGGGTGCGGGCGTCGTCAAAGACGTGGGTGGAGTGGGACTGGCAGGTGAGCAGACCTGTATAGGCGCGGCCGTCGCGGGTGAGGACGGTGACGGTGCAGCCGTCCACGTTATAGTAGTTGATGCCGCCGACGGTGCGCATACGGATCTTGCCGTCTGAGTCGATGCGGCGCACGACGAGACCGTTGGTGTCCATGTGGGCGCCGACGAGGACGGTTTTGGAGTTGTCAGCGCCGTCGAGGGTGATGTAGGCGGTGCTGCGGTTGTCGTAGGTGACGGTGCAGCCCAGAGAGGCGGCGAGTTCCTCGATAACGGGCTTCATGCGCACGTAGTAGCCCACCGGCGAGGGGGTGTAGAGGAGCTTTTTGAGCACGTCGAGGGTGTAGGCGGAGTCGAAGCTGTAATACATGGGAAGTCCTCCTTTTGGGTGAGTGATATGGTGATCCGGACAGGCCGGAAAATGGTTCAGAATACCTCAGATATCCTCCCGCCCGCATTTGCGGTAAAAGAGCACGTGCAGGCAGATACCTTTCAGCGTCGAACTGATGGTCAGCGCCCACCAGATGCCGTTAAGCCCCAGTCCCAGCGCCGTGAGGCCCAGCGCCATGGGGATGCGCAGCGCGGTGAGCACGATGCTCACGATACTGCAGGCGCGGGTGTAGCCAAGGCCGGAGATGGCACCGGTGGCCATCAGCTCCAGACACATGAAGGGTTCGCTGATGCCCACGATCACGAAATACCCCACCGAGAGCGCTACCACATCTGCCTCACGGAAGAAAAGTGCGCAGATCTGGGTGGGAAAGAGAATGAACAATAAACCGATGAACGCGCCCCAGAGGAATACAAACGTCCCGGCGTACCGGTAGCCCCGGCGGATGCGGGAAAACTTCCCCGCGCCGCAGTTCTGGGCGGCGAAAGCGTTCATCGCCGAGCCGAAGCCGTCGGAGGTGTTCCAGGTCAGGCTCTCGATGTGTCCGCCGATCTGCTGGACGGCTACGGCGCCGTCGCCGAAGCCTGCAACAAGACGGGTGAGTACCATGGAGATGGCGCAGTAGGTGGTGCTCTGCAGGGCGGTCGGGCCGCCCATGCGCACAACGGCGGAAAAGTACCGGCCGGATACAGGCCGCGTCAGCGGCGTCTGCCGCAGAAGATGCTCCGGCTTCATCGAAAAGATCAGCACCAGCGTCACGACGATGTGCGCCGTGAGGGTGGCAAGCGCCGCGCCCACGACCTCGAGGCGGGGCATGGGGCCGACGCCGAGGATGAGCACGGGGTCGAGGATCATGTTGAGGATCAGCCCCGCGGAATTTGCCTTGAGGGGTGTTTTGGCGTCACCCTGGGCGGTGTAAAGGCCGGTGAGGGTGGTGTTGAGAAAGGGCAGGATCACCGTACCGCAGGTGATCATCAGGTAGCTGCGGGCATATTGGATGGTCTGGGGATCCTCAAGGCCGTAGAAGGCGATGAGCTGGCGGTGAAAGAGCAGACAGACGGCGCCGAAGACCAGACCGAAGAGCACGACCAACTGTACTGCCGCCGCTGCGTAGCGCCCGGCCTCCTCCTTTTCGCCGCGCCCGAGACACTGGGCCGCGTGTACCTGCCCGCCCATGCGGGTGAGCACGGACAGCCCCGACGACAGCCAGCCGTACATGCCGGCGACGCCGATGCCTGCCACGGCCTTCGCGCCGAGCTTGCCCACCCAGACCATGTCGGTGAGGCTGTAGGCGGTGGAAAGAAAGGACGAAGCCATGATGGGCAGTGCCAGCTTCATCAGAGTTTTGAAAATCGGGCCGCGGGTCAGGGGTGCTGTGGAATCTGACATGGGGAAACCTCGCTTTACGGGATTTTATTCCTCAAAGCAGTCGTAGGCCTCGAGGGTGTACTTGCCGATGGCGTAGATGAGCTCCTCGGCCTTGATGCGCAGGGGCAGAGGCGCCTTGAAGAGTCGGGTATCCTTCTCAAAGGGCCTGCGGGGTGCGCGGGACTTGAGGATGTTGCAGGACTCGAAGGTGAAATAGCCGGAGTAGCCGATATCCATGAGGCCGTGCATGAGGCTGTCCATGCTGGTGGTGCCGGAGAAAGGAATCACGTGGTCGTCGGTGGCGCCGTAGTTGTCCTGCACATGGAGCGCGCGGATGTGACTGCCCATGATGCGCAGCTCCTCGTCCTGGGGCATTTCCTGCAGGTTTGCATGGCCCACGTCCCAGCAGGCGTGCAGCAGGGGATGGTCGATGAAATCGATGAGAGCGCGCAGGTCGGTAGCGTTGTCGATCCAGTAGACGCCCTCGCGGTGCATTTTGTTGAAGTTTTCCACGAGGATGTTGACGCCGCAGGTTTCGGCGACGGAGAGAAGGTCGAGGTAGAATGCGCGGTTCTGCTCGAAGCAGTCATCCTTTGAGATGCCGTAGGCATAGCCGGAGTGGACGACGAGCTCGGTGACGCCGAGGACGGCACAGGCCTCGATGCAGCGCTTGGTGGCGGCGATGAAGCCTTCGTGTTCGTCGTCGCGGACGAGGGGACGGCCCATGGGGGAATGGGCCTGGATGTAGCGGACGCCGAGGGAGTCGGCGAGGGCGTTCATGCGAGCGCCGTGGGCGCGCCAGTCGTCGAGCATGAAGCCGCGGGAGAGCTTGTAGTCGGAGCCGAAGTTGTAGTCAACGAAGCGGAAGCCTGCCTGATGGATGTAGCGAACGGAGTCTTCCTGAGAGATTTCATAGAGATCGAAATCAGCGGTAGTGGTAGCCAGTTTCATAGAGATACCTCCGGAAAAAGAAGAATGAGGGGTCTTTGGTCATATTGTAGCGCAGAGAAAAGGGCGAGTCAAGGGAAGCGGAAGAATAAATGCAATACCGGACTGTGATTCGCAGGAATTGTTAAGCGGCGCAGCCGAGAAACGGGTGCAGGGGCGTGCCGCCCCTGCCGAGGGTTGAAGGGGCGAGCAGCCCCTGGATGATCCCACATCGGCGAACTGGCAGAATGACAGATGACGCGTGACAGAGGACGGCAAAAATGAAATGAAATAAAAATCGAAACCCTACCGCCTGATTCCTTTATCTGTTGTATTGCTACGAGTCACAAGTGTAACGAGTGACGAGCCACGATAGATGCCGTGCCCGGCGTACTTGCCTTTCTGTCAGCTCTCACCTCGGGCACAAGTATGTCCCAATAAAATAAATAAACGCCCGTATTCTGCAGCGCCGAAATGCTGCAGAATACGGGCTCAGTCTTTTAACCTGGTATAGCCGGAGATATCCGGAAGCGTGGTCTGTACTGCCTTTTATGCTTCCAGAAGTCCCGTATCCATCAGTGCCTTGTAGTAGACCATCAGATGGGGTGCACCGCTGCTGAAGGCTTTGTTGGAGGAGCTTGCCGTGCCGCTGATGACACAGTGATAGCTGGCGGACTTGCCGCCGCCGCCCTTGGGCACCTTCTGCATCATCTCGCGGAAGGTGGGCAGGGCGTATTCCAGATACTTCTTGTCTCCGGTGAACTGATAGGCGTAGGTCAGGGGGCCGAATACCTGCACGCTGAGCACGTTCACGTCCAGACTGGGCAGCTGCTTGTAGTAGAACAGCCCCGTGAACTCGTCGATGCAGTTTTCCACCAGATCCTGCACGGCACGCAGAATCAGGCCGCGGATCTCCTCGCTGGGACGGGCGTTGTACAGGCTCTTGAGCGCGTTGATGGCCACAGAGATCATGAACGGTACTCTGATCATACTGTGATCGGTGTACGGCGAAATGAACGCGCCCATCTGCTGCTCCCACTTCACAAACAGGGACACGATGGTCTCGCAGTGCTTCAGCCAGTACTCATCAAACGTCTCCTTGTACAGCGCAGACATGGCAAACAGCGCCCAGCCGGACTCGCGGGCAGAACCAAAACCGCCGTGCACGAACTTGAATATCTTGTTTTCCAGCAGATACTGGATGTTGCGGCCCATGGCCAGCGCCATTTCCAGCACATCCGGATCGCCGGTCTCGTGGTAGTAGTCCAGCAGGCTTTCCACCCACTCATGGGAGGGCGTGCAGCCCCTGGTCACGTGACGCGCAGAGTGCACCACCTGACCGCCCATACGGCCGGGGTCAGCCGAATGATGGCAGATATCCACGTCGATGAGATGCTCGGTGGCGACCTTCATCGCAGCAAAGGCCGCGCGGCGGTAGTGGGTGATGTAGTAGAGGTAGAAGGAATGCCCCGCGTCGTACTCGCCGTTGATCCAGACGATGTCGCCCATGCCGCGGCCCTGCAGGGTATAGCCGGAGTCGGGGTTATCGCCCCAGTGGAGGATGCCGTAGGCCTTGGAACGGTCGGCGAAGAGCTGCTCGAGGTAGAATTCCATATGACCGTTGCGCTTGGCAGTGAAGATATCCTCGTAGATACCGGTGGCTTCGTAGACCGCAGGCTCGAGGGTGGGCTTGTCGGGCAGCTGATACTGCAGGGAGCGGAAGTTGATGTCCTCACGGCGGGCAGCATTCGGTGCATGGAAGTAGAGCTGCATGCGGTGGGTCTTGGACATACCCTCGATGAACTCCACAGCGCCGGTGGACTCGGGGATCAGATCTACGGTCAGGGCATCCTTTGACACCGCGACGCGCTTGGGGAAGTTCTGCTGCGCCTGATAGATGGTGGCGCATACCGCGCGCTTTTCATCCTGCCAGTCGGCATAGAGGGTGCCGTAGAGCACTTCGGGATTCTGCTCGTTAGCGGTGAAGAGCAGGTACTGATCGTCGATGAGCTTCTCGGTCTCGCCCTCCTGATAGGTGGTGACGTAATTGGAATGGGCGACGAAGCAGGCGGTCTCGCCGCAGGCCTTGGGCGTGAGCCGCAGATTCATGGAAGCGATAGAGGAGACGGTCAGGCCGGGGGCGGCGTTTGCAAGCTCCAGAGGCTTGCCGGACTCGGTATTGATCACACGGTAGTCCAGATCGATCCAGGACTTGCCGGCATAGGCGTAAAGCGTCACGATGTAGTCAAACCAGGTACCGGACGCACCGGTATGGCGGCCGCGGGTGCGCAGCATGGCGCGCACGGGGCCGGATTCGATGACTTCCCAGCCCTTTTCGCCCGCACCGGCTGTGTAGGCATTGCCCTTGCCGTCGGTGATGGTGAAGGGGGAGATTTCCTCACGGGTGAAGGTACCCTGCGGGGTCGTGATGGAGTCAAAGAGCGCGTCGGGAGTGTTCGACAGGGCGATTTTCAAGGCGCCGGTATCCACGCAGGAGGCGCTGACGCACATGGAAGAGGCAAACGCGGGATCAGCCGCGTTGGTATCAAGGAAATAGTCGGCTCCCTTGTTTGCCGGGAGATCGGCCTGCAGGTGAACCAGCAGCCACTTCACAGAGCCGTCGGGCCAGCGGGTGGTGACGCGAAACTGTCCCGGGAAAGTTTTTCCCGCGGCGTCGGCGATACGGCAGCGGCCGATATCGACAAGCGCACCCTGCGGAAAGGGCACGGCGACGGTGGCGGGTTCCAGAGATCTGTCGAAGCAGGACAGACGAGGAAAGCGGAGTTTAATCACAGCGGTGACCTCCTTGAATAGAATATGGTTATATTATAGCAGAAATTGAGGGGGATGTAAAATGTTTTTGGCTGACAAGCCTTGGCCTAGCAGAAAGAACCCTCTGTATGTAACCGGAAAGCTCCGGCGCCTTGAGGATGTCATATGGATGAGGATCCATAGGCCCTGTGCCCTGCGCGGGCACCCCCGGTCACTTTCTTGCTTGTGCAAGAAAGTAACCAAAGAAGCACCCGAAGGAAGGACTACCGGTC
>SVMB01000138.1 GCA_015067675.1 Oscillospiraceae bacterium
ATGAGCCCGCCGATTTTCCAGACTTCCATTTTCGCCGACGATGTCGGCGGCCCCTACGGCTACTCCCGCGTGACCAATCCCACCGACGAAGTCTTTGAGCGCAAGGTCGCCGCGATGGAGCATGCCTTCCCCGAGGATGGCGGTCGTGCGCTGGTCACGTCGTCGGGTGTTTCAGCCATTGTGACAGCGGTGCTGTCCGTGGTTCATGCCGGAGATCACATGATTATGGTACGTACCTCCTACAGCTCCGGCCGTGCGATGGTACGGTGGCTGGACCGCTTCGGCGTAAGCGTTACCTTTGTGCGCGGCACCCAGCTTTCCGAGTTTGAGCAAGCCATTCAGCCCAACACCAAACTCATCTATCTGGAAAGTCCCAGCTCCGGCATCTTCGAGCTGCAGGATCTGCGTGCGGTGTCCGGGCTTGCCCGCGCCCACGGCATCAAGACCGCCATCGACAACACCTACTGCTCCCCTGTTTACCAGCAGCCGCTGGATATGGGCATCGATCTGGTCATCCACAGTGCGACGAAGTATCTGGGCGGTCACAGCGACGTGATCGCAGGCGTTGTGGTCGGCCGCGGTGATGCCATCCGGGAGGCAGCGTCCACGCGCCTGACCCTGGGCTGCATTGCGCCTCCCATGCAGGCCTGGCTGCTGCAGCGCGGCATCCGCACGCTCCCCGTGCGTATGAAGGCGCACTTTGAAAACGGCATGGCGGTTGCCAAATACCTGGAATCCCACCCGATGGTGGAGCGCGTCTACTATCCGGCGCTTGAGAGCCATCCGCAGCATGACCTCTACCTGCGTCAGATGAGCGGCTGCGGCGGTCTGCTCAGCTTCAAGCCCCGCGGCAGCTACGAAAGCCGTGCCGAGATGGTTTCCCGGTTCCGGGTATTCACCCGTGCCCAGAGCTGGGGCGGTTATGAAAGCCTTGTGTATCCGCTGGGCGCCCTTGGCGCTCCCAACGAGGAAATCAACGCAGCTTACGACGGCGGTGTCATCCGTCTGGCGGTGGGTCTGGAACACATCGACACGCTGCTGGAAGATCTGGAGCAGGCGCTCGCCGCTCTGAAGTAACCTTATATATAAGGAGAGAAAAGCCATGCTTGCAAACGGAGCATATCAGATGGCGCTTGTGGAGCGCCTTGCCTTCAATCGTATTGCCACGTCGCCCGAAGAGGCGCGTGCGGCGCAGATCCTCGCCGATGAAGTGCGTGCCCTGGGCGGCGAGCCTGTCATCGAGGAGTTCCCCATCCCCCGCTGGGAGATCAGCTGTGCAAAGCTCACGGTCACGGCTCCCTACACCGCCGAAATCCCCGTCATCGGCATCGGCCGTTCCGGCTCCACCCCCGAAGGCGGTCTGGAAGCCGAGCTTGTCTACGTCGGACGTGCCGAGGAAAATGACCTGCGCAATGTGGCGGGCAAGATCATCCTCATGGAAGCCCTCAGCTACGACGTCTGGAAGCGCGTTGCCGCCTGCGGCTGCGCAGGTTTCCTGGTTCTCAACGGCAATTACTTCGAGGATGAGTCCACCAACGATATCCCCCGCAATTGCCTCCGTGATTCCTTCCTGCGCTTCGGCAAAATCCCCGGCATGAATCTGCGCACCTGCGATGCGCTGGACATGGTCAAGCGCGGTGCCACCCATGTGCGCATGGAGCTCACGCAGCGTGAATACACCGCCAATTCCCGCAACGTCACCGCGTTTATTCCCGGCACGGACAAGGCCGACGAGATCATCTCCTACACCGCCCATCTGGACAGCGTCCCCTATGCCCCCGGCGCCTGGGACAATGCCTCCGGCTGCGCGGACATCATGGCAGCGTTCCGTCACTTCATGGCCAATCCTCCCCGCCGCAGCCTGCGTTTTGTCTGGTGCGGCGCCGAGGAAGTCGGTCTGCTGGGTTCTCAGGCCTATGCCGCGGCTCATCCGGAAGAGATGGCAAAGATTCGCTTTGGTATCAACGTGGATATGACCGGCCCCGCGCTGGGCTACGATCGCGCCATCACCACCGCCGACAAGGCTCTGGTGGACTACCTCGCCTACATGGCCCGGGAATGCGGTCATACGCTGGAGATCACCCGTACCATCCATCCGTCGGACTCCACGCCTTTCGCCGATGTGGGCGTCCCGACGCTGACCTTCAACCGCTGGGGACGTGCCGCCGGCCATTCCCGCCACGACTTTGCCATTCCGCTGAGTGCGCAGGCTTTCGCCGGCTTCTGGGACTTCCAGATCGCCTTTGCCGAGCGCATCGTCAACGCCGAAGTCGTGCCGGTTCCCCGCGAGATCCCCGAGGATCTGAAGAAGGAGCTGGACCACTACTTCCATCGTGACGAAAACTGAGCAAAAGCCGCTCCCATGGTGTTGACATGAGGCAGATTCCGGCCTTTATGATCCCCCGGACGTGGTAAAACCGCTTCTGATGCAAACTGCGGCCCGCTGATTGTCCAATCAGCGGGCCGCATCATTTTTTGCAGGGTTTTGAGGACTGTGGTTTTTGATTTACAGCAGATTCTTTCTGTAGTATTCCTCGGTCAGCTGCTTGTTCCGCGAATCCGGCATCAGGGGAAGGTAGCGGTCGATATACTTCTTCAGCGCTGTCCGATTGATCGTCCGGGGCTTCTCACCCACCTCCCGCTCATGGTTTTTCCAGAGCATGTTCTCCAGATACTTCTGCTCCAGCTTCATACCGCGGGTGGAATACCGTCCCACCTCGAATGCATCGTCGGTCTGCAGAAAACGCAGCACACTCTGAGCCAGACGGGACATCCCCTCTTCCGGACTTGAAGTGGAGGTATCGGTGGCATAGATGAAGCGGTCTGAGTAGGTTCGGAAGATCCGGTACCACTTGTCGTAGTTCATTCTGAAGCCGTTGAGCATCTCGCTGCCCAGCGCAAAGTCAATGGTAACGTTGGGATGCTTTGCAAGCAGCGTCTCAACCTCGTCGGGGTTATAGGACTTAAAAAACGCATGTGCCAGCTGTACATGCAGATCCGGATGCCGCCCGATCATGTCACAGGCCCAGCCAATCAGGCTATCGTAGGTCGGAAACTCCCCGTTTCCGTAAAACCATCCGATTTTCCTGATGTTTTCCGTCACTTTGGTTTCATCCCAGAAATATTCGGGATCTGCAATATGCCAGCACATATGCACCTTGTATTTTTCGCAGCAGGAGATGTATTTTTCGTACTCATCCAGCCTTTTTTCCACGCTCAGCTTCACATAGGCGTCGGGCTTGAAGTCGCAAATCTTTACGCCGTCCAGTCCCAGCTCCATCATTTCTTCCAGCTGGCTGACAAAGTCATACTTTCCGGTCAACGCCACGTCCTGCGGGATATACAGGCAGCCATGGGTAAAAACATGGGGATTTTCAAGCTTCGCAATGGCACCGAGAATGGTCTGATCCATCTCATAGCCTTCCCAGAGGTTTGCGTTATTGCTGCAGCACATATTATCGACATACGCGATGCCGTTGTTTTGGCAGTATTCATCGATCACGCCAAAGCAAAGTTTGCCGTCTTTTCGCACCCACTGCGGGATGTGCATATGTCCGTCAATCTTTTTCATGTGAACAAGTCCTTTCCCGAGCTGCTTTCCCGTTTTGATTGCCGTTTTCTCCGCTCCTACTTTTCTCAACGGGGATAGCTTATCCGTTTACTTATTATATACCCTGCCAAAGTGTTCGTCAAGCGGTGCCTTGCGTTTCCTATACAGCAGCACCTCCCGATACATTTCCATTCTGCATCGGGAGGTGTTTTTTCAGGAGACCGATTATCCGTGAATGAACCTTCTTGTCGCGTGAAAAGAGAGTGACTTTTCAAATTACGGCTTACTGTATTTCGCGCTTTTTATAAAAGACGACAGACAGATACCAGGAAAGGATATAGATTCCGACGCCTGCGGCTGCAAGTACAGCCAGCAGCAGGTTGGGTCTGATTTCTGCCGTAAACTGTCCTTTGAAATAATCCGATGCCATGAGGCTCGCTCCGCACGCAAATCCCACCATTACAGAATAGGCAATCCGCCCCTTTTCCACGCCCAATTTGAAGATGAACGGAAGCGATATGGAAGATGTAAAGGTTGCCACAATCAGTACAAGCAGCAGCAGAACAGCATATTCACCGAACACGAAATGACCGGCTGCCGTCATTTTGATTCCCTGTGCCGCACCGATGATAATCAGCATCGTCACCTGCGCCAGCAGCCCTATCAAATACTTGGTGGAGACGATCTGCGTTTTTGTACACGGCAGCGCTGCGCTGTACTGCATCCACCGGCTTTGTTCATCATAGTTAAGCAGATTCACCGGAATCAGGCCGCACAGCAGGCAGGGGTAAAAAACGAAGAACATATTGCCATTGCCAAACAGGGATACCGCAATGAATGCGGCTGCGACGAGAAGATACGATCTGCAATACTTCTGCATCATATACCAATCTTTCAGGAGAAGCCCTTTCACGCTATTTCGCCTCCTTTACCATAAACACAAAAAGTTCCTCAATGCTGATCGGGCTGATATGGATATTTGCAGGCACATATTCTCTCAGAACCATTGCCTGGGCTCCATAAGCATTTTCTTTTTTATACTTGACCGCATCCGACGGAAGTGACTGCAGCTCCTCCGCTGTGCAGTGAATCAGACCATATTCCGCCAACAATTGATCCTTTTCCTCACAGAGCAGCAGTTTTCCTTTATGCAGGAATGCGATATAATCACACAGCTTTTCAAGATCGCTGACGATGTGGGACGAGATGAGAATGGAATGGTTCTCGTCTCTTGTGAAGTCGCTGAGCATCTGCACAACTTCATCTCGAACCACGGGATCCAGTCCCGATGTAGCTTCGTCCAGGATGAGGAGCTTTGCATGATGCGATAAGGCGATGGCAATGCCCAGCTTCATCTTCATACCCCGGGAAAACTCTTTAAACTGCTTTTGATCCGGCAGCGCAAGCACCTGTACCAGCCGCGCATATTCGGCTTCATCCCAGTTCTGAAAGAGGTGCTTCATGACATTCCCGACCTGTCTGACGGTTAAGCAGCTCGGAATACCCACCTCATCCATGACAACGCCGATATCCTCTTTGGTGAGTTCGATATTCTCCCCGTTATCCTTTCCGAGAATGGAAATACTGCCGCTGTCCTTGTGAACCATATCCAGAATGAGCTTGATTGTGGTACTCTTTCCGGCGCCGTTTTCACCGATAAGCCCCATAATGCATCCGCTGGGCAGTGTCAGATTCAAATTGTCCAGCGTAAAGCCGGGATATGTTTTTGTCAGATTTCTGATTTCAAGTGCGTTCATCCCTGTTCCTCCAGACTAAAATTGACCATTTCCAGAATGTCCTCTTTGCTCAGATTACAGGAAGCAGCGAGTCTGACGATCTCATCTATATGCTCTTCAATCTTCTTCAGATTCTCTTCCCGCAGCAGCTCCACATTTTTCGGAGCCACATAGCATCCCCTGGCAGGCAGCGTGTAGATAAAGCCTTCCTTTTCCAGTTCTTCGTACGCACGCTTTGTGGTAATGAAGCTGATGCGAAGATCCTTTGCAAGCCCCCGAATGGACGGCAGCATTTCATCCTGCTTCAGCGCACCGCTGATGATCTGGCTTTTGATCTGAGAATAAATCTGATCGTAAATCGGCGTTCCGCTTTTATTGTCAATCACAATGTTCACGCCATCACTCCTGTTAATACTGTATATATTTATTATATACAGTTGAGTCAATGCTGTCAATAGGCTTCACAGAAAAGATACAAAACCGCCCGCAGGTTAGCAGAGTGTCCGTAAAACAGTAGCCTACAAAAATACGGCGACTGTCGGTACGGATTGGCGAAATGAAAACGCTCGTAAATCAGATTTAGTTCTGTTTTACGAGCGTTTTTCACTTTTCAGCGT
>SVMB01000139.1 GCA_015067675.1 Oscillospiraceae bacterium
AATGTTCGGATCTGGTGCGCTGGTGGCTCAAGTCCTACAAGCAGCTGCCCATCACCCTCTACCAGATCCAGCCCAAGTACCGCGACGAGAAGCGTCCGCGCTTTGGTCTGCTGCGCTGCAAGGAGTTCCTGATGAAGGACGCCTACAGCTTTGATGCCACTCTGGAAAGCCTGGATGAGAGCTATCAGAAGATGAAGGATGCCTACTACCGCGTCTTTGAACGTCTGGGTCTCAACTTCCTGTGCGTTGACGCCGACAACGGCGCCATGGGCGGCTCCGGCTCCCAGGAGTTCATGGTTCCCACCGACATCGGTGAGGACGACGTGGTCTACTGCGACGCCTGTAAATACGCTGCCAACATGGAAAAGGCTTCCTACCGTCCCGTCGAGGTTCCTGCGAAGGAAGAGCTCGCCGAGGTCGAGAAGGTTCACACCCCCGCAGCCCATACCATCGCCCAGATCACCGAGTTCCTGTCCTGCAGTGCCGAGAAGGTTGCAAAGACCCTCATCTACATGGCCGACGGCAAGCCCGTGGCCGTTATGCTGCGCGGCGACCGTGACCTCAACGAGGTCGCGCTGAAGAACCATCTGCACTGCACCGAGCTTGAGATGGCTCCTGTGGACGTGGTCATGGATGTGACTCACGCCAAGGTTGGTTTCGCCGGCCCCATGGGTCTGGACGTGCCGATTTACGCCGACTCCGAGATCGAGCATATGTGCAACATGGTTGTTGGCGCCAACGAATCCGAGTACCACCTCAGAGGCGTCAACCCCGGCCGTGATTTCCAGGTCGTGGATTACTCCGACCTGCGCTGCGCCGTCGAAGGCGATCTCTGCCCCGTGTGCGGCAAGCCCATGCGCATCGAGCGCGGCATCGAGGTTGGTCATATCTTTAAGCTCGGCAAGCGCTACACCGAGGTTCTGGGCTGCCATTACGTCAATGAGCAGAACAAGGACGAGATCCCCTACATGGGCTGCTACGGCATCGGCGTCAGCCGTGTCATCGCCGCCATCATCGAGCAGTCCAACGACGACATGGGTATCATCTGGCCCGTCATCTGCGCTCCCTATCAGGTCAGCATCGTCGCTCTGGGCAAGCCCGGCAGCGAGGAGATGAAGAAGGCCGAGGAGCTGTATGAGACCATGACCGCCGCAGGGCTGGAAGTCCTGTTTGACGACCGCAACGAGCGCGCCGGTGTCAAGTTCATGGACGCCGACCTCATCGGTATCCCGGTTCGCATCACCGTCGGCCGCAAGGCCAAGGACGGCGTGGTGGAGTATAAGCTCCGCCGTGAGACCGAGGTGCGTGAACTCGCCATCGAGGATGCCATCGCCGAGGCGAAGGCCTACATCAGCGCCAATCTGTAATGTAATAAAATGCGGCAGGCGTTCCGGTAAACGGAGCGCCTGCCGTTATGGTTTTTTGAGAGGTTTCGTCGTATGATCGTGATTGATCTGCACTTTTTCGCGGCATTCGCCGCACAAGGCTTGGCTTCGCGCATGGTCTGATCGGAGACGGTACGTGCGCGGAGCGGTTTGATCCCGTAAGGTCGGGCTTTGACCGTCTCATCAGGCTTTGCGCTGCTTACAACATATAAATTTGTATTGTAAGGAGCTAAAGCTATGAAATTCAAAACCGGTTTTTCAGAACTCAAAAACTTTTTCATCCTCTGGGCATCCCAGGCAGTATCCTCACTGGGCACGTCCATGACCAATTACGCGCTGCTCATCTGGGTATACGATCAGGGAGGCTCTGCCTCCGCTGTGACCACCTTAAGCCTGTGCGCCTATCTTCCCACGATCCTGTTCCGTTTTGTCGCCGGTGCGATTGCCGACCGGTGGGACAAAAAGCGCATCATGCTGCTGTCCGATCTCTGTGCGGCAGCGGGAAGCCTGAGTGTACTGGTTCTGTTCCGGATCGATTTGCTGGCCGTGTGGCATTTGTACCTGATCAAGTTTCTGCTCAGCTTTATGAGTGCCTTTCAGACGCCTGCATCGCAGGTTGCGGTGAGTTTGCTGGTACCAAAGGAGCACTACGCCCGCGTTGGCGGGCTGCAGTCAATGGCAGGATCGGTGGTATCGATCATTGCCGCTCCGCTGGGGAGCATCCTCTATTCAAAAGGCGGAATGATGCTTGTGCTGGCGGTGGATCTGGTGACATTCGCGGTGGCATTTGTTATGCTCTGGCTGTTTATTCATCTGCCGAAGGTCACGGCGGCAGACAATAAAGCACGGGAACCCTTCTGGGATAACTGCATGGCCGGTGTTCGGTATCTGGGACAGTACCGGCCGCTGCTGCAGCTGATTCTGTTCTTCACTGTTATCAATTTCTTTGCAAAGCTGGGCGGCGACGGGCTGATGTCGGCGTTTATCCTTGGCCGTACAGGATCCGATCACGCGGCTCTGGCTGCTGTGTCGATGGCTGTCACCGTGGGAACACTCTCAGGCAGTGCGTTGATAACCGTCATGAAGCCGGTGAAAAGCCGGGTGAGGGCGATTTTTGTGAGCTGCGGCTTGACCTTTCTCATCGGCAACGTGGGACTTGCCCTCGGACGTTCCGTACCGGTGTGGTGTGTTGCGGCTGGCACATCCTATCTGTTTGCAGCCATCCTGAACGTGCATCTGGGAGCCCTCATGCGGGAAAGCGTCCCCATTGAAATGCAGGGACGTGTGTTCTCGGCTCAGGCGACGCTGCAGAATATTTCGATCCCGCTGGGACTGTATTGCAGCGGTGTGCTGGCGGATCACGTGTTTGAGCCGCTGATGGCAGGAGAGTCTGCGATGGCAGCGGGGCTTTCAACTATCTTTGGAGCTGGTCCCGGTTCCGGAATCGGGGTACTGTTTTTCCTGGTAGGTATCATCGGATTTGCCATGAGCATGATGAGCCTGTGGCGGGGACAGTGCAGGGAACTTGACCATGCCCCTGAAAAAATGAAATAACGGATGATGGTCATTCCATCCGAAGCAGCAAAAGCCACGCACGTCGTGGCTTTTGCTGCATTAGTAAGCATTGATAATGAGGAAGGCGTGTATGAAGAAACTGTTGATCTTTGATGCCTACGGAACCTTGATTTCCACAGGAAACGGCTCGGTAAAGGCTGCGGAACGGATATTGGCGCTGCAGGACAGGGTCATCGATGCCTCTGCTTTTTATAAGGAATGGAAGAAGCTCCACCGCCGGCATATTGATGAAGCGATCTCGGGCGGGTTTATACCTGAGTGCGAGATTTTTGCAGAGGATCTGAGAGTTCTGTATGAGCGGTATGGGATCAAGCGGCCATACATACAGGATGTGCAGATCATGCTCGACAGTCTTGAGAACCGAAAGATCTTTGCGGAAGTAAAGGATGCTGTCGAAGAGCTGCGCAGGCAGTACCGTGTGGTCATCGGATCCACGACGGATACCGCGCCGCTGCTTGGCAATCTGCGGAGCAACCGTCTGGATGTGGATGCGGTGTATACGTCTGAAATGCTGCGGCGGTATAAGCCCGATCCTGCGTTTTACCGGCAGATTCTGCAGTGTGAAGGCTGCGAGCCGGAGGATGCGGTATTTATCGGGGATTCGCTGCAGGATGATGTTGCCGGTCCGGCGGCGGTGGGAATCACCACGATATGGGTGAATCGGAAAAATCAGGATAGTCCGCCGCAGGCTGCGGATTATACGGTGACGGACATTGGGGAGATCGCGGCTCTGGATCTGTAAAAACACGACTCACGGGGAACATTCTTCTCTCCTGCAAGTCAAAAGGGTAAAGGAGGCGAATCGACATGAAAAAACTGTATAAAATTGCAGCAGGCGCGATGGCGGCTGCCATGATGCTGCTCACCGGATGCAGCGGTACGACCACCGTACCCAATCCCGGCAGTGCTGTTGGAAACAAGATGCTGCATCTTGCATCCTACCCGGAATATCCCAGCTACCCGGAGGAGCCGGTGCTGGGCGACTGGAGCGGATATCAGGAGCAATACGACCGTTACCGTGAACAGATCAACACCATCCGCGGCGAACGGTCGGATGATGCATTCATCGAAACCGTCAAGAGCTTTGCCGACAGCACCATGAGCACGGTGCTCACGGGTGCCGGGAGCGAAAATCGCGTTTATTCGCCGCTCAATCTCTTCCTTGCTCTGTCCATGCTTTCACGCACGGCAGCAGGGGAGAGTCAGGCGCAGGTGCTTGCCCTACTTGGCGAACAGGATGCGGATCGCCTGGCTGAGCAGACCGAACGGCTCTGGCGCTGGATCTACATGGACAACGGCATCTCGGCCCTGCGTCCGGCAGCCTCGCTGTGGCTCAATGAGAGCCTGAACTTCAAGGATGCCACCTTAAAGGAAATCTGCGAGGATTACCGTGCAAGCTCTGCTCGGGTTGCCATGGGAACCGACGAGGCCGATGCGCTCATAGGCTCCTGGCTTGCGGAAATGACCGGCGGAGTGCTGGAAAACCTCGCCGTTGAGACGAACCCCGACGACGTGATGGCGCTCTACTCCACGCTCTACTATTCCGATCAGTGGACGGATGAATTTGACAAATCAAAGACCGCCGAGGATATCTTCACCTGTGCCGACGGCACGGAGGTCGCCATTGACTTCCTCAACCGGGAGACGCACGGCAACTTCGTCGGTGACGAAGGGTTTCAGGCAGCGTCTCTGGGCCTGAAAAACGGTTCGATGACCTTTATTCTGCCCGACGAGGGCGTGAGCATTGACGAGCTGCTTTCCGACCCAACTTTTTGGGAGCGCGTGGAGGGTAATCCCGACACGTCGCACTACGGTGAAGTCATCTGGCAGATCCCGAAGTTCTCCGCAGAGTCCACTGTGGGGCTCAAAAGCGCCCTGCAGAGTCTGGGCGTGACGGATATTTTTGACGCAGAGTCAGCCGACTTCACACCGCTTACCGACTCTCCCGCTTGGGTCGGCAATATCCGGCAGGGTGCGGGCGTGGAGGTGGACGAGCGCGGCGTGACAGCCGCGGCATACACCGAAATCATGTATGCGGGTGCCGCTCTCCCCGACGGCAGATGTGAGATGATCCTGGACCGGCCGTTTATGTTCCTGATCCGCTCGGGTTCCTATGTGCTGTTTGCAGGTATCGTCAACGCTGTGTGACGGTATTCCGGGGCTTGACTTGTCTGCAGGGGTGTTGTATGATGAGAATACCATCTGTAATGCAAGGAGGCTGTTTTATGGGGTTCATAAAATATTCGGAGGCACCTGTATTCGGTAATACGGAAACCGGCACGGTGTTTGACGGTTACGTCTGGATGGAAAACGGACGGTACAGGATGGATTTTTCCTGGCGCGGCAGAAAATCCTGCGCTGTGACCTTCAGTGACGACGGCATTCACTGGGAGGACCCGGTGATTACGCTGGAGCCGAACCCTGAGTCCGGCTGGGAGGATAACATCAACCGCAACTGCGTGATTAAGCTCGGCGGCATCTATCATATGTGGTACACCGGTCAGGCGCGGGGTTACAGCTTTATCGGCTATGCCAGGAGTCTCGACGGAATCCGCTTTGACCGTGTGGGAATGGAACCGGTGATGATTCCCGAGTATCCCTGGGAGAAGGAATCGGTTATGAACCCCTGCGTCCTGTATGAGGATGGCAAATACCGGATGTGGTACTCTGCAGGAGAAACCTATGAGCCCAATGTAAACGCCTATGCGGAGAGTGCTGACGGCGTTAACTGGAAAAAGAGCCGCATCAATCCGATTGTTACCCGTGAACCGGGAAATGTATATGAGCAAAACCGGGTCGGCGGCTGTCAGGTGATTAAAACGGACGATATGGGCTATCTGATGTCTATATCGGCTATGA
>SVMB01000022.1 GCA_015067675.1 Oscillospiraceae bacterium
TCATGAACGGTCTGAAGAAGGCCGGTATCACCATGAACCGCAAGATGCTCGCCGAGATCGCCGTTTCCGACGCCGCCGCGTTCACCGCGCTGGTTGCCCAGGCTAAGGCTGCTCTGTAAGTTACAGACGATTTTCAAAAGTCCTTCCGTGCATACGGAAGGACTTTTTTCATGTATGGTACTTGTAATCGGAAAAACGGTGTGAGATAATGAGGATAGTGTACGCAGCGAAAGGTGAAATCATTTATCGCGGAAATGACGGAGGAACACCAATGAAAACGACGGTTTCACTCAATGGCACATGGAAATTTGCGCCGACACATGATCAGAAACCAAACAATAACCGCAATATGATTGATGCAGACACGCCTCTGTATGCTTATCCCTCTCTTAATCGGCGGGATTGGGAGAGTGTTCCGGTTCCGGGTGTGTGGCAGAGATATGCGGAGAAGTACAGCATTTATGAAGGTGTGTGCTGGTTCTGCCGGGAGTTTACGCTGGAGAATATGAATGCGGCTTCTCTAGTAAAGATTGTGTTCAAGGGTGTGAACTACCGCGCGGATGTGTACATCAACGGCAAATTTGCTGGCTCTCACGAATCGGGCTACACCGAGTTTTCCTTTGATATCTCGGCTCTTGTGCAGGAAGGCAAAAACTTTATTGCCGTGCAGGTAGATAACCGGCCCATTATCGTTAAATGGCCCAACGACTGGGGATACGGCGTATTCGGCGGCATCCATCGGGATGTGTTTGTGGAAGTGTACAGTGAAAGCAGCGTCTATGATGTCAGCGTCAACCCCAATTACGACGTGGAGAAAAAAACAGGCACTCTGAAAGTCAGCGGCAGGGTGATGGGAAGCGTTGGTGCTGTCAGTGTAAAGCTTGGCGGGGATATGCGGAAGATTCCATGCTGCGACGGGAAGTTCTCGGCAGAGCTTGTCTATGACGGTGTGGAAACGTGGTCGCCCAAAACGCCGACGCTTTATGATCTGGAAATCTCCGCCGGGGAACAGATTTACAGGAAATGTCGGGTGGGCTTTCGCAATATTTGCTGCCGGGATCGGAAAATCCTGCTCAACGGCCGGGAATTTGTACTAAACGGCGCCTGCTACGTTTACGATTCGCCACGGTACGGTCTTGTGATGGACAGGGAACAGCTCAGGCAGGATCTGCTGAAGATGAAAGAAGCCAATGTGAACGCTGTGCGTACACACTATCCAATGTCTGATGATTTCTATGAACTGTGCGACGAGATGGGCTTTCTGGTTTGGATTGAGCCGAATATATACTGCAGCAAGCCCGCAGACGAACAAGTCAACACGGTATTCGGGCAGCAGGAGATGGCAGATGCAGCGGTCAGCATGACGCAGGAGATGGTTCTGGCGGCACAGACGTATGCCTGCGTTGCCATCTATGGTATTGGCAATGAATGCAATACTGATCATCCCGAAGCGGTGCCGTTTTTTGAGAGGATATCCGCTGCCGTGCGTGCTCTGGACAACACCCGACCCATCGGATTTGCATCCCTGTACGGCCGTTGGCTGAAAAGCATCGTCAATGTGATCGATATCCTCGGCATCAACTCCTATTACGGTTGGTATGGCACCATGTCTACCGTTGATATTGAGGATAAGCTGGAAATCGAAGACGGCCGTGTAAAAATGCGCAGGGTGGATGTTTCATCGCTGCACGAGTTGATTGTAAAAACAGCGAATGAGATACCGGAAGATATGCCGATCCTGTTGACGGAGTTTGGCGCGGATTCCGTACCGGGGTATTATTCCAGGGCCTGCGAATTCTGGAGCGAGAATTACCATGCCGAAGTGATACGGGCTGTAGTGAACTGCTCCCGTGAGCACGAAGAGGTTGTGGGCACGTTTGTATTTGCCTTTACCGATTACAATGATCCATCCAAGCCAATGAATGGACGCTGGAACGGTTTGAATCTGAAGGGAATGCTGACTTACCACCGGGATTACAAGCTGCCGTTTTATGCGCTGCAGGAGGTATATGCGACGCCGACGGATTTGAAGTCTGTTTGACAGCAGGGGAGAAAAGGCATGAACAGAGATATTTATCGTCCGCTCAGAATGGTGCATGATGATTTCGGTTACCTGAAAGATGATAGTCTTGAAACCAAGTGCCGCTGCATCCGGGAGCGGATAGCGGGACTCAAAGCCAGGGGCTTTGGCGGCATTGTGACCAATGTGGCCCATCAGGATTATCTGCAGGATCCTGTGGAATTTGCGCTGATGGAAGAAAAAGTACATGCCTGCCGGGAGTTGGGAATGCGGATGTGGCTTTATGACGAAGATGGCTGGCCAAGCGGTGCGGCCATTGACCTGACGGTCAGCGCAGATCCGGAGTGTCAGGCCCGCGCCTGTGCAATGGTGCTGCGGATCCTCAAACCCGGTGAGAAAATGGAACTGCCGCTGCCTCGCGGCCATCTGAAGCTGCTGGGCGCTGTGTGTTACCTGATGGCGGGGGAGCGTCCCACGGATGCGGAACTGCTGGCACCCCGCGCACGCTGTAATTCGCTGCCCGTCAGCTTCCATAATGACACCGATCAGAATCTGCTGTGTCTGTCCTTCTTTGAGCGCTATGCGCTGGAAGAGACACAGGCGATGAACAACGGTTACGCCTGCCGCCGCTATATTGATGTCAGCGATCCGGAAGCCGTGCGTCTGTTTATCGAAAATACCTATCGGCCCTATACGGCGCGTCTGCGCAAATACTATGCGGATTATGTGGGGGATGCGCGGGAGGATGCCGTCATCGAGGCGATCTTTACCGATGAACCGTCTTTTATGGGCGTCTACATCAATCACAATGAAGACGGCATTCATGGATATCTCATCCATGAGCCGGATCCGGATATGCCGCTGTATCCCATCGTCAACTGGGGACGCCATGTGGCAAACCGCTTCTTTGGCACCTATGGATATCGCCTGGAAGATGAGCTGACGGCGCTGTTTCTGGGACATGGCGAACATTTTCGGCAGGTACGCGAGGACTTTTACAGCCTCATGAGCACCATGTATGAGGAAGCGTTCTTCGTACAGTTGTCCAATTACTGCGCTTCGGTGGGCCTGAACTTCTCCGGCCATCTGCTGTTGGAGGATGAAATCAGCATGCATGCCATGTACGAGGGAAACTATTTCCGTCTCATGCGCCATATGCATATTCCCGGCTTTGACATTCTCAACGGCGTACCGGCGAGGGTGTTTGAGCAGGCGTTCACACCGCTGCTGCTGCGCAGTGTGGCGGAGCTCTATGGGAATAAACCGGTGATGGATGAGACCGGCTCACAGGTGCAGGGCGGTAAAGTGAGCCCTGAGCAGATGTACTGCTCGCTGATGATGCAGCTGGCGCTGGGAGCGGATGTGTTCCACTCCTATTATCCTGAGACCGACGATGAGGCAAAGAAGAAGGTGTGGGACGCTTTGACCCGGGCAAATCGGGCCATTTCCGGGAAAAGAGAGTCGGAAACGCTGCTTTATTATCCCATTGAGACCGTCATGCAGTACCGCAAGCCATATCAGACAGGGATTGAAAACGACCATGGCAATTACTGCGGCTTCCGGGAACTGGATGACGTGTCTGATGAGAAGGTGTGTCGCTGCCAGCAGGAGCTGACTACGGTGCAGAATGCGATGCTTCACGCGCAGCATCCCTTCACCTATATCGACCGGGAGACGGCAGACCGGGAAGCCGGTAAGGGCTGGAAGAATTTCGTCATCACGCCCTGTGAAATTTCCGATGCCCTGATTACCACCATCCGTAAGCTTTCTGCCGGCGGCTGTCGGGTGATCTGGTATCGGGAAGCGGCGTGGACGACCTTTGCAGACAGCGAAAAGCGTCTGCCGCAGGAGGCGATGATCGTCAGATCACCGGAGGAGCTGCTGGCCGTCATCAGACCGGATGGTGCGCAGCTTTGCGCTGTGGATGGCAAGACTGAGGGCATTCTGATGCGCAGATCGGCACACTGCGTGCTGCTGGTCAATCACAGCGACGAGACAAAGAAGCTTTTCTGGAAGGGACGGCTTGACAGGATTCTGGATCCCTTTGCAGATGCGGCGATTTCCATGAAGAACACGGACGGCGGTGTCCGCTTTGAACTTGCAGGCTTCAGTGCAGCACTTTTGTATACCGAATAGGACGGAAATAACCGTTTATACGCTGAAAAACCGCTCTCCAATCATTGGAGAGCGGTTTTTGTCATGTCAGATCAATCCTATATCGGCAAAACTGCCTTTTTCCCTGCGTATACAGCGCATGTTCCATCGGGATATCGAAAATCCCATCAAAGGAAAGCCCTGCAATCTCGCAGGTACGGCGGGAAGCAGCGTTTTCCGGCACACAGCAGATGCTGACCTCCGGCATATTCCATGTCCGGGCATGAGTCAGCAGCAGCCTGACTGCACGCGCAGCATAATGATGACCGCGGAAAGCGGGGAAAACCGTGTAGCCGATGTGGCCGTTGACCATAAGTGACGGATGATACCCGGTCCGCAGAGAACAGCTCCCCGCACGCTTCCCGGAGATGAAAAGATCGAAGTAATCGCAGGCGGTGAAGCCGCGGGCAATGTCGGGTGCGTCCCGCCGGGTACAGTGAAGGGATAGCTCGGCATCACGGAGTTCGGGGAGGACAGGCTGAAAGAACGCCGTATCGATGATGCGGTCTCTCAGACGCAGCCGGCTGATGCCGTACTGCGGCGGAATGAAGCGAAGCCAGGTGTCAAGGGTACCCGCGTCGCTGCCGGTGATTGTCAGGACGGGCTCCGGCGGCAGATCAGGATCAAACGTCTCACCGGTGAGCCGGTAATCTCCAATGATTTCCCCGGCGCGCTGCACAGTCCAGCGCCGGGAAGATACCTGATAGACGGCGGCATTATGCCGGTGATCCTGCCAGAGAAGCGTCATCCTTCCAGAACCGCCAGAAGAGCTTCCTGTTCCTCAGGCAGGACGTTGAACACACCGGCGCTGCAGACGAAGATAAGCTGTCCTGCGCCGTTATCCTGCACGGTGATGGTCACGGGCCGGCCGGGCTGGTTGACAGCATAGAAATCCAGCGTGTACAGGGTTTCACCGGCGACGGGATTACGGATGAAAGCGGCATGGTTGACGGCATCCGCTACCGTCCAATAATCCTCGGCGACGGTGGGATCGGCGGCGTTTTCCTCTTCGGTGAGCGGCAGCTCGAGATGCCGCTCGGTACCGTCGGCATCGGTGATCTTCAGGGTATCGTTGGTGACCCAGACGATGTGATTGGTGAAGTTATGCAGACGGGTTCCGGGCTCGTCGAAGAGCAGACGGCTGGGCGTCAGGTAGAGAAGGGGAACGGTCAGGATCGCGGCGCACAGGGCAAACGTACGGCGCATCTTTTCAGCGGAGATAGCCGTGCGCAGCGCGTATTTGAAGTTGAGGAAATAGGCAACGGCGCCGCCTGCAGCGATGCAGATGACGGTGAACAGCAGTGCAAAGACGTTGTCAAAGGGGTTGAAAGCGACCGGAGACGTGAGAAACTCATACCACCAGTCGTTGAAAGCTGCCTGAGAGAAGAACAGGAAAACGGTGGAGGCAAAGTAGGAAATAAAGGTGCAGAGGAGAACTTTCAGGAAGCTTTTCCTGAAAAAGGTCTTGAAATCGTCGAGCTTGAACACGCGGAAAAGGAAAAAGAGCACAACGCCTACGAGAAGCAGCAGCGACGGCAGCAGAAAGAGCCAGGAAACGGGGCTGATGATCATGAACCAGATAGGAGTAAAGGGCATGGATAGGTGACCGCCTTTCTTTCAGATTGGAGAATCGATCAAAGGATAACCGCACCGTCGGTGAGGCTGTACCAGTCATAGGTATAAATCTGACCGTCGAAGAGGTACTGGCTGGGCGTGGAGTGCTGCATCCAGTCCACGGCCTCGGAGGTGTTGCCGTGGCGTGCGCCGACGGCAAAAACCTCGCGGATGCGGTCGAGCTGCCGGTCAGTGAGAACTCCGGGCTTGATAGAGGCAAACATGGAGCTGCCGGAACGGGCGACGCAGTCGAGGAAATCCAGATTGAGCTGATAAGAGGAATGCTCGGTGAAGGGAGCACAGTCGGCGTCGGTGAGGAAGAAGCGCCGGTTCTGGGGCTGACGGAAGGCCAGACAATTGATGCCTCTGCGGCGGGTGATATTCCAGTTGCTGCTGGTATCGTAGCCGGAGCGCTGGATCTGATGGATACCGGCGCAGAGATGGTTGTAGGTGTTGCAGCCCATGACAAGGGTATCGGGACCGGCAGCAGCCTGAATGGTGCGGTAAAGCTCCACATAGACCTGCGCGGTGGGCTTGGAGCGGTCATGAAGATGCCAGCCGTCAGGCGTCAGCTCCACGGTGTCGAAGTGCATCATGCCCATGAGATCAGGGCAGGAGAAGTCGTGCTTGATGAGACGGTAACCCCAGCCGACGATGCGGGAGACATCCTCGCGGATCTGGGCCAGTACCTCGGGATGGGAAGAATCGATGTACTTTCCGACCATTCCGGGCTCGGGACGCTGGAGGAACCAGTCTTTCGGGATGCGCTCGATGGTCAGAAGCGGACGCATCCAGAGTCCGGGCAGACAGCCGCGGGCGGCGATCTCACCGGCCAGCTCCTGCATATTGCCCATGTAGCGGTTGCCGTGAGTCCAGGGACCGCCGATGTAGTCGCAGTCGCCGATGCGGTTGGGCTGCCAGCCGTCGTCCACGACCATGTAGGGGGCGTAGTCAAATCCGCCGGCGACACGGGCGGTCATCTCGGCGTCGGCGATGACGCTTTCGCGGCTGATGTCACCGTAGGCGTAGTACCAGTTGTTGAGTCCAAAGACCGGACGGTCGGGGACGCTGGAATGCTGGCACATCATGGAGCAGAAAGCTTCACAGGCGGCAAAGGGACGCTCGCCTTCAATGCCTTCACGGGTGACGATGGAGCAGCAGGTCAGCGGGGCTTTCAGCTCCACACCGGCGCCGCCGGAACGAACATCCAGCGTCAGCGTGATACCCGCCGGGTCAAGCTGCCAGAAGCAGAAGGCATTGGGGGCGGTTCTGACGCCGTAGCT
This sequence comes from Oscillospiraceae bacterium, assembly GCA_015067675.1. Lineage (GTDB taxonomy): Bacteria > Bacillota > Clostridia > Oscillospirales > QAMX01 > SIG502. The sequence goes on from SVMB01000022.1 coordinate 7,072, forward strand.
GTGGGTGAGCTCGCCGTCCCAGGTATGGAAGTACCAGTAGAGAGGCCTCTCGCCGATTACCGGATACCAGCCGAGATTGCCGTTGGCCACGCCCCAGGAATCGGTGAGCACGCGCTGCACGGAGCTTGCGTCCTCACGCCAGCGCAGACGCAGGCGCTTGACGGGAACATCTGCGGTGAGAACAACGTCTAATGCAGTACCGGTCAGAGGAAACTCCAGCCGGACTCCGCCGCCGGCAAAGGCAGAAGAAGCACGGTCCAGCTTGAAAAACGAATCGGCAGTCTGGGCATAGACTGCGTCGGGCGAACGGAGAATATCAAGAATGCGATTCATATCGGCACACCTTTCGAAAGAAAAAATACAAATTCATTATAGCATACGGACAGGATAAAGTAAACCGGAAATCCTGTCATCTAAGTAACGAAATTGTTAAAAAACAAAAGGTGTTGCAGTATTATACCGGCTGGTGTATAATAAAAACAGGAAAACCTGATTTTTTGTTCAGACCAGACCGTACCTGATAAAGGAGGACATCATGCTGACGCATCAGCATACACAGCAGATCCGTACAGAGAGACTGCTGCTGCGCCGCTTTCGGGCGGAGGACGCGGAATCGATGTATCGCAACTGGGCATCGGATCCGGCGGTTGCGCTTTTTTTAAGCTGGGAGCCGCATAAGGATATAGAAGAAACGAAGAATGTGATCGCTCGCTGGATCGCAGCCTATGAGCAGCCGGACTATTACCATTGGGTGATCGAGCTGCCTGGGACCGGCGAGGTTATCGGCTCAGTGGAAGTGCATGAGCAGAGCGACCGGCACGAACGCTGCGAAATCGGCTACGTGCTGGCGCAGGCATACTGGGGAAACGGCCTGATGACCGAAGCGGTCGCGGCGGTAAGGGACTTTATGTTCATCGAGGTGGGATATAATCGTATCCAGGCCAAGTATGACACGAAAAACCCGGCATCCGGCCGCGTTATGGTCAAGGCGGGGATGCAGTACGAGGGCACGCTCAAGCAGTACAAGAAACGCGCCGACGGCAGCTTTGCAGACCTTTGCCTGTACTCAATTACTCAGGCGGAGTACAATGAAATCGTATAAGAAATGTTTTCAAACCTGCGTTTATACGCAGGTTTGTTTTTTTGCGTGCGTAAAACTCACTGCAATTGCATATACTGCAGGTACCAATCTCAAAAGGAGTCTGCATATGAAACGAAAAGATCCGAATCTGGAAACCGACGCGCTGCCGGAGATGCTGCCCCAGGGACTGCGTGCACGCCTTGCACGGGATGAGGCGGCTGCGGCACATTTCATGCAGCTTTCGCAGGAGCAGCAGAACAGAGTGGTGGCTTATGTGCAGCAGGCCGCCGACGGAAATGAGGCCCGGACACGGGTTTTTGAGGCTGCCCGGATGCTGCACAGCGGCGAAATGACTCTCTGACGGTAAAATATGCCGGAAAACGGTGGAATTTGGGCAGTCATGCCCTTGCAGACTGGTCAATGTGTGGTATAATGGTCAGAGAAGAACAAGATTTATCTGATCGTACGGAGGAAATGGCAGCATGGTCGTGTGTGTAGACGTCGGCAATACCAATATCGTACTGGGAGCGTATGCGGATGACAAGCTCCTGTTCACATCCCGCGTGCAGACGGAGCTGGGAAAGACCGCTGACCAGTATGCCATCGCGTTCAATTCCATTCTGCATCTGTACCACTGCGCGGACGTGCCCTGCGAGGGCGCAATCATTTCCAGCGTCGTGCCGCCGCTGCAGACGACCCTGAAAACGGCGCTGAACCGCCTGCTGGGCTGTCGGGTGCTGGCAGTCGGCCCGGGTGTCAAGACCGGCCTCAATATTAAGATCGACAATCCCGCCTCCACCGGCGCAGATCTGGTCTGCGACGCCGTGGCGACGCTGAACAAGTATCCGCTGCCCAGCATCATCTTCGACCTGGGTACCGCCACCAAAATCCTCGCGCTGGATAAATTTGGCAACTTCCTCGGCGGGTCCATCATGCCCGGTATCGGCATTTCCCTCAATGCGCTGTCCACTCAGACCGCGCAGCTTCCCCACATCGATCTGGATACGCCCCAGAGCGTCATCGGCTCCAATACCGTGGACTGTATGAAGTCCGGTATTGTCTTTGGCAATGCCAGCATGATCGACGGCATGGTCCGCAAGTACCGCTCCATCCTCGGCAGCGACGCCCATGTGGTTGCCACCGGCGGCTATGCCGCAGCCATTCTGCCTTTCTGCGAGACGGAGATTCTCCATGACCCCGATCTGCTCATGGATGGTCTGTACGCGATCTATAAGAAGAATACAAACCAGTAACAGACAAAAACTGGAACCGGATAATGGTGCATAAACCCCTTCCTGTGCGGTCAGACTAACACCGTAAACAGGAAGGGGTTTTGATTATGATGAAAAGCTTCACCGTCGGCGTTGCTGCCGGCGTAATTGCCGGGGCCTGCATCGCGGCTGCCGCGATGCCCAAGCGCCGCCACTGCCATGTCCGTGCCGCTGCCGCCAATGCCCTGCATACCATGGGCGATGCGATGGATCACGCAGGCCGCATGGTGTATCGCTGAAATAGTAAAATCAGAGCCGCTGCCCGATTTTGGGCGGCGGCTCTGGTTCTCTCAAAGCAGGAAGTTCCGGGCAGATTGCCATGAACTGATGAAGAACGGCAGCGCATAAATAAGGGTGCATCCGGTCAAGGTAAGCCCAGTGAATCAAGGGAGGAATCAGATGAAACTGAAATGGAGAGCAATCTGCCTGACGCTGTCGGCAGCCATGCTGTTTGCGTGGAGCCCCGCCTTTGCCGCCGACGATTACATCCGCTGGGTGGATTTTACGCCGACGTATTCGGTGATGCGTCAGGCGCTGCGGTATGATCTGGAAAGCTATGGACAGGAAGTCCATCTGGACTGGATTGAACTGCTGGCAGCACTCGCAGCGCAGACCGGGGGACGGTTTCCCGACAAGGCATCCCCGGCACTGGATAAAATTGCCCGACGGCTGCAGGCGGGGGAACTGATGGAGGATATCACCGGTGAGCAGAAGTATTATGTCTACTACCTGGAAGCCTATCAGGCAGTGCTTGACGGACTGGTGGGGGAATACTACGACGCAGACGGCGTGCTTTGCTACGGATTAAAAGGGTTTTGCCCGCTGGCTGCTGGATACGGATTTTCTCACTATGAGGATTTCGGCAATGCCCGCAGCTTTGGCTTCAAGCGTGTGCATCTGGGAAACGATCTGATGGGCGCGGTAGGGACGCCGGTGATTGCCGTGGAGGACGGCGTGGTGGAAGCGTTGGGATGGAACCGCTACGGCGGCTGGCGGGTAGGGATTCGCTCCGGGAACGGTCGGCGGTATTACTACTACGCCCATTTGCGCAGAGGTCATCCGTATGTCAAAACCCTCAAAGAGGGCGACACGGTCAAAGCCGGGGACGTGATCGGATATCTGGGCATGACGGGGTATTCCGACCGGGAGGATGTCAACAACATCACCACTCCGCATCTGCATTTTGGACTGCAGCTCATCTTTGATGAGAGTCAGAAGGAATCAAACTCCGAAATCTGGGTGGACGTGTATGAACTGGTGGAGCTGTTGGGGCTCAACCGGGCAAAGGTAACCCGGGATGAGGGCGCGGAGGACTATCGGCGTGCAGGGGGAGCGGCAGGAAACGAGCTGTCGGTTTTTGTGCCGCAGGATAGGCAGGCAGACGCAGGATTGGAGACAAGGGAACGTATCCCGCTGCCGATTGTGATGTATCATTCCCTGTATGCGCATCCGGCATCTCCGTCGCCTTACGTGCTTCCGCCGTCGATGTTTGAGCAGGATGTGCGCTGGCTTTTAGAGCACGGTTATACGCCTGTCAGCGTGCAGTCTGTGCTGGAATACCGGGAATATGGCACAAAACTGCCGGAAAAACCTGTTATGCTGACCTTTGATGACGGATTTTACAATTATCTGACGGATCTTTTGCCGATTGTGGAAAAGTATGAGGTACCGGTGCTTGTGAACGTGGTGGGATCCTTTACAGAGACCGCTGCGGCCGATGATGACAAGCATCCGGCGTATTCCTACCTGGACTGGCAGGATCTGCAGGAGCTGACGGCGGAAGGCTGGGTGGAGCTTGGCAATCATTCCTATGCCATGCATCAGAAAAAGCCGCGCCTGGGTGCATCGCGCATTCAGGGGGAGACGATTGAAGCCTACAAGGCCAATCTCAGCCGGGACACCGGCATGATGCAGCAGCTTCTGCGGGAAAAGCTGGGGATTGAAAGCCGGGTTTATGCCTATCCTTACGGTGCAGTCAGCGGAGAGTCGAAGGCGATCCTGCATGAAATGGGGTATGAAATGCTGCTCAACTGCGGCGAATACCCGAATTTCATCACCCGCGAGCCGGATTCACTGATGGCGCTGGGACGCTATAACCGGGACTCGCGCCTGACGACGGAGGCATTTATGGAAAAACTGCTGAGCGGGTATACAGAATAGCAGAGTTTTCATGATCTGACAAAAAATTGAGCCGCTGTGGTTAAACAGCGGCTCAATCTCTATCGGATTTAACTTAATAGGCAGCAATCGCTTCGATCTCCACCAGCGCACCCTTCGGGAGCGCTGCCACGGCAAAGGCGGCACGGGCGGGGAGGGGATCGGCGACGAAATACTCGGCGTAAACGGAGTTGACAGCGGCGAAGTCGGCGATATCAGCCAGCAGAACAGTGGTCTTGACCACGTTTGCGTAGCTCAGGCCTGCAGCAGCCAGAACCTCACCGAGGTTACGCAGCACCTGATGGGCCTGCGCAGTGATGTCACCCTCGACGATGTTGCCGGTATGGGGATCCAGCGGGATCTGACCGGACAGGAACAGAAGCTGATCGGTGGAAACCGCCTGAGAATAAGGACCGATAGCGGCAGGCGCATTCTTGGAACGGACAGAATATGACATAAATGAAACCTCTCTTATTCGTACATGGGGTACTTGGCGCAGATGGCGGCAACGGCTTCACGGATGGCGTCGGCGTTGTTCTCAAAGTCGCGGGCAGCCATACCGATGCACTTGGCCAGCACATCCATATCTTCCTCGACCAGACCACGGGTAGTGGCGGCAGGAGTACCGACGCGGATACCGCTGGTGAGAGAGGGCTTGGCAGGATCGTTGGGGATGGCGTTCTTGTTGACGGTGATGTTGGCCTTGTCCAGACGGTTCTGCATGGCCTTACCGGAAACGCCGAAGTTGCGCAGGTCAACCAGCATCAGGTGATTGTCGGTACCGCCGGTGACGAGATCAAAGCCTTCCTTGATCAGACCGTCGGCGAGTCTGGCGGCATTCTTCTTGATCTGAGCCTGGTAGGTGGTGAACTCGGGCTTGAGGGCTTCGCCGAAGCAGACAGCCTTGGCGGCGATGATGTGCATCAGCGGGCCGCCCTGCATGCCGGGGAACACGGCCTTGTCGATCTGCTTTGCCAGCTCTTCGCGGCACAGGATCAGACCGCCGCGGGGACCGCGCAGGGTCTTGTGGGTGGTGGTGGTGACGACGTCGGCATAGGGCACGGGGCTCTGGTGCAGACCGGCGGCAACAAGACCGGCGATGTGAGCCATATCAACCATCAGATAGGCGCCCACGTCATGCGCGATTTCGGCGAACTTGGCAAAATCGATCTCGCGGGGATAGGCGGAAGCACCGGCGATGATCATCTTGGGCTTGCATTCCTTGGCGGTGGCCCAGATGGTGTCATAGTTGATGCGCTGGGTCTCATCGTCGAGGCTGTAGGGAACGATGTTGTAGTAGGAACCGGAGATGTTGACAGGAGAACCGTGGGACAGATGACCGCCGTGGGCCAGATTCATGCCCATAACGGTATCGCCGGGCTGAACGAGGGCAAAGTAGACGGCAGCATTGGCCTGGGCGCCGGAATGGGGCTGGACATTGGCATGCTCGGCGCCGAAGAGCTTCTTGGCGCGCTCAATGGCGATGTTCTCGGCGATGTCAACGTACTCGCAGCCGCCGTAGTAACGCTTGCCGGGATAACCTTCGGCGTACTTGTTGGTCAGAACGGTGCCCATGGCAGCCATGACGGCGGGGCTGACGAAGTTTTCGGAAGCAATGAGCTCGATGTTGCGGCGCTGACGGCCATACTCAAGGGCGATAGCCTCGCCGACTTCGGGGTCGGCGGCGGAGATGAAATCGATAATCTTCTTAACCATGCGTATAAATACCTTACCTTTTTTATTTGCAATCTCGGCCATAAGCAGAGAAAGTCATCAGTTCAGAACGCGGATAAAGGAGAGAACATCCAGCGCCTTAGCGCAGGATTCCGCCTTGGCAGTCTCCATGGCGGGAGTCAGGAAGACGCAGATGCCGTCTTCCTCGGAGATGATGGTCACATCGCCGAAGGCTGCCTTTGCGGCAGCGGCATCGGCCTTGGCGCGGATGAAGAAGGAATAGATGAGTTCAGCGTTGTCAGCCACGTAATCGGCGGGAGCCTTGACCCAGCTCAGAGCACGGCGCGCGGGCAGATTGCGCACGATATCGACCACATCACCCACGACAGCGCTGGCGGTGGGGAGCTTACCGGCCCCGCGGCCGTAGAACATGGTCTCGTCAACGGCGTTGCCGGTGACCATGATGGCGTTGAAAACGTCCTCAACGCAGGCAAGCGGGCAGGTGTTGCTGACCAGATGGGGCGCGACGATGAGATGCACACGGCCATCCTCACGGCGCAGCACACGGCCGATGAGCCGGATGACACGGCCACAGGCTTCGGCGCCTGCCACGTCGGCGGCGCTGATGGAGCGGATGCCGATGGGGGCAATCTGATCGGGGCAAACTTCATAGCCGTAGGCCAGATCAGCCAGAATGCAGGTCTTGCGGCCGGCGTCGATGCCGTCAACGTCGGCGGAGGGATTGGCTTCGGCGTAACCCAGAGCCTGAGCCTCGGCGAGCGCATCCTCGAAGGAAAGACCAGCGCGGAACATACGGGTGAGGATATAGTTGGTGGTACCGTTGAGGATACCGCGGATCTCCATGATCTCATTGCCGGCCAGGCAATTGGTCAGGGGACGCAGGATCGGGATACCGCCGCCGACGCTGGCTTCAAAGAGATAGCTGACGTTCTTCTCGGCAGCGATGGACAGCAGCTCCACACCGTGGGTGGCCACCAGTTCCTTGTTGGAGGTGACGACACTCTTGCCGGCGAGGAGGGCGCGGCGGGTGAACTCATAGGCGAGCTTTGCGCCGCCAATGGTTTCCACGACCAGAGAGACTTCGGGATCCTTCTCGATGATCTCAAAGTCATGGATGACCAGAGACTCAAACGGACTGCCGGGGAAATCACGGATGTCGAGGATGTACTTCACGTCGATCTCCTGGCCGGCGCGTTTGGCGATGGAGGATGCGTTCATTTTCAGGACTTCGGCGACGCCGGAACCGACGGTACCAAATCCGAGGATGGCGATCTTGACCAAGGAAAAAACTCCCTTTCTGTACGTATAATTGTGCTTCTGTGCTGAAGCACGGCGTGATTACGTTTTTTATATTCCAAGCGATTGACGCATCAGAACTTCGTATGAAAGAAGGTGATGACAGCGGGAATTATGCGTCGATGGTTTCACGCATGAGTGCATCAAAATGTGTCCAGACAACCCGGTCGGACAGATGCTCCTCCACGCGGCGGGCAACCTCAGCGAGAGCACGCAGACCCGTTTCGGCACCGTTGGAGAACAGCGACTGCCAATGGGTGGTGAGGATGGGGTAGCCGTTGGTGTTGAGCACGTTGAGAATCTCGCCGGACTTGCCGTCGGCGGAGATATACTTGTCGGCGATCCAGGATACATAGGCGTCGGACACGTCGGTGGTGTCCATGGACTGCCAGAAGCGGTCGTGAACCGTACCGGGAATGGCGACGACGGTGCGATCACCGTCACGGCGGGAGATCCAAGGACGGGCATCGGGCTGCTCGTACTTGCCGCGGCAGAAGTACCAGGACTCATGGCGGCCGTATACGGCTTCCATGGCGGCGCCGATGGACCAGGCGTACTCATCTTCCACCTGAACACCGAAGTCCCAGGGGGAAGTGACGCCGGTGCAGTCAAGACCGGCATCCCGGCAGAGCTGCAGGGCACGGGTAATGTAGGGCGTCAGGGTCGTACGATCCTGATGCTGGGACCATTCGGCCTCATTTTCGTCGTAATAGCCGCCTTCTGAGAGATTGACAGCCTGCCAGTGGTTGATCATCTCGGGACAGAGGGCAAAGGTCGGAGTGATGCGGTGCTTGACCGTGTCGAGCCAATAGGTGAGCTCCTCGCGGGGATAGTCAAACAGTCCGTTTACGATATCGCCGCGTCCACCGGGGGAGGGAACGACACTGAATTTGCCACCGATGCCGTAACGCTGTACGACGTCGCAGAAATGATCGAGAAAGCTGTTGGGAACGTCCTTGACCAGCGGACGGCCATCCTTGGTAAAAGGCGTTTTGGCATGTTCGCGGAAAACAAAGACGCGGGGAGCGGCATCGTCGATAATCAGAGCGATCGGTGTCTTCATGGTTTGAAGTCCTCCTTGAATTAAACGGCTCCGGCCAGTATTCCCAGCGTATGAACGCCGTCGAGCATCCTGGCACGACGCATCAGCGCCTCAATGTCCCCGGCCATGTTGGCTGTACGCACCGAAATGGTGACCGTTGCCTGTCCGCCCTGCGGAATGTTCTGATTGATGGTCAGAACACTGACGCCGCAGTCTGCAAAGGTGTTGAGCAGACGGGAGAGAACGCCGGGCTCGTCGGCGAGGCTTGCCTGCAGGGTTACGATGCGGTCAGTGGACATTTCAACGAAGGGCGCTGCGGCATTGCGGTATTTATAGAAAGCGCTGCGGCTGATGCCGGCGATGTCGATTGCCTCATTGATGGAATGCGCCGCCCCGGTGCTTAAAAGCTTCTTGGCTTCCATCGAGCGCCGGATGACCTCGGGCAATGCCCATGCTTCTACCAGATAATATTTGGCCTCCTGGGTGTCCATGTCTTTGCCTCCCTTCCTGTAGATATCCACGCAGAAAAAACAAATGTGTTTACAGAGAACTATTGTATCACAAATTGCACTTTTTAGCAAGAACTATAAGAGCGAAAAAAAGAGCGTTGTGTCGGATTAGTCTGTGTAATATGTTGCGAAAGTCTGCGTGTTCACAAAATATTCACAAAACGTGCTTCCTGGCGGTGTATAATCAGGTCAACAAATGTGATGACGGGAGGAAACAGTCTATGTGTAATATTTCCGGCTACATCGGAGACCGTCAGGCGGCGCCGATCCTCATTGAGCTGATGAAACGTCAGTCCGGTTACGGCGGCGGCTACTATACGGGTCTTGCGACCATCCATGAAGGAAAAATCTATTATGCCAAGGTCATCGGCGACGTGGACCGTCTGGTAGCCGAGACCAACGCCATGGAGCTCCCCGGCACCATCGGCATCCTGCACAGCCGCTCCAATTCCGGCGGCGACTGGAAATGGTCACATCCCTTTGTCAGCAACGACGAGAGCTTTGCCTACGTGGCAAACGGTTCTGCCGGCAGCTTCAGAGATGTGGAACGCCGCGATGTCATGACCCAGATGCTGGAGAAGAAGGGCGTGAAATTCACCTCCGCCGGTCCCGCCATTGAGCATTATCCCCGTCTGTCCGACGGACAGGGCGTGCATGTGAGCGAAACCATGTGCCATCTGGCCGACTATTATATTAAGGAAGGCTGCACGCCTGTTGAAGGTCTGCGCAAGGCGTTCCTGACGGATCCTGCGGAGATCGTGGCGCTGGCGCTGCACGTTTCCTGCCCTGACCGGATTCTGGCGGCGCGTCACAATCAGCCCATGATGCTGGGCCGCACTGCAACCGAGATGTTCCTTGGCACTACCGCACTGAGCTTTCCCGATGACCGGGAGTATATCAGCATCGATATGCTGCCGCCTGCCTGCTCGGCGGAAATCTTCCGCGACGGCTGGAAGGTGAAGAGCTTTGAAGCGCCTCCCAAGCCTGTGGCGCCCATCAACGGCAGTGTCTTTGGCCGCGGCTATAACATCATTGTGGATGCGCTGAAGAACAGCCCCGAGCCTGTGACCATGCCTTCCCTGTGTCCGCTGGTGAAACCTCTCTGGGGTGAGGGTCAGCTCAATCAGGGCTCGATGCTGGTGTATGAAGTCCTGCGCGGCCTCAATGCCGAAGGCCGTCTGGGCGTGGAATATCGTACCGAGCCCGGCCCTGCTGCGGCTCCCGGCGTTACGACTACGAAATTCTACGTGTATCTGAAAGATTGACACGGGAATTTTCACGGAATGACTGGACAAAAAGCAAAAGCTTTGATAGAATATCACATGGGGACAGTATGCCCTTGATTTGGTGTGTCCGATGATCGCATCAAAAGCTTTGTGTGAAAGGTGGAAACCCGTTTGCCCAGATTCTTTACGTCCAACATAGGGGACGGACGAATTGTCATCGACGGCGCGGACGCCAATCACATCGGCCGCACGCTGCGCATGCGTCCGGGCGACGCGGTGACTGTCTGCGACGGCACCGGTACCGATTATGCCTGTGTGATCGAGACAATCCGGCCCGATTTTGTGGAGCTGACGATTGAAAGCAGTGCGCCCAGCCTGTCCGAACCCGCTGTGGCGGTTCATTTGTTTGTGGGTATGCCCAAGGCTGATAAGGCCGAGCACATTGTGCAGAAGGCCGTTGAGCTGGGTGCGGCGTCCGTCAACTTCTTTGACTGCCGTTTCTGCGTATCAAAGCCTGCGGACTTTGACAAGCGCCGGGTACGGCTGGAACGGGTGGCGCTGGAAGCTGCCAAGCAGTCGGGACGGGGCAAAATCCCCGAAATCGGCGGCCTGTTAAAATTTGATGAGATGCTGGCGGCGGTAAAAAAGACCGATCTGCCGATTCTCTTTTACGAGGGTGGGGGAGAGTCCCTGCGCGGGATCCTTGAGCGTCCTTTTGACACTTGTGCGCTCATTACCGGTCCCGAGGGCGGCTTTTCAGCCGAAGAGGTGGAAAAAGCCAAAGCCGCGGGCATTGTCACGGCGACACTCGGTCCCCGCATTCTCAGATGCGAAACAGCGCCTCTTTGCGCTGCCAGCGCGGTTCTCTTTCAGAAGGGTGCGCTGGACTGATTTACTTATGTGTTGTACGGCAGGCTTATCTATAAGTCTTCCGTCTGTATAACTTTTCTGAAAGGAAGTTTTGCGAATATGAGAATTCTTGCCATCGGTTGTCATCCCGACGATCTGGAGATCGGCTGCGGCGGTACTATTGCCAAGTACGTTAAGCTTGGTCACACCGTCATCATGGCTCACGCGGCCAACGGCAACATGGGTCACGTCATCATCCCGCCCGAAGAGCTGGGACCCATGCGTACCAAGGAAGCCGAGAACGCCGGTAAGATCCTGGGCGCCGAAGAAGTTATCAACATCGATGTGGGCGACCTGCTGGTTACCTCCTACGATGAAGAGATCGCCAAGCGCATCTGCGAGGTCGTGCGTTATGCCCGTCCCGACGCGATCATCACTCCTTCCCCCAATGACTACATGCGTGACCACAACGAGACTGCCAAGGCCGTCTTCAACGCCTCCTTCTCCGCTTCCATCCCCCACTATGTCACCAAGAGCGAAGCTTTCCCCGGCAACGGCTGCCCCATCTACTACATGGACAATCTCGCCGGCGTCAACTTCCTGCCCACTGAGTATGTTGACATCTCCGATACCATCGAGATCAAGCTCGAGGCTCTGCGCTGCCACGACAGCCAGATCCGCTGGATGCTCGAGCATGACAAGATCGATTTCTGCGACTTCGTGCGCACCTGCGCCAAGTTCCGCGGCCTGCAGTGCAACGTTGCCTACGCCGAAGGCTTCCGCAGCTGCATGACCTGGCCCCGCATCCCCACCAAGCGCATGCTTCCCTAACGCATCGCAACAATAAAACCTGTATCAATTCGTATTCTTTCCGGGATGCCCGGAATGATATAACAAATAAGGAGCGAATGAATCATGGATTTCATGTCTACTGTCAAGGGCTCTCTGCTGGAAGGCTTCCTGCCTGCCGGTTGGGATATGGCCAAGTTCGATGAGTGCTGCAGCCACGCCCCCAAGGAAATCACCAAGCGCCAGTCTTTCTGGAACAAGAACTTCAAGCCCGTCGAGTGCGAGCAGGTTGCCGACTTCGATATGATGATGGGTCACGAGATCGCCATCCAGATCAAGAAGGCCGGCGACGCCGGTCAGAAGCTGGCCATGATCCTGCCTGTCGGCCCCATGGGTATGTACCGCTGGGCCGTCTACTTCCTCAAGGAGTGGAACGTTTCCTGTAAGCATGTCTACGGCTTCAACATGGACGAGTGGTCCGACGCCGAAGGCAACACCCTGCCTTCCGACAACCCCGGCGCTTTCCAGAACGCCATGACCAACGCTTTCTACGGCCCTCTGGGCAAGCTGACTGTTCCTGTTGAGCAGCGCAACTTCGCCACCAAGGAAAACCTGCCCACCTACCCCGAGAAGATTGCTGCTCTGAAGGCTGAGGGCGCCAAGCTCATCACCGTCTTCGGTATCGGCCGTATGATGCACATCGCTTTCTGGGAGCCCCACTTCGCCGCTGAGTTTGCTACCGAGGAAGAGTGGAAGAGCCAGTGCTACCGCATCGGTGCCAAGCTCCATCCCCTCACCATCGAGCAGAACGCTCTGACCAGCTTCAAGAGCCGTACCACCCTGGTGCCCTGCCGCGCCAACACCGTGGGCCCCGGCCTCTTCCTGCAGTCTGACTACATCATCGGCGGCTGCGACGGTACCCTCGGCCGCGGTATGCAGTGGCAGGGTCTGTCCCTGTGGGTCACCCTCCGTCATGGCCCCTGCACCTGGATCCCCTCCAGCTTCATGCCCACTCTGCCCGGCAAGCTGTTCTATCTTAAGGACCTGGCCGGCCCCCTCATGGCTGAGTGCAACTAAGTTAAAACCCTTGTTTATCGAAACGGGCAGCGCAAGCTGCCCGTTTTTTAAACCACGGGATACCATCAAATCGTATCAATGGAGGATTACACCATGCTGTGTGCCAGAGTCATCAGTGTCAACGAATGGGTCTATCCCGATATTTTCGATTACGCGAGTGCAAGCAATGAAATCAGGCTTGATACCCCGCGCGGAAGCTTTGCTGCCTGCCAGATCATGATTCATGGCACGCAGGCAGGTCAGCCGATCCGTGTGGAATACACAGGTGCGCTGTCGGCGCCTGAGTGCTTCAGGATGCTGGATGTCTATGTAGAGAAAAACACGGCATCGATTGATGATTACCGCAAGGATACGCCCAAAACGGCGGTGTTTTGCAGCCGTGAAGCGCCTTTTCGTGTCTGTGATTGCCTGCAGTCCTTCGATCAGGGTGGAAACATCACCGAGGGCAATGTCACGGCGCTGTATCTTGCATTCCCTGTCCCGGTGGACGCCGTTCCCGGTGTTTGCGACGGTGACGTAAAGATTGAGATTGGCGATGAGGCGATCAGCATTCCATGTACGATCAACGTTCATAAGGCCGTGGTACCGGAAAAAGGCCGTATGCTCATGACCAACTGGATCTGCACCTCGATTGCCAAGCGTTACGGCGTGGAGGAGAAGAGTGATGAGTGGTATCGTATCTACCGGCAGTTCATCCGTCTGATGTGCCGCTGCCGCCAGACCCATATGCGCATCGGGCTTAATGATATTGTGATCACCCAGACCGCTCCCGGCATATATGAGTTTGATTTTACGCGCATCAAGAGAACCATTGAGGAGACGATTGCTGCCGGTATGCCGGGAATCGAATTGGGACACCTGACGGGAAAGGATTATAATCTTCAGGGCGCCTATTTCCTGTTCTATCAGCCGGAAGGCAGACTGATTCCTGCAGCTTCCGCAGAAGGTTACCGCTTCCTTGCGCAGTTCCTGCCCAAATGGACCGCGTTCCTCAAGGAAAACGGCTGGTATGATCTGGCACGTCAGCACATCGGCGATGAACCGATGGATCATCAGGCCAATGATTATCGCGCCATATGCTGCACGGTACGCAAGTTCATGCCCGGCATGCGCTTCTTCGACGCGGTGTCGTCGGTGGAGCTGCGGGGAGCTGTGGACAGTTGGGTTCCGCTGAATCAGCATTATCAGGAGCATCGGGAAGTTTATGAGGAATTCCGGGAGCTGGGCGATGAGCTGTGGCAGTATACCTGCTGCTTCCCGGTGGGCAAGTGGCTCAACCGCTTCCTGGATATGGAGCTGCTGAGGCCCAGACTGCTCTATTACGGCAATTATCGCTATGATCTGAAAGGTTTTCTGCACTGGGCATTTGCCGGATGGGCCGACAATCAGATCGATCTGCGTGAACACAGCCATGGTATCATCAACGACGGGACGACATTCCTGCCGCCCGGTGATACACATATCTGCTACCCGGGCAACGAAAACGGTCCGTGGATGAGCATGCGTGCGGAGCTGACCCGGTTGGGTATTGAGGACTGTGAGCTGCTGTGGCAGATCGGGGAGAAGAATCGTGCTTTGGCAGATGAGCTCTGCACCAATGTCATGCGCAGCTTTGATGATTACACGCTGGATGTGGCCGTATTTGAGGAAAATCACCGCCGGATTCTCGACGCGGCGGATGCACTGTAATTTGGGAGGAAACCCATGGATCCGATGCAGCATTCTCTGGATCGCGCCCGGATGGTTCTGGGCGATGAGGGGCTTGAACGTTTGAGTCGGGCCCATGTGCTGGTAGTAGGACTTGGCGGCGTAGGAAGCTACGCCGCCGAAGCCGTTGCCCGTTCAGGGGTAGGCAAAATCACGCTGGTGGATCATGATACGGTGGATGAGACCAATCTCAACCGGCAGCTTTGCGCCCTGCGCAGCACCATCGGGAGGTATAAGGCCGATGTGGTGGCCGAGCGGCTCTCAGAGCTTCATGAGGGGCTGGAGATCCGCCCCATGCGGCTTTTTTATCATTACGATACGCGGGATGAGATTTTTGCCGACAGGCCGGATTATGTGCTGGACTGCATTGATAAGGTTGGGGCAAAAATCGATCTGATTGAAACCGCGCAGAAGCTGGGAATCCCGATTCTCAGTGCTCTGGGTACGGGAAAGAAGCTGGATCCGTTCCGGCTCCGGCTCTGCGACATCTATGAGACGTATAACGACGGACTGGCCCGTGTCATGCGCCGGGAACTGCGCAAGCGGGGAATTGAACGGCTGCGGGTGGTATGCTCGGACGAAGAAGCTGTGCTTCCGGAAAACAAAGACAGCCGGACACCCGGTTCTCTTGCATGGGTGCCCGGCTGTGCCGGTCTGATGATGGCGGGAATCTGCGTCAGGGAGTTGGCGGAAGGGAAGAATTGAAGCGCTCGGCAGCCTTGACGGGGCTTTCATGCAGAATCACGTCCACGGCGTCGGCGGCACGCTTGATGGCATCCTCCACAGCACGGTTATCCTCCTCGGAGAAGGTGCCCAGTACCCAGTCGGCCAGATCATAATCCGGATGGGGCGGGGAACCGACGCCGACCTTGATGCGGGGGAAGTTGGAGTCGGGGCTGTGCTGAATGATGCTCTTGATACCGTTGTGACCGCCGGCAGAGCCTGTCTGACGGATGCGCAGACGGCCGGGAACGAGGGAAATGTCGTCGTAGATGACGAGCAGATGGGCGGTATCGAGCTTGTACCAGTCCATGGCCTCGCGTATGGCCTCGCCGGAGGCGTTCATGAAAGTCTGGGGCTTGAGCAGCAGTACGCGGGTGTCACCGATGGTGCACTCGGCGGTCAGCGCCTTGAAACGCAGCCGATCCACGCGGGTATTGGTGCGTCGGGCAAGCTCATCGATGGTGCGAAAGCCGATGTTGTGACGGGTCTTTTCATACTGTGCACCGGGATTGCCCAGTCCTGCCACGATCCAGGTGGCCTTGCCTGCGGCGGAAGATTCCGCACTGCGGGCCTTGATCTGTTCAAAAAGGTCAAATATATTTGCCATACCATACTCCATTCCATGTGCTGTATTTATTATACCGCAGATTCGGCAGTTTGTACAGAGGAAAAGCCGAACGGAAACAGAGCACAGCCGCCGAAAAAACGGCATTCGTCAAAAAAAAACTGAAAATACTGGACTTTGCCATGGACGGATGGTATAATAAATATAACTATGCGACTATGTAAAGGAGAGAGCCGGAATGAAGGATTTACAGTACGATGTGGTAATCTGCGGCGGCGGTATCGCCGGTGTAGCGGCAGCGCTGGCTGCGGCCAGAAATGGTGCAAAGACCTGCCTGCTGGAAAAGGAATACGCTTTGGGCGGCCTTGCAACGCTGGGACTGATCGTGATCTATCTGGGCCTTGACGACGGTGCGGGTGTGCAGATGTCCGGCGGTATCTGTGAAGAACTGCTCCATCTCTCCTATAAATACGGTCCCCGTTATCGGCTCAATGATGTCTGGCTGACCTCCCACAGCCCCGAAGAGCGCAGCGAATGCCGCTATGAGTGCGAATATCAGGCGGCTCCCATGATGATTGCCTGCGAGGAAGCGCTGCTGGAGGCCGGTGTTACTCTTTACTATGATGCACGCATTACCGACGTATCGTTGAAGAACGGTCGGTTGGAAGCTGTGATTCTGTCTACAAAGGAAGGTCCCCGTGCCGTAAAGGGCCGCGCGTTTGTTGACGCTACCGGCGACGCGGATGTGCTGTGGCTGGCGGGTGAGGACACTCTGACCGACAGCACCAACGTGCGTACCGGCTGGTATTTCTCGACAAAGGGCGGCGAGCTCAAGCGTCACGGTCTGACTGACCCGCTTTATACCCCCATCCCCGAAACCAGCCGCTATTATAACGGCGTTAATCTTGAAGATATCTCCCAGCATATGATCGACGGCCGCAGGATGATCCTGGAAAGCCTTAAGAAGGAGCGCGAAGAGGATCCCGACTGGTATCCGGTGCTCATACCCACCTTCCCCGGTGTGCGTATGACCAGACGACTGGTGACGGATGTGGAGTTTTCGGCCGACGAACACGACCATATGTGGTTTGACGATGCCATCGGCATGATCGGCAACTGGAGAAAGCGCGGTCCCCGCTATGCGCTGTCCTATCGCGGCATCAAGGCGCCGCATCTGGAAAATGTATACGCGGCCGGACGCTGCACCGCCGCTGAAAAGAGCGGCTGGGACATGACCCGCGTGATTCCCTCGGCTGCTGTGACCGGCGAAGCGGCCGGTACTGCCGCGGCACTGCAGGCGAAGGCTGACCGCGAGGTGGAAGTGCCGGTGCTGCAGGAGCAGCTTGTCCGTCAGGGCGTTCTGCTGGATCCCTCGCTCTTTAACCGGAGGTACGACAAATGAGTTGGGACGTGATCATCGCAGGTGCAGGTCCTGCGGGTCTCGCCGCTGCATTTGCCGCAGAAGCTGAGGGCGCAAAGGTATTGCTGCTGGAGCATGCGGGCTTTGTGGGCGGTATGCTCACCGAGGGCATGATTCACGTGCTGTGCGGTATGTCGTCGGCGTCTCTTTATAAGGAAATAACCAAGCGGCTGATTATCCGGATGGGGCATCGGCAGGTGTATGATACCGAGAGCATGAAGGAGTTTTTCCTTGAAAAGTTGCTGGGGAGTTCCATCGAGCTGATGCTTCACACCACAGTGCTGGGAGCAGACTGCGAAAACGGATCCATCAAAGGTATCCGGGTGCTGACCCGCGGCGGTATTGAGGAGCTCACGGCTCCGCTGTATATCGATGCTACCGGCAACGGTGATCTGGCATTCAACTGCGGCGTTGGATTTGATATGGGCCGCGAGGAAGACGGTCTTTGCCAGCCGGCGAGCCTTTATATGCGTCTGGCCGGCGTGGATACGCGGAAATTCACGGAGTTTATTGAGACTAACCGGGAAGCGGTGACACAGAAACTGCAAAAAGCCGTCGCGGACGGCGAGGTTCCGGCGCCTGCGGGCCATGTCATCATGGCGCCGGAGGTGCGTGACGGGTATCTGCGGCTGAACATGACCAATGCAACCGGCGTTGACGGTACCGATTCCCGTTCGATGACCAGGGCTGAGCTTCTCTGCCGCAGTCAGGTGCAGCCGCTGCTGCGCTTTATCCGCAGGAATGTGCCGGGCTGTGAGCAGGCGTTTGTCGTGCAGACGGCCTCCTATACGGGCGTGCGCGAGAGCAGACGTTTTCACTGCGTTTATCAGCTCAATGAGTATGATCTTGCAGAGGCGAAGGTGTTTGATGACTGGATCGCCACACGCTGCAGATTTGGATTTGATGTTCATGATGTCAAGGGTCACGGTATCGCAACCCAGACCCTGCATGCAAAACCGGATTATACGATTCCCTACCGCAGCCTGCAGCCGCTGGGCGTGGATAATCTTCTGCTGGCCGGACGCTGCATCGGCGGTACGCATCTGGCCCACTCCAGCTACCGCGTGATGCCTATCTGCATGGCAATGGGACAGGCGGCGGGTGTTGCGGCGGCGCAGTGTGCACGACGGGGCGTTGTGTACGCCGAGGCTGATGTGGCGGCAATCCAGAAGACGCTGCTTGCGCAGGGAATCAGCGAGCCGTAAAGTATCAACTACGTTATGCCGAAGGGGCAAATTATGAAAAGCGAAAAACAAGCATCCTATAACAGCCTGGTCATCATCCCGGCGCTCAATCCCGCGCCGGAACTTGTGGACTACGTTCATCAGCTTCTCACGAGCGGAATCCCCGGTGTCATCGTGGTCAACGACGGCAGCCGTGAGGACTGCCTGCCGGTTTTTGAGAAGCTGCAGGCGATGGAAGGCTGTACCGTACTGACGCATCCGCAGAACCGCGGTAAGGGCTGTGCGCTGAAAACAGCCTATGCCTATGTGCTGGAAACCCCGGCGCTGGCGGACTATGACGGCGTTGTGACGGCCGATGCCGACGGTCAGCATCATGTCAAGGACGTGTGCAATCTGGCGGCAGCACTGAAAAAAGATGAGAAGCAGCTGATCCTCGGCGTGCGTGATCTGGGACAGGAGAATGTTCCGACGCGCTCCAAAATCGGCAACCGACTGACAAGCTTCGGTTTTTATCTGCTTTACGGAGCCAGGCTTGGGGATACGCAGACCGGCCTGCGGGCGACGCCGCGCACACTTCTGCAGTGGAGCATCGATATTCAGGGAGATCGCTTTGAATATGAAATGAATGTGCTCATCGGCGCGGTACGCGATCACATCGGCTACCGGGAGATCCCGATCCGCACGATCTATTTTGACAACAATTCCGGGTCACATCTGCACGCAGTGAAGGATTCATGGCGGATCTTTGTGATTCTGATGTCGGGACTGGGACGCTATACGGGCGCTGCGGCAGCCTCCGCTGTGCTGGATGTGCTGGTGTTCTGGCTATCCTACCGGTTCCTGTTCAGCCAGCTTCCCACGGCAACCTGTTATCTGGCAGCGGTGGTGCTGGCGCGTGTGATGTCGTCGGTGCTCAATTTCGTCCTCAACCGCTGCTATGTTTTCAACGGAAAACACAGCATCCGGATCCTGATGCGTTATTATTCCCTGTGGGGTGCTCAGCTGCTCTGTTCCTATCTGCTGCTGATGTTCTTTGAATCGTTCATCCCCTGGCCTGCACTGCTCATCAAGATCATCGTGGATGGTATTCTGGCTATCCTGAGCTATCAGGTTCAGCTGCGTTGGGTATTTGCCCACGAATCAGAGGAGAGATAAGTAAAATGGCACGCAAGTATGGTAAACTCTGCACAGCGGCGCAGGCAGGTATGAAGGTGCTGCGTCCGGGCTGGAAGGTGGAAGTTGTGCCGCCTGATGAGCCGACTGTCTACATATGCAGCCACCATAATATGCAGGGACCCATTACAACGGTGGCGTTTTTCCCATTCCATATCCGCGCATGGGTGCTGCATGTGTTCTTTGATCGGGATGCCTGCTACCGTCAGTATGCAGACTACACCTTTACCGCGCGCTTCGGAATGCCCAAATGGCTGGGAAGTGCCCTGGCAAAGATTGTCTCGGGTGCAGTCAGTACGCTGATGCATTCCATTGACGCTATTCCTGTCTATCGCGGCACGTCGAAGATCATGGCGACGTTCCGGGAAAGTCTGGATACCCTCAAAGAGGGCGAAAATATTATTATTTTCCCCGATATTGCCTATTCCGAGGAAGAAGCGGGTATCGGATCAATCTATGAAGGCTTTTTGATGCTGGAGAAGAACTGGCGCCGTACCCAGGGCACCAATCTGCGCTTTGTTCCGCTGTATGTGGACGAATCCAGAAAGGTTGTGGTGGAGGGCGCAGAGATCCGCTTTGATCCGGACAAGGCTTTTAAGGATGATATGCCCCGCGTGAGCGCCGCAATCCGTGACAGCATCAATCAAATGGCTGAGCAGGCGCAGAAAACCTCAAAATAACGAATAATTACCGATTATTACCCTAAAAGGAGTACATAAATATGGCTGTTGTAGTTCCGTTCCCCGGTATGCTGTTTGCAGACCGCGATCCTGCCGCAATGGCGGCGCATTGCTGCCCTCCCTATGATATCATCCCGCCGGCGCAGGCAGATCATCTCCATGATGACCTGAGCGCCAATGCCATTCGTCTGGAGCTTGCACGCGGTGACGAAGTTACCCGCTACGAAAATGCCCGTACGACGCTGGATGCCTGGCTTGCCGACGGTACCCTGAAGGTTGCCGATCGTGACGCCATCTACATCTACGAAGAAGAGTTCAGCGTACCCGGTACCGGCGAGATCAAGAAGCTGCGCGGTATCATCGCCCGCGTCAAGCTGGAGGAGTTCTCCAAGGGTATCGTTTTGCCCCACGAGGAGACGCTGTCCAAGGCCAAGGAAGATCGTTTCCGTCTGATGCGTGCCACCGGCTGCAATTTCAGCCACATCTACTCCCTCTATGTGGACGATGAGCATGAGATCACCCCCAAGGCTGATGCCATGGCCGATCGTGCCGCCGATATCGAATTTACCTACGAGGACGGCATTACCCATCGCCTGTGGATTGAAGAGGATCCGGCGAAGTGCGCGGCTCTCTGCGCCGGTTTTGCCGATCATCGCCTCTACATCGCCGATGGTCATCACCGCTATGAGACCGCTCTGCGCTACCGTGACACCGTGCGTGCCGAAAACGGCGGTGACGCGGGCGCTGCGGAGTATGTCATGATGATGCTCGTGGACATCGACTCCGACGGTCTGGTGGTTCTGCCGACCCATCGTGAGCTGTTTGATCTGGAAGACTTTGATCCCGAAGAGGCTCTGGAGAGCATCGAGAAGGAATGGGATTACCGCGAAATCTGCCCCTGCAAGGCACAGGAAGTGCTGGATGCCGCCGATCAGATCACGGCTGTGTTCTGCACTGCTGATAAGTGCTGGGCGCTGACGCTCCGCGAGGAAGAAAGCGTTGCCCGTGTGCTGGACGGCAAGTCTGCGGCTTACTGCTCACTGGATGTGGCGGCTCTGCACGCGCTGATCCTTGAGCCTGTCTTTGGTATCGACAAGGCCAACATGGCCAGCCAGAAGAACCTGCGCTATACCCGCAGCGCCGAAGAGGCGATTGACGATGTGAAGAACGGTCGTATGCAGGCTGCTTTCCTTATCCGTCCCACCCGCGTGCGTCAGATCAAGGACGTCGCCCAGGCCGGTGAGAAGATGCCTCAGAAGTCCACGTACTTCTATCCCAAGATTCTGACCGGTCTTGTATTCAATAAGTTCTGATTGCAAAACAGAAGGGCGGCGGACTTTCGTCCGCCGCCCCTTTTGATGAACCTCTTACATTAGACAGAAGTGTCTGCAAAGACGTCTTCCTCTTCGGGAGGATTCTCGGCAGCCTCGATGGCGTCGAGTCTCTCCTCACGTTTGTTGAGGAAGAAGGCGATCACGCCCAGCGACATAATAAACAGTCCCGTAATGCCGGGCAGAAGCTGGCCGGGATGCATTTGGATACCGATCAGGTTGAACATCTTGCCCTCGGTGCGCAGCATGAACTGGGTGGCAAAGAGATTGCCGAGGATGGCTGCAATGTTGGCCACGGTGGAATAGAAGGACAGGTATACCGTCTGATTCTCACGGGGAATCTTGTAGAAGGCAAGATTGGAATGCACCAGATTGATGGCCGGACTCAGGATATGCAGCGCCAGCAGCACGATGGGGTAGACCCAATGGTAATTGGTCACTGTAACCAGCGGATATCCGAAGTAGAACAGGCCGTAGATCAGCACAGACTTCCAATAGGCGGCAAACCAGGATGTACGGTTGATGACACGGGCCCAGATGGGCATCAGAATCAGCATACAGGGTACATACATGGCGCTGCAGATGTTGAGGAAGGAGTAGCTTGCCTTGACGGTGTCGAGCAGATAGACTGTGTAGTAGGAGCCGCAGGTGGTTGCCAGCAGGTTCCAGAGGAAGATGACGAGGATGCTGACACGGTAGCGCTTGGCCTTGAGCGGCTCGGTGAAGAGCATGAGCAGGCTCACTTTCTGCTCACTCTTGGGGTAGGGATATTCCTTGATCTGAGCCAGATACCACACGTCGATGACGGCAAAGATGATGGCGATGGCGCGCAGGATCAGGTAACCGGTCAGCTCACCCTCGGTACCGCGGAACTGGTCGGCGATGGCGCTGCCGATGAGGATGAACAGATGCGCCGAGGTGCTGCAGATACGCTGGTTGGCGGAGAAGTAGTGGGCACGCTCACGGTCGGGGATGCTCTGAATGTGCCAGACGGAATAGCCGGAGCTTGTGAAGGCACCCATGATATTCAGAATGGCCTGGATGCCCAGGATCATGTAGACGCGGAAGCTTTCGGCGGCGGGGAGAATGCTGAGAAGGCCGATGAGGACGATGTTGAGTATGTGATTGAGTATTCGGACGATGACCAACATACGTTTTCGGGAGGAAAATCGCTCAAGAAACAGAGGCGCGAACAATTGCAGGATATTACACACATATGCGATGATGTTGACCAGACCGATCTGGATGGTAGATGCGTTGAGGAACAGCAGTAAACCGGTGAAAAAGCTGCCGCCGGCAAGGTTTGCGGCGATGCCGTTTGCGGCATTTTCCATGATGATTTTACCGCGGGTGACGGCCATTTCGTCTCCGGCACTGCCGAATTCTCGCAAACGCTGCCGGAGTTCGGTGAATGAGATACGCATAAGTTAGTCCTCCTGAAAATGTGTGTAGTGGGCTCTATGCACATAATAGAACATAATCCGCAGAAATGCAAGAGGAATTTTTGTAAAATAAATATTACAGATTTTTCCAGAATCAAGACGGTGAAAGGAAGAGCAAAATGGAATACAGAGAGGTCACAATCTATACGACAACACAGGGAATCGAGCCGCTGACGCTGATGCTCAACGACCTTGGCATCAACGGATTTGTCATCGAAGATGCGGCGGATTTTGAAGAGTTTATCACGGAAGTCACGCCCCACTGGGACTATGTGGATGAAAGCCTGATGAGTAAGCGTGACGCGGAGTCCAACGTCAAGATCTACCTGCCCGACAACGATCAGGGCGTGGAGCAGCTGGCGATGGTGACTGAGGCGGTTGAGAAGCTCAAGGCCTCCGGCGAGGACTTCGGCCGTCTGGAGCTCGTTCTCAATCAGGTGAAGGATGAGGACTGGGCGAATAACTGGAAGCGCTTCTTCAAGCCGCTGAAGGTCGGCGAGAAATTCCTCATCAAGCCCTCCTGGGAGGATTGTCCCGACACCGAAGGACGCCATGTGCTGGAGATCGACCCCGGCAACGCCTTTGGTTCGGGTACCCATGAGACGACGAAGCTGTGTATCGGCTTACTGGAAGGCGTGGTAAAGGAAGGCGCCGAGGCGCTGGATATGGGCTGCGGCTCGGGAATCCTGGCGGTAGCGGCGCTCCTGTGCGGCGCGCAGCATGTGACGGCTGTGGATATCGACGAAGCTGCGGTCAAGACCGCAGGCGAGAACATGGAGCGCAACGGCTTTACCGCCTACACCGCTCTCTGCGGCAACGTGCTGGGAGATGATGCGCTGGCAGCGTCTCTGGGGGACGCAAAATACGACGTGATCGCCGCCAATATCGTGGCAGACGTGCTTATCGCCATGACGCCTCTCTTTGACCGCTGGCTCAAAGCTGACGGTCATCTGATCGTCTCCGGTATCATCGGCAGCCGCGCCGAGGATGTAAGAAGTGCCCTGGAAGCCGGCGGATTTACCGTCTGCGAGCGCCGTCAGGACAACGATTGGGTGGCGTATTGCCTGCATCGCTGAGCACGTCCGGGAGTGACGGAAAAAGGAGTAAAGTATGTATACCGTTCCTCATAATTACAGCTTCCGTAATCAGGATTTTAACTATACACCGCGTCTTACACCCAACATCAATGCAGAGCTCACCTCTGCGCCCTGCCGGATTGACGAGACATGGGAGATCATTGCTCCTTTCTGTGCCGATGCCGTGAGCGCCGAGGCGCGGCTGATCCGGTACTGTACCGGCGATCTGGTGCGTTTTTTCAATGATGCTTTTGATCTGTCTCTGCGCCTGCGCAGAGTGGAGGATCTTTCAGAATGGCAGAGTGCATCTGCCGGGAAGATTGTTCTGACCGTGGACGCCGATGCAGTTCCTTCCGCCATGGCAGGTGCGTTCTGGATCACCGTTACCGAAGATACCGTGCGTATCGTTGGCAAAACCGAACGGGGAATGGCGCAGGGTGTATACTATCTGGAAGAATGTATGCGCATCCGCGGTGAAGCTGCACTGGTGTTGGAAGACATCGAACATGCACCGTTGTTCTCTCCTCGCATGACCCATTCAGGCGTGGAACTGGACACCTTTCCGGACAATTATCTGGAGGCCTGCACCCACAGCGGGATGGACGCCATCATCGTATTCGTCGGACACCCGGATTCTGTTCTCCATGGGTTTGCAGATCCCGAAGCGCTTTGGGAAGGTTCGGGGCGGCAGTACTGCGACTTTGCCAATTTGGTATGGCGGGCCGCCGGATATGGTCTGGATGTCTATGCATACAGCGAGATGATCTGCGATATGCATCCGGATGATCCTGGTGCGGCCGAATATTATGAGGCTTCCTTTGGAAAGCTGTTTCGGAATTGTCCGGGGCTGAAAGGTGTCATTCTGGTCGGTGAATGCTTTGAATTTCCGTCCAAAGATCCCCGTACCAGCGGAATCCGGATTCAGTTAAAGCCCAAGGATGAGCGCCGCCCGTCTCCCGGCTGGTTCCCGTGTTCGGACTATCCCCAGATGGTTACCCTGGTCCGGGATATCATCAGACAGTATAACCCGGAAGCGGATTTGGTGTTTTGGAGCTATAACTGGGGCAAGGTTGACAAAAAGGATCGCCTTGCACTGATCGATAACCTGCCGCGGGATATCTCTCTGCTTGTGACCTTTGATATGTGGGAAATCTTTGTCGGTCAGAACGGAGAACCGTACAGAATCGACGACTATTCCATCTCCTTTGCAGGTCCGTCCTGCGTCTTTGTGGACGAAGCAGAGCGGGCCAGCGAACTGGGAATCCGACTGTACACCATGTGCAATACCGGTGGACGGACTTGGGATAACGGTTCTGCGCCCTATCTGCCCGTTCCACAGCAGTGGCAGAAGCGGTTTGAAGCACTCTGTGAATCTCATGAAAAATACGGTCTGGCGGGACTGATGGAAGACCATCATTATGGATGGCTGCCATCTTTCCTGACCCAGTTTGCACGCAACGCTTTCATGACAAACGGCATCCCCAATTCTCTCATGCTGGAACAGATTGCACGCAGAGACTGGGGAGATCAGTGGCAGAAGATATTGGAGGCCTGGCGGCTGTTCAGTGAGGGAATCACGTATGTGGTCGCATCCAGTGTGGATCAGTGCGGTCCTTACCGCTGCGGTTCCTCATATCCTCTGCTGTATAACCAGAAAACAGAAGAGATGCAGCCTCCCAGAGACGATTGGGCAACTCACGGCGGCTTTGCTATCTGGTTCCCCGAATATGGCGATGAGGTACTGCCCAATCCTCGGAAAACTCTGCTTCGGTACAGCCGTGTACAGCTGGTTACGGATTATTTCAGGCGGGGTCTTGCACTGCAGCAGGACGCTCTGCAGGAACTGGGGGCAGCATACGGCAGCGAAATCTCCCGCCAGGCAGCTGTGGCCAGATATCTTACCTGCACCTACGTTACAACCGGCCACGTGATCGGTTGGGCTATTGGTAAGCAGATGCTCAAGGCTCTCCTTGAAGGGCGGGAAATTCCGATGGAAGATGAGCTTTACAAAGCTATCGGCGTCACCGATACAACAGTGGAAGGCCTGGCGCAGTTCCTTCGGGACATTGCGGCGGCGGAAACGGAAAACGTGGCGCTGGCACTGACCTGTTGGGAAGAAGACAGCAGCATCGGCTATGAGCCGACCATGGAATATGCGTTCAACCGCGATTATGCGGAATGGAAGAACGGAGAAACCAAACGCTCCCTTGAGCAGATGGAAAAAGAGATCAGGGAAAAACGATAAGAGCAAAAAACGGCTCACAGACTGGGGCGGCACTCCGGTTCTCTGAGCCGTTTTTTTCTTCGGAAAAGTGGATATCGGCTCATTGATGTTCGCGGTATCGGAGATTACGGTCTGTTCATCCGGGCTATTGCAGGAAGATTGCTGCCCGCAGTAGTGAATTGGGAAATGGTTAAGAAAAAATCTTCAAGGACAGTTTGTGAAAACGCGAGAAAACGAGAGCTAGAACGAGAAAACGGGAGCACTCAAAAAACAGATTAAAATATTTGAAGAAAGGTATTGACAAGCCTGAACTTCTGTGATACAATATCACCTGTTAGGTTGAAGAGACACGGCCATACGCCGTGATCCGCACTAAAAATTATCAAAACCATCGGAGGAAGCACAATGTCTACTTATATGGCCAAAGCTGAAGCCATAAATCGTAAGTGGTACATTCTGGATGCCGCTGGTAAGCCCATGGGCCGCACCGCCGCCACCGCCGCTGCTCTGCTGCGCGGTAAGCACAAGGTCGAGTTCACCCCCCATGTGGACACCGGTGATTTCGTTATCATCCTGAATGCCGAGAAAGCCGTTCTGACCGGCCGCAAGGCTGAGCAGAAGTTCTACCGCACCCATTCCGGTTATCCGGGCGGCCTGAAGGAAGTTCGTTACAACACCCTGATGGCTGAGAAGCCCGAGCTGGCCATGATGCTGGCCGTTCGCGGCATGATGCCCTCTAACCACATCGGCCGTACCGCTATGAGCCGCCTGAAGATCTTCAAGGGCGCCGAGCACATCCATCAGGCTCAGAAGCCCGAAGTTTGGGTCGAGAAATAAGCAGGAGGGCGAAATAGATGTATCAGAGTAAGAAACCTTATTTTTACGGCACCGGCCGCAGAAAGAGCAGCGTCGCTCGCGTTCGCCTGTATCCCAACGGCACCGGCAAGATCACGATCAACAATCGTGACATCGAGACCTACTTTGGTCTGGATACCCTGAAGCTCATCGTCCGTCAGCCCCTGAACGCTACCGAGACCCTGGGCCAGTTCGATATCGAAGCTACCGTCATCGGCGGCGGCGTCACCGGTCAGGCCGGCGCTATCCGTCATGGTCTGTCCCGCGCCCTGCTGCAGGCCAATGCCGAGTATCGTCCCATCCTGAAGAAGGCTGGTTTCCTCACCCGCGATCCTCGTATGAAGGAGCGCAAGAAGTACGGTCTGAAGGCCGCCCGTCGTGCGCCTCAGTTCTCCAAGCGCTAAACGCAGTTTTCAAAATTTACTTTTCATTGCGTTTCAGCACGCTTCAACGCGCTGCTTTGTATGAAAATCGAACTTTTTGATGCGCTGTGTGTTCGTACTTGGTATTGCGTAAGTAGCAAGTAAGTAGCACACAAGTAGCAAATAGCGCAGACCAAGCATAAGCTTGTTTAGCAGGAGATGTCTCCGCAAGGAGTGCATCTCCTGCTTTTTTCATTGTTTTCATTATAGTCTTATATCCTGTTGATCGCATCCACCAGGGTTTCAATATCCAGATGGGTGTAGACACGTTCGGTGAGCGTCATGGCACCGGAGTGCCCAACGATCTTCTTGATTGTGGTCTGATCTACATGTGCTTCTGACAACATGGAGATGCAGGTGTGTCTTGTGTCATGGGGCTTATGGTCAAATCCGATTTGCTCCATGAGTGGGGTAAAATAGCTGTCATAATAGTTCCTGTAATCAAAGTGCTTCTGGTCCGGGGTATGGAGAAGGTATTCGCAAGATGAGCCTTCAAACCATGCCTTGTAAAATGGAAGCACTTTGTCGGCAATGGGAACTTTGCGCAAACCGTTTTCCGTCTTACTTGCGATCACATCGAAGTATTGTTTGTCCAAATGGACATTCTCCTTCTTCAGATCGAGGAATTCAGTAATCCGGCATCCGTTATAGATCAGCATCAGGATAATCTGATAGTACGGATCATCTGCAAGTTCCCAAAGTCGCTGCACTTCTTCTTTAAAAAACTTGTTATGACTGCGTTGATCGGGATTTTTGTCCTTGAACTTGACGATATCCACAAATTCGGCGTAATCTTTATTGCAGATGTCGTTTTTCATGGCGTAGTCATACAGTTGGCTGAACAGAACCTTTACTTTCTTTAGAGTGGGATAGTTTTTGCCGCAGGTATCGATCACATGCTGAAGGTCGGCGAGTTTTAGCTCCTTGAATATTCTGCTGTAAAGAGAGGTGCATACTCGGTAGGACGCTTCGTACCCCTTAATGTTGGATGCAGAGATTGTCGGGTACTTTTCCTTCGACCAACGTTCGTAGATTTCTTGGAAAGTGATCTTGGATGCTGTGACATCAAATGGATTGTTGTGATAATCTGCAAGCATTTGTAAACCTTCGGACCTCGTTGCCGCGTACCCGATGGTTACAAGTTTCTGGATGGGTTTATCATTGACTTCATCCCAATCCCAGCCAACTGTTTTCTGTACGATCCATGGTCTTCTTCGTTTTCCGGACATTTTTTTGACGCTGCCAAATCCATTGGGTAATCTCAAACGATCTCAAACTTCCTTTCTCCCAGTGACTTCAAAAATTGATCGGGTATGTACGATCACTGTTATTCAGGGCTGCCGTTTTCTTCGGCGGCCTTTCTCATTTCTTCCAGAATCTGACGATCAAGTTCATTACGGCGCTGGAGGCGTTCCATCTGTGTCAGCATGACTTCTTCCCGATCGGACAGCTTTACATCTGCGTAATAGGCCAATTCTTTTTCTACCCAGAGATCGAACGCTGCCTGGTCTGTCCAGTAAGTTTCCAGCTTCTCGCGTTCGTCACGGAAGTTTTCAAGAAGCAGACAAACCGTGGAATTTATGTCCGCAGAGTGGTCATTCCCGTTGAAACGCAGGGAACAGCTCCATTCCACGCTTGCGGGCGGACGCTGAACATCGATCTCAAAGCGTAAACCAGCTTTCTTGTTGAGTTGGTAGAGCACTGCGATCACGTCAGACAAGGTATCCAGCTGGATCTCAGGCTTTCTGTAACCAATCAGGTCAGCCGGCGATACATCAAGCTCTTTGGCAATGGCGTTGATCATCGCTATAGAGGGTTCAATTTCACCGCTTTCATATTTCTGGACAGTACGCATTGTTTTGTCAAGCCGTCTGGCAAGTTCGGTCTGACTCAATTTGGCTGCCTTGCGAGCCATTTTGATTCGTTCGCCAATTCCGGCAGGGTTACTGCTCATTTTCATCACCTCACGTGTATTGTATCACATTGCATTACGAATTGCAAGAACGCAATACGAAAAAATAAGTCGCATTATGTGTTGACAAAATGAGCTGAGTAATGTATAATGAAATACGAATTGAAAGTTCATATTAAACGCGGAGGTAAAGTGCCATGGATAAAAAGTTGTATATCGAACTACCACCTTTCACCGGACGGAATGTTCCCATAACTGAGATTGCTGCTGCAATGCACAAAGACGCGCAGTATGTGCGGGTTGGTCTGCAGAAGGGAATTCTCAAATTTGGGGTGGCTATCAAACTGGATCATTCCAATGAATACAGCTATTATTGCCCTGATCGAAAGGTGTGGGAAGAAATCGGATACTTTCAGCCGGAAATGACGTAAAGAAATAGTTCTCATCCTCGCAGATGAGAACTATTAAGGCAGTCGCAGCGGTAGTTGCCGCGCTACTATCGTTTGACCGTAATTGTGTATCGCGGCAGCTGCCAAATACAACGAGCTTTAGGAGGAAATTTCGAATTGACGGTATTACCTGACAATATGGTGAAAAATGGTTTATTCTGCTGTTGGCGGTATGAGGAGAGAAACGGTAGACGTACGAAAGTACCGTATCAACCGGATACGGGTAGGGGAGCACGAAGTAATGATCCTCGAAGTTTCGTACCTTATGATATCGCAGTGAAAAGTAAGAACTATGATGGCATTGGTATTGGAATCATTAACGGGATATGTGCCATCGATCTGGACAACTGTGTGACAGACAGTGGTTTTTACAGTGAAACGGCAGCTGAGATCGTGCATTTGATGCACAGCTACACAGAGTACAGCCCGAGCGGAAACGGATTGCACATATTCTTTCGTGCTGATGATTTTCAATACGATACAAAACGATTCAATATTATGAACCATCAATTAGGGATTGAAGTATATGTAGCGGGAGCAACAAACAAATATGTGACTGTGACTGGAAATGTCTGTGAATCCTATGAATTCGGCGATCGATCGAAG
The DNA here is from genome assembly GCA_015067675.1 of Oscillospiraceae bacterium. Classification (GTDB taxonomy): domain Bacteria; phylum Bacillota; class Clostridia; order Oscillospirales; family QAMX01; genus SIG502. The sequence goes on from SVMB01000022.1 coordinate 37,833, forward strand.
GAACTGCAGGTTATGTTGGAACGGTATATGGTCAGGCCTGAATCTGAGTCAACAAATGCAATAAATGCAGCAAAAACACCGACGGACATCGAAGCAATGTTACGATTGGCAAAGGAAAGCAGGAATGGTGAAGCTTTTTCAGCTCTTTGGAAAGGATCAACAACAGACTATGAATCCCACTCCGAAGCAGATATGGCTCTTTGTAATCATCTGGCTTTCTGGACCGGAAAAGACGCTGATAAAATGGACGAATTGTTTCGCCAATCAGGTTTGATGAGAGACAAATGGGATCGTCCACAGTCAGGAACGACTTATGGTGCGTTAACCATTCGGAAAGCGATCGATAACTGCAAAGATGTATATACTCCGAAAGAGGAACAGCGGTCAGAGTTTCTGCCGTTGATTCCATTGACACCACATTGGAATGATCTTCCTCCATTTCCTGTGGATGCATTACCGGAAGTTATTCGAAGATACGTCGATGCTGTTGTAGAGCACAGCCAGACAGCGCCGGATATGGTTGCTGTGATCAGCTTGGGGGTCCTGGCAATCTGCCTGCAAGGTAAGCTGCAGATAGAAGGCACACCGGATTATTGTGAACCGCTGAGTCTGTATACCGTGGTGATTGCGGCTCCCGGTGAACGTAAGTCGAGTGTGATGAGAGATATGACGAAATACCTGTATGAATATGAGCAGGAATATAACAAAGCCCGCAGTTCTGAGGTTCGGGAAAACCGATTACAGCGCGAATCTCTGGAAAGACAGATCTCGGGCCTGCAAAAGAAACTGGAACGGGCAGAAAACTCTGATGTTAAAACAGAACTGCGGCAGCTGCAGGAAGAACTTGAGAATCTGCCGGAAATAAAGCCGGTTCGCTTCTTCGCGGATGACTGCTCAAGTGAAGCTCTGACTAGCCTGATGGCAGCCAACGGAGGAATATTCTCGGTGATATCAACCGAGGGAGGAATCTTTGATATTATGGCAGGAAGATACTCAAATAAAGCCAATATTGATATCTGGCTGAAAGGACATTGCGGAGATTCCATTTACGTGGATCGGATGACTCGTGATTCTGAATGTATTCTTCATCCGGCGTTGTCTGCCATCTTATCTATTCAACCCAGCGTACTGGATGAGATCATGTCCAACACAACGATGACAGGTAGGGGATTGATTGCTCGTTTCCTCTACTCCTCGCCTCCATCCCGCATTGGTTGCCGCACATTCAGAACACCTGCTGTCCCTACAGAAATCAGTGAAGAGTATCGAAAGCTGATCTTTCGCCTGATGGCGATGCCGTGTAATGACGAAATACAGACACTGTCCCTCTCCGAGAAAGCCTTCGAATTGATGGCTAACTACTTTCAGGAACACGAAAAGTTTCTGGCAGGAGAGGGACAGGCCATTTCTGACTGGGCAAGCAAATATATCGGTGCAGTCCTTAGAATAGCGGGGTTACTTCACGGAGCAGAAATGGAAGAAGGAGACTTTGAAGTGTCTGCCTCAACTATGCATAGGGCAATCAGGATAGGTAAATATTTTCTGGCCCATTCTGCCTATGCTTATTCTGTGATGGGAACCGATCTCAGTATCCAGAAAGCAAAATTCGTAATGGCCAAATTGAAAAAGACAAGGGTATACGAGATAAAACGATCTGAGTTGTTTCAGATGTGCAGGGGTAAGTTCTTCAAAAAAACGGAGGAAATTATTCCGACTCTGGAACTCCTTGAAGGACATGGATATCTCCGTATGGAAGAGCCTGAACGTCAGACTATTGGCAGACCTCCGGACGTGAGGATCTTCATAAATCCTGACGCAGCGTAAGCAGGAATATAGTGCATTTATTGCATTTCCTGCGCAGTTCTCGCATCTCCCGTCCCCCATCGAAAATCCGCAGATTTGGAGATGGATGGCAGAGAGGATTTTCAAAATCTTCTCTGCTGAGTGGGCGGCAACATAGAAGCAAATTCAGTTGCAGAAAGGCTGTCGCTCACGCCGTGATTTTGCAGGAGAGGAGCCTCCTGCGAGCCACGGCAGAGGCTTCCGCAGAAGCCGCATACTCTCCCCCTGCCCGCAGGCAGCCCACGGCACTTTGCATCCCATGGATGAACGTGTCATAGTAGGTTATTACACTTCCGCAGAAGTGCTTCCTCCTACGGGAGTACCCCTACCGAGAAAGGAGTTCTATGGCGAGAAACGACGGAATTGACCGCACCATTGTAAGAAACGTTAAGCTAAAGGAATCCGATATCGGAAAGACCCAAAAGCACAACGAACGGGAAAAAGATATCTACGCAAACCCGGATATCATCCCCGAACGTACCCTGATGAACGTACACTACAAAACTCCGACCGCAGGCTATGCAGAGATGTTTTCCCAAATGGTTGCAGACGGAACGATCTCCACCCGTGGTCTGAAACCGGACGCCGACCACTACTGCGAGCTGGTGTTCGACGTCAACTCCGCTTACTTCTACAACCACGGCGGATATGCATTTGCAAAGCAGTTCTATGAAGATGCCTACAAGGCTGCCGTACAGATCATCGGCGGTGAGCAGTATATTCTCTCGGCAGTCATGCACGCAGACGAACGGAACCGCGCTATGTCAGAAGCACTTGGCGAAGATGTGTACCACTACCATCTGCACGTCGTGTATGTACCTGTGGTGGAGAAGCAGATCCTCTGGACAAAGCGCTGCAAAGATCCTTCGTTGGTCGGTACAGTGAAAGAAAGGATCATGCAGGTCAGCAGTAGTAAGAAATGGGAATCCAAACCGGCTGTGGATGCAGAAGGGAATCCCCTGTTTCAAAAGAACGGTAAGCCGATTCTGAAAAAGTCCTACTCGATGCTGCAGGATGCATTCTTCCAATATATGCGCAACGCGGGATACCCCGACGTAGAGCGCGGTGAACGTGGGAATACGGAAGAGCATCTTACGATCACCCAGTTTAAGGTGATGAAGGAACAGGAAAGGCTCAGCGAACTGCAGGAAACAAAAACGGAGATACAGTCTGAGATTACAGAGTTGCAGGAAGCTCACGCCAGGGAAAGCGAGAAACTGGACAAGACCAAGGAACGAATCCAAAAGCAAAAACTTGATCTCAAACGGATAGACGAGATCGAAGCCAAGCCCACATTGCTCGGCAACAAGGTCACAGTAGACAAGGATGATTTCAATATGGTCATCACAGCGGCAAAGAAACACATCACGCAGGAGAAGAAAGAATCAAAACTGCAGAAAATGCTGGATGCCGCCAACAGGATGATTGCCGATTTGAAAGCAAAGCTGGCGGCAGCAACCAAGGAATTGTCCGAATACAAATCTGTCCGGGCAAGCTCCGCACAGCGGATCTGGAGCAGGAAAACGACCGTCTCCGAAGCAGGCTCCGCACCTATGAGGATGTAATTTCCCGCAACAATCTGTGGTCTTACTTCTCACACCACAGAGGAAAAACACCTACAAGGGACGATGCCCGCTGATTCCCGTGTTGAGCTGGAAAAAGCGCAAGTTTCCAAATGGAAGCGTCCAAATCGTACCGCACATCATTTGGGCGCTTTCTATCCAAAAATCCGTCCACTTTTACAGGTGATGAGCCGGGAAAAAACCGTGAAAAGCAGGAGGTTTTATGAGAACAGGTCTTTCCAAGAAACAGAAGGCAACCAACATCTATTTTAACGAAGCAGACAGCATGATCGAGGTCTGCACCTACAATACCGCACTCAAAAACAGGCTCACAGAGTTTGCCGGGAAATATCCCTCCGAGTGCCGATTGATCGACGATGACGGAAACGGCTGTGTGACCTTTGAAGTCAGCAAGGGGCGCTTCGGTTTCAAACTGACAGCACCCTATGACGAAAACCGCCGCAAAGCTGCCAGCGAACTGGCCAAGAAGAATGTGGGAAGGTTGGGAGAAAAGCGGGAGACGGATGCATCCGCACGTGAAAAGGAGTCACCAAAACGGTGACTCCTTTTCTGTTTGGGTGAAGAGGACGGCCGAGGCATTAACTCCCCTGCGCATTACAATACCGTCAGTTCAACTGACGGTATTGCAATGTCCTTGTTTTTTGTGGTTGAATCTAAAAGTAAAAAAGTTTGCGATATTCTATGGGAGTCATACCAATGTGTTTTTTGAATATTGTTCGAAAATATCCAGAAGAGCTGAATTCCAACATTCTACTGATTTCCTCGATTGAAAAATCTGTTGCTCTAAGAAGATCTTTTGCCTTGTCACACATTACCTTTTGGCGATAAGAATTAGGTGTTTCTTTTTCGATCTGCTTAAAAATTTTGTAAAGGTATGGAACACTTATTTTACACATCTGTGCTAGCTGACTGTTGGAACAGAAAGGATTTGAATATAAATAGTCTTTCGCATTTGTTAACGCGTCGTTTGAGTTTGAAACAAATTCTTTTTCCATATGCGGCAATAGTTCTGCAACTGTGCTGAAAAATAAGCCGATGTCTCTTATTTTGATTCTTGTCCCGTCTGTGGGAATTGTTTTTAGTTGATTCGCTGTTTCTGCGGGAGATTTGATAACCTGTAGATCTAAAGCTTTTGCGTCAGAGGCAAAGAGATTATTACATCCATATGAAAAAAAGCCACTTCTTCATTCCCGTACCAATATGATTGGTAACCTAAACTTTTGGGGATGTAAAAAATGTCTCCTTCTTTTATCGAAATAGTTTTATCTTTTGTAACTATTCTTGCGGTGCCTTTTTCCATATAGGCAAAGTAATGATATGGTGAACCTATACGATTATCAGTGTAATGATATTTGTTGAAAGTGACTTTTAGGAAACAAAAGTCGCTATACAAATTTGTATTAATCAAAAAGAAAACACCTCTGTTTAGTATAGGATTTTATATGTATACATATAGGATACTGTATTTATTTCATCCTGTCAATAAGATAGAATGGAAAGAAAGGAGGTTGATTAAAATGAAAAACAAAGCGATTATTTTCACTGAACCCAATGTTGCAAAATTGGTGGACAAAGGAGTCGTTGTTGGGATATTTGGACTGATTCATTTTGATCTCCTTCTGCCTTTATCGGCGTTATATTTGTCTTGGGTGTTTTGATAGACGGTAGCACAGCTAAGG